>NZ_JBVHQB010000006.1:0-383042 GCF_055567635.1 Streptomyces sp. NPDC026500 | reverse complement strand
ACGCCCGGTTACATTCCGAACCCGGAAGCTAAGCCTCACAGCGCCGATGGTACTGCAGGGGGGACCCTGTGGGAGAGTAGGACGCCGCCGAACAAAATTTAGAGAGCTGGTCCCCGAACTTCGGTTCGGGGACCAGCTCTTTTTTGTTTTGCGTCACTCGGAGTTCACGTTGCGCGACCAATATCCGCCCCATGGGTACTGCTGCAATGCTCAGAGCCGCGGGCGTCGGAGCCGGTGACGAGGTCATCGTTCCGGCCTTCGGAAACGTGGAGGTCGCCGACGCCGTGGCCCAGGCCGGCGCCACGGTCGTCTTCGCCGACATAGACCCGACGACGTACTGCCTCGACCCCCACGCGATCGAGGCCGTCATAACTCCCCAAACGGCGGCGCTCGTTGTCGTGCACCGCTTCGGGCGGACTGCCGACATGATGCGGCTGTGGGAACTGGGGCAGCGCCATGAGCTGCTGGTCCTGGAGCAGGGCGAGTCCGAGGCGCCGTACGACGAGATCGCGCAGCGCAGGGAGCGGGCCGCCTACCTCGACGGCCGGCTGAGCGGCGTACGGACACCGGTCAGCGGCGACGGACACACCTATCAGCAGTACGTCGTTCGGGTGCCGGGGAACGGGCGTCCGGACCGGGACGCCTTCGCACGGGCCGTACGGGCCAGGGGAGTCGAGTGCCGGGTGCCGGTGAAGACGCCGGTGCACCGCTTGCCCGGGTTCCGGCGGGACGTACAGCTCCCCGAGACCGAGCGGGCGGCCGACGAGACTCTTTCGCTGCCTGTGGACGGGGCGTTGACGAAGCGGGAGATGCAGCGGATCGTCTCCGCGTGCAACGCGCTCGGCGGATTGCTGCAACCGGCCTTCTGACGCCGGCCCACTGATCCGAGCAGGTTGCTCCGGGCCATCTGATCTGGGCCGGACTGGTTGGGAGCACGGTTCGGTTCGGGGTATGATCTATCTCGTTGCCGCGAGGGAAACCTCGATAAGGCGACAGGCCCCCCTAGCTCAGTCGGCAGAGCGTCTCCATGGTAAGGAGAAGGTCAACGGTTCGATTCCGTTGGGGGGCTCAGACAGAAAAGGCCTCCGCCCTTGTGGGCGGGGGCCTTTCGCATGTCCTGGGCCGACGGAGCCTCGGCCCGTGGGGCCTCGGTCCGTGCGGCCTCAGTCCGTCTGAAGGCCCGGGACACGCATCGCCAGAATCGCCATGTCGTCCGACGGGGCGTCGGAGGCGAAGCGTTCGACCGCGCGCATGATGCGAGCGGCGACGGCGCCGGCCGTCAGCCCCGTGCACGTGGTGAGGACGTCCGTGAGGCCGTCGTCGCCGAGCATGCGGGTGCCCTCGCGGCGTTCCGTGACGCCGTCCGTGACGCAGAGCAGGACATCGCCCGGATCGAGCGTGACCGTCTGCTCGTACAGCTCCAGGTCCTCCATGACACCGAGGAGCGGCTGCGGTTCGGCGGCCGGTTCGACCGTGCCGTCCTGGCGCAGACGCAGCGGGAGCGGGTGGCCGGCGCAGACGACCTTCAGGACGGCGCTGCCGTCCTCCTGGGGCCACAACTCGCCGTAGAGCAGGGTCAGGAAGCGGCTGCGGGCGCCCTCGTCGAGGATCGCGGAGTTCAGCCGCTCCAGGACCGCGGGGCCGCCGTAGCCCTCGCGGGCCAGCAGGCGCAGTGCGTGCCGGGCCAGGCCGGTGACCGCGGCCGCCTCCGGGCCCGTACCGCAGACGTCGCCGATGGCGAAGCCGTACGCGCCGTCGCGGATCGGGAAGAGGTCGTAGAAGTCGCCGCCGACTTCGTTGCCCTCGCCGGCCGCGCGGTAGATGACCTCGACCTCGACGCCCTCGATCTGCGGGAGTTCCGGGGGCAGGAGGCTGCGCTGGAGGGACTGGCTGATGGCCGTGCGCTCCGAGTACAGGCGGGCATTGTCCAGGGCGAGGGCCGCTCGTCGGGAGAGATCCTCGGCCAACTCCAGGATTTCCTGGCGGAAATGCTCGTCCGACGGCTTGCCGAGGGTCAGCATGCCGATGACGCGGTTGCGGGCCACCAGGGGAAGGACGACGGTCTCGCCGCCGACCGCCGCGGCCGTGGCCAGCGTCGTACCGATGCCGGAGCTCACAGACGCCTGTTCGCCGAGGCCCAGGCTGCGCATGGACGTCCGCAGGGCCGCCTCGTGAGCCGCTGCGGCCGGGGCCGACCAGACGCGGGCGCCCGGGGTGGGTACCGGGTCCGGCGGGGCGATCTTCGAGAGCAACGCCTTGAGGCCGTCGATGAGTTCCTCGTCCTCGTGCAGGACGTACGAGAGGTACGGCTCGGAGGCCTGGTCGGCGATCGTGTACACGGCGCACCAGGTGGCCAGGGTCGGGACCGTCATCTGGGCCATGAGGGCGAGCGTCTGGTCGCGGTCCAGGGTGCCGGCGAGCAGGTCGGAGGCCTCGACGAGGAAGGACAGCGAGCCGCGGCGCAGGCGTTCCAGCTCGCCGAGCCGGGCCGATTCCACCGCCAGGGCGATGCGGTCGGCGGCGAACTGGAGGCGCAGGGCCTCCTCGTTGGAGTAGCGGCCGGGTGATTCGGCCGCGACGCCGAGGGAGCCGGTCAGGCGGCCCTCGACCTTGAGCGGGACGGTGACGACCGAGCGCATGCCGGTGCCACCGAGGAGCGGTACGGCACCGGGGACGACCATCAGGTCCTCGTGGACGGCGGGCATCCGGGCCGAGCCGTAGCGTCCGGGGCCCGCCTCGACGGGGACGCGGGCGAAGCGCTGGCGCGCGGAGGGCAGGCCCGTGGAGGCGCGTACCTCCAACTCCGTTTCGTCGTCGGTCGCGAGGAGCAGGAAGGCGGAGTCGCCGTCGAGCATGTCGCGGGCCCGCTCCACCGTGCGCTGGAGCAGGCCGTCGAGGTCGTCCGGGGCCGGCGATCCGATGAAGACCTCGAAGGGATCCGTGGCCTGGCCCTCGGAGTGGCTGCCCGAGTCGGAGGCGGGCCCGCGCAACGGGGTCTGCAGGACGGCGCGTTCGTGGTCGCGTACGAGGAGGCAGACGGTGGACGGCTCGCCGCTCGTGTCGCGGACCCGCAGGTGTGAGGCGTACACCGGTGTGACGCGGCCGTCGGCGCAGCGGACGCCGTAACTGCCTTCCCAGCGGGAGAGTTGGAGTGCCTCGACGATGCCGGTACTGGTGCCGGGGGTGTGCGGCCAGGCCGCGAGGTCGGTGAGCGGCTTGCCCGTGACCTGCTCGGCCGCGTACCCGAAGAGTTCCTCGGCGTCCTCGTTCCAGGCGTTGATGGCGCCCGTCCGGTCGATCTGGACGACCGCCACGCGTACCCGGCCGTCGGCCAGGGGGAGGAGGTCGGCGGGCAGCGAGGGGCCGGCGGCGCGGGTGCCGATCGCGCGCTCGGGGAGGTCGAGCTGGAACCAGACCTGCTTGCGGGTGGGCGTGTAGTCGACGCCCCAGCGGGCGGCGAGGGCGGCGCAGAGCTGGAGGCCGCGGCCGCCCTCGCGGTCCGGGCTGCCCATGCTGACGGCCGTCGCCTGGAGTGGGATCTCGCGTTCCGGGTAGTGGTCCGCCACCTCGATGCGCACACCGTCGTCGCTGCGCAGACACAGAACGTCGGCGGAGGTGCCCGCGTGCACGACGGCATTGGTGACCAGTTCGCTGGTCAGAACGACGGCGTCGTCGACGATGTCGGCGAAGCCCCAGCCCTGGAGCGTGTCCCGGACGAACGAGCGGGCGGTCGCGACGGACCGTCCCACGGGTTCGAAACTGGCGGCCGCGCGCGCGGTGATCACAGAACTCCCTGTCCGGTTGTCGGCATGCGGGATTCCCTGGCCGACCCGCTCCTGCGTGGGCAGAGCGTGGTTCCCCGTCGGCCGGGGATCCTGAGGCGTACCTCCAGGATGCAGTCCGGTGGTCATGGTGCGGTGCCCCTCCGATGCCTGCCTGCCCGCTCGTACTCGTGCCACCGCCCAGGCCGGACGGGACCGGCACGGCTGGACAGCCGCATGCAAGGTTACTTACCTTCGCCGCCCCCGCGGATGCCGGTCACGAGTGTTTCCGTCTGGAAGAGTCCGTTGTTTCCGTTCCGGCAGGTGCATGTGGTTGCCTCGGCCAGGGCCGGAGTTCCGTACCGAGGGTGTGCGGACGATGTGCGAAGCTGCCGAACTGTTATGGCCTGGTTCAGCCGGGGTGAAACACTGGGCAGGCTGCAGAAGAAGGTCCGGGCAGGTCGAATACCTTCCCCGCACCACGAACAGAAGTACCCGAGTACGCCGAGCAGTATTGGTCGACCCTTGCGGGAGGGACACAGTGGAGTCTGGCGCAGCGACGCGGGGCGGTAGGACGCGCGCGAAAGGCGGACAGTCCCTGAACAGCGGGCGCACACCGCGCACTGGCACCACCGAGGTGGACACGGCGGCCCTGAACCGGTTGCTGGCGGCCCTGTTGTCGATGCGGGACGGCAACTTCCGCAAGCGGCTCACCGTTTCCGGTGACGGCGTGATGTCCGAGATCTCGGCGGTCTTCAACGAGGTCGCCGACCGCAATCTGCATCTGACGGGCGAGCTGTCTCGGGTACGGCGCGTGGTGGGCCGTGAGGGAAAGCTCACGGAGCGGCTGGAGACGGGCGCCGGCGAGGGTGCCTGGGCGGCCGCGATCGACGCGTCGAACGCGCTGGTGGACGATCTCGTACGGCCTGTCTCCGAAGTCGGCCGGGTACTGTCCGCTGTCGCGGAGGGCGATCTGTCGCCGCGGATGGACCTGCGCGCGCAGGCCGCGGACGGCAACGGGCATCCGCTGCGCGGTGAGTTCCTGAAGGTCGGTCGGACCGTCAACAATCTGGTCGACCAGCTGTCGACGTTCACCGACGAGGTCACGCGGGTGGCCAGTGAGGTGGGTACCGAGGGCAAGCTGGGCGGCCAGGCCCGGGTGCGCGGTATGTCCGGTTCGTGGAAGGATCTCACGGACTCGGTCAACACGATGGCGTACCGGCTCACCGCTCAGGTGCGTGACATCGCTCTCGTGACGACGGCCGTCGCCAAGGGTGACCTGTCGCGGAAGGTCACGGTTCACGTGGCCGGCGAGATGCTGGAGCTGAAGAACACCGTCAACACGATGGTGGACCAGCTGTCCTCGTTCTCCTCCGAGGTGACACGCGTCGCCCGTGAGGTGGGTACCGAGGGCGAGCTGGGCGGTCAGGCGCAGGTGCCCGGTGTGGCCGGCGTGTGGAAGGACCTCACCGATTCGGTGAACCTCATGGCCGGCAACCTCACGGCCCAGGTGCGCGGGATCGCTCAGGTGACCACGGCGGTCGCGAGCGGTGACCTGTCGCAGAAGGTGACCGTCTCCGCGCGCGGCGAGGTCGCGCAGCTCGCCGAGACGATCAACCAGATGACCGAGACGCTGCGGACGTTCGCCGACGAGGTCACCCGCGTCGCCAACGAGGTCGGTGGCGAGGGACGGCTCGGCGGTCAGGCGAATGTGCCGGGCGCGGCGGGAACGTGGAAGGACCTCACGGACTCGGTCAACACGGTCTTCCGGAACCTCACCACCCAGGTGCGTGACATCGCCGCCGTGACGACCGCGGTGGCCAACGGTGATCTGTCGCAGAAGGTCAGCGTGCAGGTCGCCGGCGAGATGCTGGAGCTGAAGAACACCGTCAACACGATGGTCGACCAGCTGTCGTCGTTCGGTGTCGAGGTCACGCGGGTGGCGCGCGAGGTCGGCGTCGAAGGCGAGCTGGGCGGCCAGGCCCAGGTCCCGGGTGTGGCCGGTACCTGGAAGGACCTCACGGACTCCGTCAACACGGCGTTCCAGAACCTGACGGGCCAGGTGCGCAACATCGCCCAGGTGACCACGGCGGTCGCCAACGGTGATCTGTCGCAGAAGGTCACCGTCGACGTCTCCGGCGAGATGCTCCAACTGAAGAACACCGTGAACACGATGGTGGACCAGCTGTCGAGCTTCGCCGACCAGGTGACGCGGATGGCCCGTGACGTGGGCACGGAGGGCCGGCTCGGCGGCCAGGCCCGCGTGGACGGTGTGTCCGGCACCTGGAAGGAACTCACCGACTCCGTCAACTTCATGGCGGGGAACCTGACTTCACAGGTCCGGCAGATCGCCCAGGTCACCACGGCGGTGGCCCGCGGTGATCTGTCGCAGAAGATCGACGTGGACGCGCGCGGCGAGATCCTGGAGCTGAAGAACACCATCAACACGATGGTCGACCAGCTCTCCGCGTTCGCCGACCAGGTGACGCGGGTGGCCCGTGACGTGGGCACGGAGGGCCGCCTCGGCGGTCAGGCACAGGTGCCCGGAGTCGCCGGTGTGTGGCGCGACCTGACCGATTCGGTGAACGGCATGGCCGGCAACCTCACCGCGCAGGTGCGCAACATCGCGCAGGTCGCGACCGCGGTGGCCCGCGGTGACCTGTCGCAGAAGATCGACGTGGACGCGCGCGGCGAGATCCTGGAGCTGAAGAACACCCTCAACACGATGGTGGACCAGCTCTCGAACTTCGCCGAGCAGGTGACGCGGGTGGCCCGCGAGGTGGGCACGGAGGGCATCCTCGGCGGGCAGGCCGAGGTGCAGGGTGTCTCCGGCACCTGGAAGGACCTCACCCAGTCCGTGAACTTCATGGCCAACAACCTGACCATCCAGGTGCGCAACATCGCCGAGGTGACGACCGCGGTCGCCAAGGGCGACCTGTCGAAGAAGATCACCGTCGACGCCAAGGGCGAGATCCTCGAACTGGTCACCACCGTCAACACGATGGTGGACCAGCTGTCCAACTTCGCCGAGCAGGTGACCCGGGTGGCCCGCGAGGTGGGCACCGAGGGCAACCTGGGCGGTCAGGCGCGGGTGCCGGGTGTCACCGGTATCTGGAAGGACCTGAGCGACAACGTCAACGTGATGGCCAACAAC
The DNA here is from genome assembly GCF_055567635.1 of Streptomyces sp. NPDC026500. NCBI lineage: Bacteria > Bacillati > Actinomycetota > Actinomycetes > Kitasatosporales > Streptomycetaceae > Streptomyces > Streptomyces sp. NPDC026500. Next base: position 376,127 of record NZ_JBVHQB010000006.1, on the reverse strand, counting down.
CTGACCAACCAGGTGCGGAACATCTCGCAGGTCGCGACGGCGGTGGCGAACGGCGACCTCACGAAGAAGGTCACGGTCGAGGCGAGCGGCGAGGTCGCGCAGCTGGCCGACACCGTCAACACGATGGTGAAGACGCTGAGTTCGTTCGCCGACCAGGTGACCCGGGTGGCCCGCGAGGTGGGCACGGACGGCATCCTCGGCGGCCAGGCGCGCGTACCGGGCGTGTCCGGCACGTGGAAGGACCTCACCGAGTCGGTGAACGGGATGGCGTCCAACCTGACCGGCCAGGTGCGCAACATCGCGATGGTCACCACGGCCATCGCCAAGGGCGATCTGACCAAGAAGATCGACATCGACGCGCGCGGCGAGATCCTGGAGCTGAAGACCACCATCAACACGATGGTCGACCAGCTGTCGTCCTTCGCGGAGGAGGTCACCCGAGTCGCCCGCGAGGTGGGCACGGAGGGCCAGTTGGGCGGTCAGGCGCGGGTCCGCGACGTCGACGGCACCTGGCGCGACCTCACCGAGTCGGTGAACGAGATGGCCGGGAACCTGACCCGGCAGGTGCGTGCCATCGCCCGCGTGGCGACCGCGGTGACCCGCGGCGACCTGAACCTGAAGATCGACGTGGATGCCTCCGGCGAGATCCAGGAACTTCAGGACTACATCAACAAGATGATCGCCAACCTGCGCGACACCACCATCGCCAACAAGGAACAGGACTGGCTGAAGGGCAACCTCGCCCGCATCTCCGCGCTGATGCAGGGGCGCCGCGACCTCGACGACGTGGCCTCGCTGATCATGAGCGAGCTGACGCCGGTCGTCTCGGCCCAGCACGGCGCGTTCTTCCTCTCGATGCCGCTGGTCGACGGCAAGGACGCGGGCAGCGAGGACGAGGAGGCGTACGAGCTGCGCATGCTCGGGTCGTACGGCTACTCGATGGGCTCCATGCCGACGTCGTTCCGGCCCGGTGAGGCATTGATCGGGACGGCCGCGCAGGAGAAGCGCACGATCCTCGTGGAGAACGCGCCGAGCGGCTATCTGAAGATCTCCTCCGGGCTCGGTGAGGCGCCTCCGGCGCAGGTCATCGTGCTTCCGGTGCTCTTCGAGGGGACCGTGCTCGGCGTCATCGAGCTGGCGTCCTTCACGCCCTTCACGCAGATCCAGAAGGACTTCCTGAACCAGATCGCCGAGATGATCGCGACGAGCGTCAACACCATCTCCGTCAACACCAAGACGGAGGTACTGCTCCGGCAGTCGCAGGAGCTCACCGAGCAACTGCGGGAGCGTTCGGCGGAGTTGGAGAACCGACAGAAGGCGCTCCAGGACTCGAACGCGGAACTGGAGGAGAAGGCCGAACTGCTGGCCCAGCAGAACCGCGACATCGAGGTCAAGAACACCGAGATCGAGGAGGCCCGGCAGGTTCTGGAGGAGCGGGCCGAACAGCTCGCGGTCTCCATGCGCTACAAGAGCGAGTTCCTGGCGAACATGTCGCACGAGCTGCGTACGCCGCTCAACTCCCTGCTGATTCTGGCGAAGCTGCTCGCCGACAACGCGGACACGAATCTCACCCCGAAGCAGGTCGAGTTCGCCGAGACGATCCATGGCGCGGGCTCCGACCTGCTCCAGCTGATCAACGACATCCTCGACCTGTCGAAGGTCGAGGCGGGCAAGATGGATGTGTCGCCGACCCGTATCGCGCTCGTCCAGCTCGTCGACTACGTGGAGGCCACGTTCCGTCCGCTGACCGCGGAGAAGGGGCTCGATTTCTCCGTACGGGTCTCGCCGGAACTGCCCGCCACGTTGCACACCGACGAGCAGCGCCTTCTCCAGGTGCTGCGCAACCTGCTGTCCAACGCGGTGAAGTTCACCGATTCCGGAGCCGTCGAGCTGGTGATCCGGCCCGCCGGGGCGGACGTGCCGGTGGCCATCAGGGAACAGCTGCTGGAGTCGGGGTCGCTGCGGGACGCTGACGCCGATCTGATCGCGTTCTCCGTGACGGACACCGGTATCGGGATCGCGGCCAGCAAGATGCGGGTGATCTTCGAGGCCTTCAAGCAGGCGGACGGTACGACGAGCCGCAAGTACGGCGGCACGGGTCTGGGGCTCTCCATCTCGCGGGAGATCGCGCGGCTGCTGGGCGGCGAGATCTACGCCCAGAGCGAGCCGGGGCGCGGGTCCACCTTCACGCTGTATCTGCCGCTGCACCCGAGCGAACTGCCGCCGCAGGGCTACGGGCAGCTCGCGCCGACGCTGGAGGCGGGGGAGTTGCTGGCTTCCGAGGCAGAGCTGCACGACATCGGGATGCCGGCCGAGGTGAAGTCGTACCAGGACGCCCAGAACGGGCCCGCCGCACTGTTCAGGAGGCGCCGCAGGGCGCTGCCCACGGCCGAGCAGCGCACCGCCGTCCCCGGACAGCCGGAGGGTGCCGCGGGCGCGGCACAGGAGCCGTGGACGGTCGCGGGCCAGCAGGACGCGGGACCGCAGCAGGGGCGGGGCATCCGCTTCGAGGGCGAGAAGGTGCTGATCGTCGACGACGACATCCGCAATGTCTTCGCGCTGACCAGCGTCCTTGAGCAGCACGGCCTTTCGGTGCTGTACGCGGAGAACGGCCGCGAGGGCATCGAGGTCCTGGAACAGCACGACGATGTGACGGTCGTCCTGATGGACATCATGATGCCCGAGATGGATGGTTATGCCACGACCACGGCGATCCGGCGGATGCCGCAGTTCGCGGGACTGCCGATCATCGCGCTCACGGCGAAGGCCATGAAGGGCGACCGGGAGAAGGCGATCGAGTCGGGTGCCTCGGACTACGTGACCAAGCCGGTCGATCCCGATCATCTGCTGTCCGTGATGGCGCAGTGGATGCGTGAGGGGTGACAGACTCGTATGCGGTGATGCGTGGCCGTCACGTGCTGTTGGGCACCAGGACACCGTGCGGCACGGCGGCCCGGCGTCGGATGACTGACTGTGCCCGAAGCCGTGTAGAAGCACGGGATACGGGGAACCTTCTGGTCCCCTGCTGCGTTTCTGCTACGTGCACAGTGACATCACGGTGACAGGGTGTGGCGACAGGCGGGGTGCGGATACCATGACCGGCACAAGGACGGGCGGCGCAAGGGAGTCGTCCCCTGGGGCGGCGCCCGGTGCTTCCCCAAGTCCTGCGGACAGGGGAGGCCCCATGCCGGGGCGAGGAGGGCGGGCCATGGTGCAGAAGGCCAAGATCCTCCTGGTCGATGACCGGCCGGAGAATCTGTTGGCGCTGGAGGCGATCCTCTCCGCGCTCGATCAGACACTGGTACGGGCATCGTCCGGGGAGGAAGCGCTCAAAGCGCTGCTCACGGACGACTTCGCGGTCATTCTGCTGGACGTTCAGATGCCGGGCATGGACGGATTCGAGACCGCCGCGCACATCAAGCGCCGGGAGCGGACCCGGGACATCCCGATCATCTTCCTCACCGCCATCAACCACGGCCCGCACCACACCTTCCGGGGGTACGCGGCCGGCGCGGTGGACTACATCTCCAAGCCCTTCGACCCGTGGGTGTTGCGCGCGAAGGTCTCGGTGTTCGTCGAGCTCTACATGAAGAACTGTCAACTCCGCGAACAGGCGGCCCTGTTGCGGCTCCAGTTGGAGGGCGGCGGCAAGGCGGTGCTCGGTGAGGCCAAGGAGCCCGCCGGACTCCTCGCCGAACTCTCGGCACGGCTCGCGGCCGTCGAGGAACAGGCGGAGGCGCTGTCCAAGCAGCTCGACGACGACTCCGCGGACGCTGCGGCGGTCGCCACCGCCGCTCATCTCGAACGCAAACTCACCGGACTGCGCAGGGCGCTGGACGCGCTGGAGCCGGGTACGGGGAGCGGGGCACCCTCGGTGCCGTCTCAGAACTGAAGCCCGCCCGGCCGCGTCGGGCGGCAGGGGAACGGCGTGAGGAAGCGTCAGTTCCCCTCCTGGCAAGGGCGACACGATCGGGTGAAGCTGGGGTTCCCCCTGTTCGAGCGAAGTCGAGAACTTGGGGGAGGCACACGTGTCGCTGTCGTCTCCACCGGTAACCTCACACACATGGCCCCACGTCAGTCCGCAGCCAAGAAGCCGCCCGCGAAGAAGGCGGTCGCTCCGACGAAGGCTCCGGCGAAGAAGGCCCCCGCGAAAAAGGCGGCCGCAGGCAAGGCGCCCGCCAAGAGGGCCGCGGCGAAGAAGCCCGCTCCCGCGCCGGCGCCCAACCCGACCGCGGGCGTGTACAGACTTGTACGCGCCCTGTGGCTGGGCATCGCGCATGCCGTCGGAGCCACCTTCCGCGGGATAGGGCGGGGCGCGAAGGGGCTCGACCCGGCGCACCGCAAGGACGGACTCGCGCTCCTGCTGCTCGGTCTCGGGCTGATCGTCGCGGCGGGTACCTGGTCCAATCTGCGCGGCCCCGTCGGCGACCTCGTCGAGATGCTGGTCACCGGTGCCTTCGGCCGCCTCGACCTCCTCGTCCCGATACTGCTCGCCACCATCGCGGCCCGGCTCATCCGGCACCCCGAGCAGCCCGAGGCGAACGGCCGCATCGTGATCGGTCTTTCGGCGCTCGTGATCGGCGTGCTCGGGCAGGTGCACATCGCGTGCGGATCACCCGCGCGCAGCGACGGGATGCAGGCGATAAGGGACGCCGGCGGCCTCATCGGCTGGGGTGCGTCCACCCCGCTGACGTACGCGATGGGCGACGTCCTCGCCGTACCCCTCCTCGTGCTGCTCACGATCTTCGGGCTGCTGGTCGTCACGGCGACCCCGGTCAACGCGATTCCGCAGCGGCTGCGGCTGCTCGGCCAGAAGCTCGGCATCGTCCAGGCCGACTTCGACGAGGGCGCGTTCGCCGAGGACGAGGAGCGCTACGACGAACAGTGGCGCGACGGGCTCCAGGCGGGCTCCCGCAGGCGCCCGCGCGCCACCGAGGCGTACGACCCCGACAGCGCCGAGCAGGAGGCGCTCACCAGGCGCCGGAGCCGCCCCCGGCGGCCCGGCGCCCAGCAGCCCGACATGAACCGGCCGATGGACGCCGTGGACGTCGCCGCGGCCGCCGCCGCGGCGCTGGACGGCGCCGTGCTGCACGGGATGCCGCCCTCGCCCCTGGTCGCCGATCTCACGCAGGGCGTCAGCGTGGAGCGGGACGGGTACGAGGAGACGACGCCGGTACCGGCCGCCCGGGCCAAGGTCGTACCGGGCGCCAAGCGGCCCCGGCAGGAGGCACTGCCGGTCGAGTCCGTCGTGCCCGACCTCACCAAGGCCGCGCCCGACGCCCCGCGCGAGCTGCCCCCGCGCGCGGAGCAGCTCCAGCTCTCCGGGGACATCACCTACTCACTGCCCTCGCTCGATCTCCTGGAGCGCGGCGGCCCCGGCAAGACACGCAGCGCGGCCAACGACGCGGTGGTCGCCTCCCTGCAGAACGTCTTCAGGGAGTTCAAGGTCGACGCCGCCGTCACCGGCTTCACCCGCGGGCCGACAGTCACCCGCTACGAGGTCGAGCTCGGCCCCGCCGTGAAGGTCGAGCGGATCACGGCGCTCACGAAGAACATCGCGTACGCGGTCGCCAGCCCCGACGTGCGGATCATCAGCCCGATCCCCGGCAAGTCCGCGGTCGGCATCGAGATCCCCAACACCGACCGCGAGATGGTCAACCTCGGTGACGTGCTGCGCCTCGCGGACGCGGCGGAGGACGACCATCCGATGCTGGTCGCGCTCGGCAAGGACGTCGAGGGCGGCTATGTGATGGCCAACCTGGCGAAGATGCCGCACGTCCTCGTCGCCGGAGCCACCGGTTCCGGCAAGTCGTCGTGCATCAACTGCCTGATCACCTCGGTGATGGTCCGGGCGACCCCGGAGGACGTGCGGATGGTCCTCGTGGACCCCAAGCGCGTCGAGCTGACCGCCTACGAGGGCATCCCGCACCTGATCACGCCGATCATCACCAACCCGAAGCGGGCCGCCGAGGCACTGCAGTGGGTCGTACGGGAGATGGACCTGCGCTACGACGACCTCGCGGCGTTCGGATTCCGGCACATCGACGACTTCAACGAGGCCATCAGGAACGGCAAGGTCAAGCTGCCCGAGGGCAGTGAGCGAGAGCTGACCCCGTACCCGTACCTCCTGGTCATCGTCGACGAGCTCGCCGACCTGATGATGGTCGCGCCGCGCGACGTCGAGGACTCGATCGTGCGCATCACCCAGCTCGCGCGCGCGGCCGGCATCCATCTGGTGCTCGCCACGCAGCGCCCGTCCGTCGATGTCGTCACCGGTCTGATCAAGGCGAACGTGCCCTCCCGGCTCGCCTTCGCCACCTCGTCCCTCGCGGACTCGCGCGTCATCCTCGACCAGCCCGGTGCCGAGAAGCTCATCGGCAAGGGCGACGGACTCTTCCTGCCGATGGGGGCCAACAAGCCCACGCGCATGCAGGGCGCCTTCGTCACCGAGGGCGAGGTCGCGGCGATCGTGCAGCACTGCAAGGATCAGATGGCACCCGTCTTCCGGGACGACGTCACCGTGGGCACCAAGCAGAAGAAGGAGATCGACGAGGACATCGGCGACGACCTCGACCTGCTGTGCGCGGCCGCCGAACTGGTCGTCACCTCGCAGTTCGGGTCCACCTCGATGCTCCAGCGCAAGCTGCGCGTCGGCTTCGCCAAGGCCGGCCGGCTGATGGACCTCATGGAGTCGCGCGGGATCGTCGGGCCCAGTGAGGGTTCCAAGGCGCGTGACGTTCTCGTGAAGGCCGACGAGCTGGATGGAGTGTTGGCCGTGATGCGCGGGGAAGCAGAAGCGTAGAGCCCCCGGCGAGGGGGGACGGGACAGCCGGCAACGGCGCGGTGAGCGCGGGGCGGTCGCTCAGGGAGCGGCCGGCCTGTCGGGCGGATGGCGGAACGTCATGTTCCGCACCCGGCTGATATGTGAACGTGACTCACCCGTAAGGAGTCGGTGGGCAACCGTTTCGCCTTGTCGCACGTCAAGTTGAGCGAAGGGACGTCACCATGTCCCTATATCAGGATGACCGGCCATTCTGATGGCGTACAAAGTCCCACCGCCCGGTTGCCCCACCCTTTCGTACCCCCCCTAGACTGAACTTCCAGCACAGGTGGCTACACGCTCGAAAGGCGCCCCCGTGTCCATCGTCAACTCACCTGACGGCAACTCCCCCGAAGACGAGCGTCCGTTCGAAGACGACCCTGCGGCCGAGCGGCCCTCGATCGGACGTGCCCTTCAGCAGGCACGCATCGAGGCCGGTCTGACCGTCGACGACGTCAGTAACGCCACCCGCGTCCGTATCACCATCATTCACGCCATCGAACAGAACGACTTCGCTCCCTGTGGTGGCGACGTCTACGCGCGCGGGCACATCCGGACCCTGGCCCGCGCCGTCCGGCTCGATCCGGCCCCGCTGCTCACGCAGTACGACGCCGACCACGGCGGACGTCCCGCGCCGACGCCCGCCGCCCCGCTCTTCGAGGCGGAACGTATCCGTCCCGAGCGCCGCGGACCGAACTGGACGGCCGCCATGGTCGCCGCGATCGTCGCGGTGATCGGCTTCGTCGGGTTCACCATGGTCAAGGGCGGCGGCAACGGAGACGACTCGAAGACTCAGGTCGCCGAGGGGTCCACGCCGACGACCAAGAAGTCCGCCGCGCCGTCCACGGCGGCCACCAAGCCCGCCGACCCGAAGCCGGACCCGTCCGACAGTGCCATCGCGGCCGCCCCGCAGGACAAGGTGACCGTTCAGGTCAGCGCCGCGGACGGACGCAGCTGGATCTCCGCCAAGGACCACAACGGGCGGATGCTCTTCGACGGGCTGCTGAAGCAGGGCGAGTCCAAGACCTTCCAGGACAGCTCCAAGATCAACCTCATCCTCGGTGACGCCGGTGCCATCCAGCTGTTCGTCAACGGCAAGAAGATCGAGGACCAGTTCCAGCCGGGCGCCGTCGAGCGTCTGACGTACACGAAGGGCGACCCGCAGGTCGGCTAGGGGTCCAGAGAAGTACGCCGTCGACGGGGTCCGCAAAGATCGGCAGGGCCCCTGCGGCGGATCAGGCCGGCTCCGGCGAACGGAGCTCGCAATGGTCCGCCGCAGGGGCCCTGCCCCCGTCGACGTGGGCTGTCACTGAGACAAAGTAGTCTTGAGCCCATGCCTGAACGCCGTACCGTCGCACTTGTCACTCTTGGCTGCGCCCGTAACGAGGTGGACTCGGAGGAGCTCGCAGGCCGCTTGGAGGCGGACGGCTGGCAACTCGTGGAGGACGCCGAGCAAGCGGATGTCGCCGTCGTCAACACCTGTGGATTCGTCGAAGCCGCCAAGAAGGACTCCGTCGACGCCCTGCTCGAAGCCAACGATCTCAAGGGGCACGGCAGAACCCAGGCCGTCGTGGCGGTGGGCTGCATGGCCGAGCGCTACGGCAAGGAACTCGCCGAAGCGCTTCCCGAGGCCGACGGCGTGCTCGGCTTCGACGACTACGCCGACATCTCCGACCGCCTCCAGACCATCCTGAACGGCGGCATCCACGCCTCCCACACCCCGCGCGACCGGCGCAAGCTGCTGCCCATCAGCCCGGCCGAGCGGCAGAGCGCCGGCGAGGAAGTGGCCCTTCCCGGCCACGGCACCCCCTCGGACCTCCCCGAGGGCGTCGCCCCGGTCTCCGGCCCCCGTGCGCCCCTGCGCCGCCGCCTGGACGGGTCCCCGGTCGCCTCGGTGAAGCTGGCCTCCGGCTGCGACCGCCGCTGCACGTTCTGCGCCATCCCGTCCTTCCGCGGTTCGTTCATCTCGCGCCGCCCCAGCGACGTGCTGAACGAGACCCGCTGGCTCGCCGAGCAGGGCGTCAAGGAGGTGATGCTCGTCTCCGAGAACAACACCTCGTACGGCAAGGACCTGGGTGACATCCGTCTCCTGGAGACGATGCTGCCCGAGCTGGCCGAGATCGACGGCATCGAGCGCGTGCGGGTCAGCTACCTGCAGCCCGCCGAGATGCGCCCCGGACTCATCGACGTCCTGACCTCGACACCGAACGTCGCGCCCTACTTCGACCTGTCCTTCCAGCACTCCGCGCCCGACGTGCTGCGCTCGATGCGCCGCTTCGGCGACACCGACCGGTTCCTGGAACTGCTCGACACCATCCGTTCCAAGGCCCCGCAGGCCGGTGTGCGCTCCAACTTCATCGTGGGCTTCCCCGGCGAGAGCGAGGCCGACCTCGCGGAGCTGGAGCGCTTCCTCACCGGAGCCCGCCTGGACGCGATCGGCGTCTTCGGGTACTCCGACGAGGACGGCACCGAAGCGGCGACGTACGAGAACAAGCTGGACGAGGACGTCGTCGCCGAGCGCCTCGCGCGTGTGTCCCGGCTCGCCGAGGAACTGGTCGCCCAGCGGGCCGAGGAGCGCGTGGGTGAGACCGTGCACGTGCTGGTGGAGTCCCTCGACGACGAGGAGGGCGCATACGGCCGCGCCGCGCACCAGGCACCGGAGACGGACGGCCAGGTGCTGTTCACAAGCGGCGAGGGTCTGACCGTGGGCCGTATCGTCGAGGCCAAGGTGGTCGGTACGGAAGGTGTCGACCTGGTGGCCGAGCCGCTTCCGGGCTCGCTCGTGAGCACTGAGGAGGCGGCCAGATGACCGGAGTCCCGGCATCCGCGGCAGGCGGCTCCCCAGGCGCCAAAGGCGCGACGGGCGCTCCCGGCGCAACCGGTGCTCCGGGCGCATCCGGTGCTCCGGGCGCATCCGGTGTTCCCGGGGGCGCGAAGCCGGCGCGGGGCGGGAAACTGGGCGCTGCGGCCGTCAATCAGGCCAGCCTCTGGAACATCGCCAACATCCTGACCATGATCCGGCTCGTCCTCGTGCCGGGCTTCGTGGCGCTGATGCTGGCCGACGGCGGATACGACCCCGCGATGCGCGCCTGGGCCTGGGCGGCCTTCGCCGTCGCCATGATCACCGACATCTTCGACGGTCATCTGGCGCGCGCGTACGACCTCGTCACCGACTTCGGCAAGATCGCCGACCCCATCGCCGACAAGGCGATCATGGGCGCGGCGCTGGTCTGCCTTTCCGCCCTCGGTGATCTGCCCTGGTGGGTCACCTTCCTGATTCTCGGGCGTGAGCTCGGCGTCACCCTGCTGCGCTTCGTCGTGATCCGCTACGGGGTCATCCCGGCGAGCCGTGGCGGCAAGCTGAAGACCCTGGCCCAGGGCACGGCGGTCGGCATGTACATCCTGCCGTTGACGGGGGCGCTGGCCACTCTGAGGTTCTGGGTGATGGCCGTCGCGGTCGTTCTGACCGTGGTCACCGGGCTCGACTATGTGAGACAGGCCATTGTGCTGCGCCGCCGCGGAATCGCCGAGCGGCGGGCGGCCGCCGCGGAGGCCGAGCGGTGAGTTCCATGGCCACTGAAGTGGTGCGACTACTCACGGTGAGGGGCGAGACGCTCGCCGTCGCCGAGTCGCTCACCGGTGGTCTGGTGGCTGCGGAGATCACCGCGGTGCCCGGTGCCTCGAAGGTGTTCCGAGGCTCGGTGACCGCGTACGCCACCGAACTGAAACACGAACTGCTGGGTGTCGACGCCACTCTTCTGGCCGAGCGCGGCGCGGTGGATCCGCAGGTCGCGGCCCAGATGGCGGCCGGGGTGCGCAAGGCGCTCGGCGCCGACTGGGGGATCGCGACCACCGGCGTCGCCGGCCCCGACCCCCAGGACGGACAGCCGGTCGGCACGGTCTACGTCGCCGTCGACGGGCCCTCCGAAGCACCTTTCATCACCGCCCGTGGCGGGAAAGTGGCGCCGCTGCGGTTGAACGGCGACCGGGCGGAAATCCGTATGGAGAGTGTACGCAGCGTACTCGCGCTGCTCCTTGAGGAGCTCGCGGGCGAACAGACCGGGAATGAGCGGGCACAGGATACGGAACAGAACGGGGGGTTTTGATGTTTGCAGCCCTGAGTGAACACGACATCGCTCCCCGCACGGCCGCGGCGCAAGGCGGTACGGTGGGGCGTGAAGGATGCGGCTACGCGGTCCGAGGAGGGAGCCACCGATGATTCTGCTCCGTCGCCTGCTGGGTGACGTGCTGCGTCGGCAGCGCCAGCGCCAGGGCCGTACTCTGCGCGAAGTCTCCTCGTCCGCCCGAGTTTCACTCGGCTATCTCTCCGAGGTGGAGCGGGGGCAGAAGGAGGCATCCTCCGAGCTGCTCTCCGCGATCTGCGACGCGCTGGACGTACGGATGTCCGAGCTCATGCGGGAAGTGAGCGACGAGCTCGCCCTCGCAGAGCTGGCACAGTCGGCTGCGGCCACACCGGTGTCCGCACCGGTGCGTCGCCCGATGCTCAATTCCGTATCGGTGACCGGTGTGCCACCGGAACGGGTCACGATCAAGGCGCCTGCCGAAGCGGTCGACGTCGTCGCCGCCTGACGCTCACCAGCTCGCCTTTCCTGAGCTGAGAACGCGTGGGACAAGCCCCGGCCGGGGCTTCTCCGGGGAGACCCGGAGGAGCCGGGCCGGGGTTTTCGCGTTCCACGACGTGCCTTGTGGGTCCATTTGCCGGTATCCGGCGTGGCCTCCATGGTGGAGGGAGGCGGCGAGGCCGGCGTCGACCGTCGGGACCGGTGCCGTGGCGCGGCAGGGTCGCCGGAGCCGTCGTGAATCGGAGGATGCGGATGTACGTCGTGAAGAGCTCCCTGTCCGACGCGGACCTGAAGACCGTCGCCGAGGCGCTTCAAGGTGCCCTGGTCGACCTGGTGGACCTCTCCCTCGTGGCGAAGCAGGTCCACTGGAACGTGGTGGGGCCCCGCTTCCGTTCCGTCCACCTCCAGCTCGACGAGGTCGTGGACATCGCGCGATTGCACTCCGACACCGTGGCGGAGCGCGCCTCGACCCTGGGCGTCCCGCCGGACGGGCGGGCCGCGACCGTGGCGTCGAGCAGCGGCATCGGACCGACACCCCAAGGCTGGATCAAGGACGCCGACGCCGTGCGGACCCTCGTGGAGGCGCTCGGCGCGGTGATCACGCGGATGCGGGGACGGGTCGCCGCCACCGCGGACCCGGATCCGGTGAGCCAGGACATCCTCATCGGGATCACGGCCGACCTGGAGAAGCATCACTGGATGTTCCAGGCGGAGAACGGGTGACGGCCCGGGAGCCGCTCTGCCCCGGGCGGTCCCGCGTGCCGTCGGTGTGCCCTGCTCGCGCGTGAGATCGGCGGCCCGGTGCCGCGCCGGAGGAGGGTGCCATGGCAGGGCGAATAGTGCGCCGGGGGGCTTTCCTGGTGTTCGGCGCGCTGTGGTGGCTCAGCGTGCTCCGGCTCGCGCTGGCGCCCGATGCCGGGGTGCTCGAAGGAGCGGTCGCCGCGGGCGGGTGGGGGCTCAGCCTGCTGCCGGTGCACTGTGTGCCGAAGTCCCGGGCGGTCGGCGCCGTGGGGTCGGACCGATGGCGGGACCACTGGCGAGAGAGCTGGCGCCGACGCGGGAGCGGCGGGGCAGGGGTTACCAGGGCATGGCGACGCCGCCGTTGGGGCGGAGGATCTGACCGGTGGTGAACGCCGAGGCGTCCGAGGCCAGGTGCAGCACGGCGTGGGCGATGTCCTCGGGTTCCCCGACGCGGCCCAGCGGTGACAGGCGCGCCATGAACGCCTCGGTGTGTGCCTGCCGCTCGCCGTGACGGTCGGTCATGGGGGTGCGGATCCAGCCGGGTGCCACGGCGTTGACGCGAATGCCGTGCGGGCCGACCTCGGTCGCCAGCGTCCGCGTCAGCTGTACGACGGCCGCCTTGGCCGCGCTGTAGCACAACAGGCCCGGACCGCCGGTGTCGATCGCGCCCGAGGCCATCGTGATGATGCTGCCCCGGACGCTGTTCGCGATCATGGAGCGCGCGGCCTCCTGGCAGGCGTACAGCACCCCCTTGAAGTTGACGCTCAGCACCCGGTCGAGATCCTCGTCCAGGGTCTCCAGGACCGGGCTGCTGTGCATGATCCCGGCGATCGCCGCCATGACGTCGACACGGCCGCACGACGCGACGGCCCGCTGGAGCTGGGCGCGGTCGCTGACGTCGAGCGGACGGCTGTGAGCGGTGCCGCCCTGGCCCTTGATCAGCGTCGCCGTGTCGTGCAGGCCCTGCTCGTCGACGTCCGCGCAGTGCAGGGTCGCGCCCGCCTCCGCGAGCAGGAGCGCCGCCGCGCGGCCGATGCCGCCGGCGGCGCCGGTGACGAATGCGGTGCGTCCGGTGAGGTCGTACGCGGCGAGGGCCATGGAGGGACGGTACGAGGGTTTCTGACGGGTCGTCAATTAGTTGCGCGGGACTTGGTGCGCGGCTCTAGCTGCGCCGTCGGCCGGGCGCCCGGGACGCGTACCCGGTGGGGCGGTGCGCCGTGGCGGTGTGGTGGCCGCCCGAAGGCGGGGTGGGGCCCGTCTGGCACCGGGGGCACCAGTACGTGGGGCGCTCGCGGGAACCGTCGCCCTGGTTCGCCCAGCGGATCGGCGTCGCGCAGCGCAGACAGGGGCGAGGGGCGCGGCCGTACACGAAGAGGTTGTGGTCACGGTGCCCGGTGGTGACGCGGGCCGGACGGTCGCGGTTGAACTCCAGCAACTGCTTGGCGAGGAGCGGCAGTTGGGCGGCACGGTCGGCGGGCAGGGAGCCGACGGGGAGCCAGGGGGTGACGCCGAGCAGGAAACACAGCTCGCTCTTGTACACGTTGCCGATGCCGGCGAGATTCCGCTGGTCGAGGAGGGCCTCGCCGAGGGGACGGTCAGGTTCGTGAAGAAGGTTCTCCAGGGCCTTGCCCGGGTCCCAGTCCGGACCCAGGAGGTCGGGGCCGAGGTGACCGACCGCACGGGCCTCGTCGGTGGTGCGGAGCAGTTCCAGTACGGGCAGGCGGTAGCCGACCGCCGTGCGGTCCGCCGTGCCGAGAACGGCCCGGATCTGGTGCGCGGGACCTCCGCTCCAGCGTCGGCCGGTCTCGTACACCTTCCACGAACCGTCCATCCGCAGATGCGAGTGCAACGTGAGACCGCCCTCGATCCGGGTGAGGAGGTGCTTGCCGCGCGGGGTCACGTCGAGGACGGCGCGACCGGTGAGGTCGGCCGTGGCGTACCGGGGCACCCGCAGGTCGGAACAGGTCAGGACCTTGCCCGCGAGGGCGACGTGCAGCCGCCTCGCGGCCTGCCAGACGGTGTCTCCTTCGGGCATGACTCCAGGGTGGCACGGGTGGGGGGCGGCCGGTCAGGCGCGGAGGCGGAGTCCGCGCGGTGTGGCGATGAAGCCCGCTCCTTCCAGGAGGGTGCCGAGGGGGGAGGTGAGGGCAGAGGCACCGTTGACGCGCTCGACGGTGACCGTGCCGAGCGAGCCCGCGCGGGCGGCGGCGGCGAGGGCCTCCGCCGCGGCGCACAGCCGCGTGTCCTGCGAGACCGAGCTGTCCGGGTCCGCGGGCCAGGCCAGCAGAGTCTTGCCGCCGCGCTCCATGTAGAGAGCCAGCTCGCCGTCGACCAGGACGACCAGGGAGCCTGCCTTGCGGCCAGGCTTGTGGCCCGCTTCGGTCGGGGGCTCGGGCCAGGGGAGTGCCGCGCCGTAGGCGTTCGCGGGGTCTGCGGCGGCCAGTACGACAGCCGGGGAGGCGGTACGCGTACGGGAGCGGGCGCCCGGGAAACCCGCACCGCCGGGATGGCCGGAGCTGCCTGTCGGGTACGGCGAGCCGTTGCGGTTGGACGGGGTGTTCCGGTGGTGGGGGGCGCCGGGGTGGGGGGAGCCGGCCGCGAAGGCGGAGTCGGCGGAGAAGGTGTGGTCGTCGCCGAAGTCGAGGTCGGGGCCGGAACCGAGACCGGAATCGGGACCGAGGGCGGAATCGGGGCCGAGAGCGGGGCCGTTCAGGGAACCCGAACCGTTCGCGAAATCGGCCCTGTCCACGGCATCGTCGCCGTGTCCCATGCCGTCGAAGCCCGAGCCCGAGCCCGAGCCGAATTGAGGGAAAGCGGGAGCGTCCGGGAAGCCGTGGGCGGCGGGGGAGTTGTCCGGGAGGGCCGGGTCGGACATGGCGGCGCCCCGGTCGCGTGCGTTCGCCGCCGCGCGGAGCCGGTCCACCGCGCCGTCCATCGCGAACTGGGCGGCGCCGAGACCCTCGACCACATAGCCGCGCCGTGCCTGACCACTGTCCTCGAAGGCCGACAGGATGCGGTACACCGCCGAGAAGCCGCCCTCGACACCTTCCGCCGCGACGGCGCCCCGGGTCACCACCCCGTGGCGGTCGAGCAGGGTGCGCGCCAGGGCATGGGCGCGCACGGTGGGATCGGGCTCGCGCTCGGGCAGCAGTGACCAGCGGCCCGCCACGGTCGGGGGCCCGGTACGCGACTGAGGGCGCGCCCCTCCGGTCAGAGAGCCGTACCGCCCGCGTGGCACCGAGCGCTTGGCGCGATGAGCCGTGGACCCCGCGGTGCGGCCCGAACCCAGGAGGGAGCGCATCGGTGCGAGCGTGTCGTTCGTGAGGCGCCCGGACCAGGCCAGCTCCCAGATCGCGTCGGCGAGCTGCGGATCGGTGGCGTCGGGGTGCGTGGTGGCGCGGACCTGGTCGGCGATCTGACGGAAGAACAGGCCGTACCCCCCGGAGAGGGTGTCAAGGACCGATTGATGAAGCGCGGTCGGCTCCAGGGGGTGTGCGGCCGGAAGGAGCAGGGGGGCGGCGTCGGCCAGATACAGCGAGACCCAGCCGTCCTTGCCGGGCAGCGAACCCGCCCCGGCCCAGACCACCTCCCCGGCGGCCGTGAGTTCGTCGAGCAGCGCGGGCGTGTAACCGGCGACCCGGGACGGCAGGACCAGCTTCTCCAACGCGGACGCCGGCACGGACGCGCCCTGCAACTGCTCGACGGCGCGCACCAGTCCGTCGATGCCGCGCAGTCCGTGACCGCTGCCCACGTGCTGCCACTGCGGCAGGAACTGCGCGAGTGCGGCCGGTGGAACCGGCTCGAGTTCATGACGCAGGGCCGCGAGCGAACGGCGGCGCAGCCTGCGCAGCACCGCCGCGTCGCACCACTCCTGGCCGATGCCCGCCGGATGGAACTCCCCCTGCACAACCCGGCCGCTCGCGGCGAGCCGGTGCAGTGCGCCGTCGGTGACGGCCGTACCGAGACCGAAACGGGCGGCGGCCGCCGTCGAGGTGAACGGCCCGTGGGTGCGCGCGTACCGGGCGAGGAGATCGCCGAGCGGATCCTTGACCGGTTCGGTGAAGGCTTCCGGGACACCGACGGGCAACGCCGTCCCGAGCGCGTCGCGCAGTCTGCCGGCGTCCTCGATCGCCGCCCAGTGGTCGGCTCCGCCGATCCGGACCCGGATGGCGCGCCGGGCGGCGGCCAGCTCCTTCGCCCACTGGGGCTCCGCGCCCCGCTCGGCCAACTCGGCCTCCGTGAGCGGCCCCAGCAGACGCAGCAGGTCGGCGACACCCTCCACGTCCTTGATTCGGCGGTCTTCGGTGAGCCACTGGAGCTCGCGCTCCAGCTCGGTCAGGACATCGGCGTCCAGGAGCTCGCGCAGTTCGGCCTGGCCCAGGAGCTCGGCCAGCAGACGCGAGTCCAGCGACAGCGCGGCGGCCCGCCGCTCGGCGAGCGGTGAGTCGCCCTCGTACAGGAACTGGGCGACGTACCCGAAGAGCAGCGAGCGGGCGAAGGGGGAGGGCTCGGGTGTGGTGACCTCGACGAGCCGCACCTTGCGGGACTCGATGTCGCCCATCAGCTCCGTGAGGCCCGGGACGTCGAAGACGTCCTGGAGGCATTCGCGCACTGCTTCGAGGACGATCGGGAACGAACCGAACTCGCTGGCCACCTGGAGCAGTTGGGCGGCACGCTGCCGCTGCTGCCACAGAGGGGTGCGCTTGCCGGGGTTGCGGCGCGGCAGGAGCAGGGCGCGCGCGGCGCACTCGCGGAAGCGGGCGGCGAACAGAGCCGAACTGCCGACCTGATCCGTGACGATCTGATTGACCTCGCCCTTGTCGAAGGCGACGTCCGCGGCGCCGATCGGCGCCTGCTCCGCGTCGTACTCCGTGCCCGCCTTCATGGGTGCCTGGTCGAGCAGGTCCAGGCCCATCAGGTCGGCGTCGGGCAGCCGCAGCACGATGCCGTCGTCGGCGTGCATGACCTGGGCGTCCATGCCGTACCGCTCCGAGAGCTTGGCGCCCAGGGCGAGGGCCCAGGGGGCGTGCACCTGGGCGCCGAAGGGGGAGTGCACGACGACACGCCAGTCGCCCAGCTCGTCGCGGAAGCGTTCGACGACGATCGTGCGGTCGTCCGGGATGTGACCGCACGCCTCGCGTTGTTCTTTCAGGTACGCGAGTACGTTGCCGGCGGCCCAGGCGTCCAGGCCCGCGGCGAGCAGGCGCAGGCGGGCGTCCTCCTCGGAGAGCGAGCCGACCTCGCGGAGGAACGCGCCCACCGCGCGCCCCAGTTCGAGCGGGCGCCCGAGCTGGTCGCCCTTCCAGAAGGGCAGTCTGCCGGGGACGCCGGGCGCCGGGGAGACCAGGACCCGGTCCCGGGTGATGTCCTCGATGCGCCAGGAGCTGGTGCCGAGGGTGAAGACATCGCCCACCCGGGACTCGTAGACCATCTCCTCGTCGAGCTCGCCGACCCGGCCGCCGCCCTTCTTGGGGTCGGCCCCCGCGAGGAAGACCCCGAAGAGCCCGCGGTCGGGGATGGTGCCCCCGGAGGTGACGGCGAGACGCTGGGCGCCGGGGCGGCCGGTCACCGTGCCCGCGACGCGGTCCCACACCACGCGGGGCCTGAGTTCGGCGAAGGCGTCCGACGGATAGCGGCCCGCGAGCATGTCGAGCACGGCGGTGAACGCCGACTCCGGGAGCGAGGCGAAGGGGGCCGCCCGGCGGACCGTGGTGAGCAGGTCGTCGACCTGCCAGGTGTCGAGCGCCGTCATGGCGACGAGCTGCTGGGCCAGCACGTCCAGTGGGTTGGCGGGGACCCGGAGGGACTCGATGGAGCCGGTGCGCATCCGCTCGGTGACCACGGCCGCCTGCACCAGGTCGCCCCGGTACTTGGGGAAGACGACACCGGTGGAGACCGCGCCGACCTGGTGACCGGCGCGGCCCACGCGCTGGAGCCCCGATGCCACGGACGGCGGTGACTCGACCTGGATGACGAGGTCGACCGCGCCCATGTCGATGCCCAGTTCGAGGCTGGAGGTGGCGACCACGGCGGGCAGACGGCCGGCCTTCAGGTCCTCCTCGACCTGCGCCCGCTGCTCCTTGGAGACCGAACCGTGGTGGGCGCGGGCGATCACCGGCGGCGCCCCCTGAGCCGCGCCCGAGCCTCCCATCAGCTCGGCCGGGGCATGCGCCTCGTCAAGGGGCTCGCCGGTCGCCCTCTCGTACGCGATCTCGTTGAGCCGGTTGCACAGGCGCTCCGCCAGGCGACGCGAGTTGGCGAACACGATCGTCGAGCGGTGGGACTGGACGAGGTCGGCGATCCGCTCCTCGACGTGCGGCCAGATGGAGGGCTTCTCCGCGCCCTCCTTGCCGTCGGCGGCCGGGGACCCGCCCAGCTCGCCCAGGTCCTCCACCGGGACGACCACGGAGAGGTCGAACTCCTTGCCGGACGGCGGCTGGACGATCTCCACCTTGCGCTGCGGCGAGAGATAGCGTGCCACCTCGTCCACGGGACGCACCGTCGCGGAGAGGCCGATACGCCGGGCGGGCTTCGGCAGCAGTTCGTCGAGGCGCTCCAGGGTGAGCGCGAGATGGGCGCCGCGCTTGGTGCCCGCGACCGCGTGCACCTCGTCCAGGATCACCGTCTCGATGCCCGTCAGCGCGTCGCGCGTGGCCGAGGTCAGCATCAGGAACAGCGACTCGGGGGTCGTGATCAGGATGTCCGGCGGGCGGGTGGCCAGCGCCCGGCGCTCGGCGGGCGGGGTGTCGCCGGAGCGGATGCCCACCTTCACCTCCGGCTCCGGCAGCCCGAGCCGCACGGACTCCTGCCGGATGCCGGTCAACGGGCTCCGCAGATTTCGCTCCACGTCGACCGCGAGCGCCTTGAGGGGTGACACGTACAGAACCCGGCAGCGCTTCCGCGGGTCCGCCGGCGGTGGCGTCGAGGCCAGCTGGTCGAGCGCGGCGAGGAAAGCGGCCAGCGTCTTGCCGGAACCGGTGGGGGCGACGACCAGCACGTCCGAGCCCGCACCGATGGCCGCCCACGCCCCGGCCTGGGCCGCGGTGGGCGCGGAAAAGGCCCCCGTGAACCAGCCGCGGGTCGCGGGGGAGAAGCCGTCGAGGGCTCGGTGTGCGGAGCTGACCATGCGTCCATCCTGCACCCGCCCACTGACAATCGCGCTGACCTGCGAGAACGCCTCGACTGAGCAGTGCGGAGCTGTGCGGAGCAGAGCCGGACACTGTGCGCAACAGAGCCGGACAGGATGGGGCAGGGCGGGGTGGACCGGTGCGGGGCGGGCGTCGGCGGTGGGTCCTGGCGCGGTGGCGGAGAATGAGGGGGTGGCAGGTTCGGGGCAGGAGCGGGCGCGGCACTGGCAGTACGCGGAGCTGCCCGGTGTCGATCTGCTGCGGGCCCGCTACGTCGAGAAGATCTTCGTGCGGCACACCCACGAGAACTTCGTCATCGCCGCCGTCACCGAGGGCGTCGAGGTCTTCCACCACGGCGGCGCGGACCAGTACGCGGGCCCGGGATCGCTGGCACTCGTCAACCCCGACACCCCGCACACCGGGCGGGCGGGCGTTCCCGAAGGCTGGAAGTACGGCGCCGTGTACCCCTCGCCGGACATGGTGGCCGAGATCGCCGCCGAGACCACCACCCTGCGCGGAACCCCCGGATTCACCCGTCCGGTACTCGACGACCCCTACGCGGCGGGCCTGGTCCACCAGGTGCTCCGGGCGGCGGAGGAGGGCAACGCGCTGGCCGCCGACACCCTGCTGCGGGTCGCCGTGACCCGCCTGCTGCGCCTGAACGGAGGACCGCTGCCGCAGCGGGCCGTGCGCACCGCGGGCGCCCGGCTCGCGGCACACGCGCGTGGCGTGCTGGAGGAGCGGATGGCCGAGCCGCCCACCCTGGAGCGGCTCGCCGCCGACCTCGGCACCAGCTCGTTCGCGCTGCTGCGCGCGTTCCGGGACGCCTACGGCATGCCACCCCACACCTGGCTGACCGATGCGCGGGTACGCCGGGCACGCCACCTCCTGGACGCCGGTTCCGCGCCCGCCGAGGCGGCCGTCGCCGTCGGCTTCACCGACCAGCCGCATCTCAACCGCCACTTCAGCCGGATCGTGGGGGTCCCTCCGGGCGCCTACCAGCGGGAGCGCAAGAACGTACAAGACGCCGCGGGGCGACTCCCCGTACCGTCCGACGCGTGGCACAACAGACAGCTCTCGCAGACATACGCAGTGAAGAAGGCGGAAAACCCGACGCCGCCGTCGTCCGCGACGCCCTTGGAGTCGGGGTCGCCGTCGGACTGTCCGGTTTCGCCTTCGGGGTGACCTCGGCCGGCAGCGGGCTCACCCTGCTCCAGACCTGCGCCCTCAGCCTCCTGGTGTTCACCGGGGCGTCGCAGTTCGCGCTCGTGGGCGCGCTCGCGGCCGGGGGCAACCCGCTCACCGCTGCCGCGGGCGCGTTCTTCCTGGGGGTCCGCAACGCCTTCTACGGGCTGCGTCTGTCCCAGCTCCTCGCCCTCCCGCGCGCGGTGCGCCCGTTCGCCGCGCAGTGGGTGATCGACGAGACCACGGCCGTGGCGCTCGCCCAGCCCACCCGCCGCAGCGTCCGGATCGGCTTCACCGTCACCGGTCTGTCCCTCTACCTGCTGTGGAACCTCACCACCCTGCTGGGCGCGGCCGGGGCCGAGGCCATCGGCGACACCGACGCGTGGGGCCTGGACGCGGCCGGGCCCGCCGTGTTCCTGGCTCTGCTCGCGCCGATGCTGAAGACCACCACGGAACGTGCCGTCGCGGGGATCGCCGTCCTCCTCGGGCTCGGCCTGCTGCCCGTGCTGCCCGCCGGAGTCCCGGTCCTGGTGGCCGCCCTGGCCGCCCCCGCCGTGCTCTACGTGACGGGGCGCCGCGGCGCGACGACCGTCGCCGCCGACGTATCGAGCGAGGCACCGGCCGGCGTGGTGAACGAGACGCAGGCCGGCGCACAGAACGACGTATCAGGGGAAGACCGTTGAACATCTGGATCGCCATCGGCGCCACCGCCGTCGGCTGCTACGCCCTCAAACTCGTCGGTCTGATGATTCCCGCGGGCGTACTCGAGCGGCCGCTCGTGCAGCGCCTCGCCGCTCTGCTGCCCGTCGCGCTCCTGGCCGCCCTCACGGCCCAGCAGACCTTCGCCGACGGGCGCGTCCTCGTCGTCGACGCGAAGGCCGCCGGGCTCGCGGCGGCGGCCGTCGCGCTGATCCTGCGCGCCCCGTTCCTGGTGGTCGTCGCCGCGGCCGTGGTGGTGACGGCCGGGGTCCGCGCGATGACGGGCTGACCTCCCGGCAGGCGGGGCCGACATCCGGCACGCCGGGACACCCGGCACGCCGGCGCACACGGACAGGCCGGCCTGGCGCCCGGACAATCGGACCGGCGGTGGCCTCAGGTGATGGACCGGCCGTACGCCCGGAGTGTGCGCAGCGCCTCGATCGTCACCATGGGGCGGCACTCCAGGGCGGTGCCCGGCGCCCACTGACGCCAGCGGATCGGCCACCCGCCGTCCTCCTGCTGCTCGTCCGCGAGGTGGTCCAGCGAGCGCGCCATCTCCTCGTCGGTGAACCACGCGCGCGCGAGCGAGTCCGGGGTCCGGGCGTAGTCGTGCGGGAAGTGGTGCTCCCCCGGCGCGTAACCGGGCGGGACGGGGTACGCCTCCAGGCGGCCGGGGTCCAGCACGGCGAGCCGCTGCTCACGGACGAGGCGGCCCAGCCGGTCGGCGCTCGCCTCCGCGCGCGGGCGGTCGGCCGCGGAGTCCAGGAAGGCGACCGCCGCCTCGATCTCGTACGGATGGGACTTCTCCAGGGACTCGACCGCCTGCCAGCAGAAGTCGGTGGCCCGGAACAGCCACGCGTTCCATACCTCGTTGCGGTGCAGCAGGCCGACCACCGGGCCGGTGGCGAGGAGTTCGCTCGGCGGATCGTCGACGATCGGCACGAAGGGGGCCGTCGGATAGCCGCGCTGGCTGGGACGGATGGCGGGCAGCGCGCCGTCCGCCGTCGACACGGACGTCAGATAGCGGCACACCCGCTCCACGCGCTGCCCGCCGCAGCGGCCGATCGAGTCGAGCACCCGCAGCGCGTGCCCGGTGTGCAGCGGCTGGCTGACGGGGCCCCGCAGATCGGGTTCGAGCGCGTGACCGTACCCCTCGTCGTCGTTGCGGTAGGCGGCCAGCGCGGTCTCCACCGCGTCGGCTCCGCCGCCGAGGAAGTGGTAGGCGAAGCGGCGCTGTTCCAGCACGCGTGCGGTGAGCCAGACGAAGTGCTCGGCGCGTGCGAGTGGGGAGTGCGCGGGGGGCGTCTGGGGGAGTGGAGATTCTCCGGTTTCGGCCATGCGTCAGACCGTAGGGCGGAAAGCGGTCTCGGCACGCGGTCCCGGCTCGGGCCCACTCTCAGGGGCGGGATACTGGAATCATGCGGTTGACGGTTTTCTGGCAGCGAATGGCTGATCACTTCGGCGCGGGGTACGCCGAGACGTTCGCGCGCGATCATGTGATGACGGAACTCGGCGGGCGCACCGTCCACGAGGCGCTGAACGCGGGCTGGGAGGCCAGGGACGTGTGGCGTGTGGTGTGCGCCACGATGAACGTTCCGTACGAAAACCGCTGAAGGGGACCGAAGACAGGGGGACGTGGACCCGGTGTCGGTGGCGTGGGCCAGACTTGCCGGGTGGCCCCGACAGACGAGAACACGCAGGTCGATCAGCAGGCATCAACGTTGGGCACGACGCCGCCCGACCCGCCGGGCGGGGACGCCGCCGGGCAGGGCCTGCGCATGCCGCGCTGGCTGCCGCGTGCGATGGTGCTCGCCCTCACGCTCATAGCCGTGTTCCAGCTGGGCAGTTGGGCGTTCCACCAGCTCACCGGCCTGCTGATCAACATCCTGATCTCGTTCTTCCTGGCGCTCGCGATAGAACCAGCGGTCAGTTGGATGGCCTCACGGGGCATGCGCAGAGGGCTGGCCACCTTCCTGGTCTTCCTGGGCTCGTTGATCATGATCGCCGGGTTCATCACGCTGCTCGGTTCGATGCTCGCGGGCCAGATCATCAAGATGATCGAGGGCTTCCCCGACTACCTCGACTCGGTCATCAACTGGGTCAACACGCACTTCCACACCGAACTGAGACGGGTCGACATCCAGGAAGGCCTGCTGCACTCCGACTGGCTGCGGAAGTACGTGCAGAACAGCGCCACCGGTGTCCTGGACGTGTCCGGTCAGGTGCTGGGCGGCCTCTTCCAGCTGCTGACGGTCGCGCTGTTCTCGTTCTACTTCGCCGCCGACGGACCGCGGCTGCGGCGCGCGCTGTGCTCGGTGCTGCCGCCGTCCCGGCAGGCCGAGGTGCTGCGCGCCTGGGAGATAGCCGTCGACAAGACCGGCGGCTATCTGTACTCACGTGGTCTGATGGCGCTGATCTCGGGGGTGGCGCACTACATCCTGCTGCAGGCGCTGGGCGTGCCCTACGCGCCCGTGCTCGGCGTGTGGGTGGGTCTGGTCTCGCAGTTCATCCCGACCATCGGCACCTATCTCGCGGGCGCCCTGCCCATGCTGATCGCGTTCACGATCAATCCCTGGTACGCGCTGTGGGTGCTCGTCTTCGTCGTGGTCTACCAGCAGTTCGAGAACTATGTGCTGCAGCCCAAGCTGACCTCCAGGACGGTGGACATCCACCCCGCGGTCGCCTTCGGGTCCGTCATCGCGGGCACGGCGCTCCTCGGCGCTGTCGGCGCGCTGATCGCCATCCCTGCCGTCGCCACCCTGCAGGCGTTCCTGGGGGCGTATGTGAAGCGCTACGAGGTCACGGACGACCCGCGGGTGCACGGGCACCGCACGCGCAGCTCGGCCGGCCTCCTCGCGCGCGTGCGGCGGCAGCTCGGCCGGTGAGCGGGTCCTCGCCGCGCGTTCACCAGGTGAGGGCGGCGTGGACACCGGCGACGACGACGGCCGCCGCGTAGCAGCCGACCGCCCCCTGCACGATCCGCTGCCTGACCTTGTCGCTCCAGTCGGTGCGCGACAGCAGCCAGGCCAGCGCGGGCAGCACCAGCACGGCGTGCAGGCTCACGCCGTGCAGCGGCTTGAGCGGAGCCGTCGAGTGGTACGCGGCCTCCTGATGGCCGGTCCGGGTGAGGACGACCCCGCGCGCGATCATCGCGGCGCCCGAGGCCAGCGCGACGAGCAGGACCGCGAACCCGGAGCGCACGGCGAGCGGCATACCGACGGGGCCCGTGGGCCGACTCCGGAACGAGGCGACCGCGAACAGGGTCAGCACCACGACCAGAACCCCGCCGCCCACCGCGAGCATCATGGACACCGCCGTGTCGAAGCCGGTCTCCATGTTGAGATGCGAGGGCACCCGGCGCCATGCCTGGAGGGTGATCCCGCCGACCTCCACCACGCAGTCCGCGGCGAACACGACGAGCAGTGCGGTGCGCAGGCGCGCCTCCATCCGCACGTACGACGTGACCCAGGTGATCGCGATCAGGGTCAGCCCGAAGGAGAGCCCGAAGGTGACGGGCTTGCGCCAGGAGACGGGACCGTCCCACGGGCCGCCGTCGACCGCGAAGACCAGCAGATGCAGACAGCCCGAGAGGACGAGCAGGGCGCCCGTCGCGCAGCAGAGCCACTCGGCCGGCCGGAGCGAGGGCTTCGGCGGTATCAGGGGACGGGTCCTCGTCGTTCGCATGGCCCACAGCCTGCCGGGCGGGCCTGGTGGCGTCGTCGTACGCCCGAAGACACCGGCGGTACGCCCGGGAGAGTAGCCCGGGTCCGGGGGTGGGTGCGGCGTCGGGGACGGGTGCATTGGCGGGTGCGGTGGCTCGGACCGGTGGGATCTTCGGGGCGTTGTCGGAGCGCGAACGTAGTCTCGGAGGTGCCGCGTGGTGCGCTTGACACGAAAATCGAACATCCATTCTTATGGAAGTTCCGGCGGAGCTCTCGACGGGGGATTCGGCACGGTTTCGACGGAGATGTGCCCGAGTTATCCACAGGCCGGACGGGCGTCGGGGCGCATTGTCAGTGGCAGGCGTTAGCGTCTTTGACGTGAAGCGATCGACTCAAGCAAACCGGGTGGAACCCATGGCAGGAACCGACCGCGAGAAGGCGCTCGACGCCGCGCTCGCGCAGATTGAACGACAGTTCGGCAAGGGTGCAGTGATGCGCCTGGGCGAGCGGCCGAATGAGCCCATCGAGGTCATCCCCACCGGGTCGACCGCGCTCGACGTCGCCCTTGGCGTCGGCGGCCTGCCGCGCGGCCGAGTGGTGGAGGTGTACGGCCCGGAGTCCTCCGGCAAGACGACCCTGACCCTGCACGCGGTGGCGAACGCGCAGAAGGCCGGCGGCCAGGTGGCGTTCATCGACGCCGAGCACGCCCTCGACCCCGAGTACGCGAAGAAACTCGGCGTCGACATCGACAACCTGATCCTCTCGCAGCCGGACAACGGCGAGCAGGCCCTGGAGATCGTGGACATGCTGGTCCGCTCCGGTGCCCTCGACCTCATCGTCATCGACTCCGTCGCGGCCCTGGTGCCGCGCGCGGAGATCGAGGGCGAGATGGGCGACTCGCACGTGGGTCTGCAGGCCCGTCTGATGAGCCAGGCCCTGCGGAAGATCACCAGCGCGCTCAACCAGTCGAAGACCACGGCGATCTTCATCAACCAGCTCCGCGAGAAGATCGGCGTGATGTTCGGCTCCCCGGAGACCACGACGGGTGGCCGGGCGCTGAAGTTCTACGCCTCGGTGCGACTCGACATCCGCCGCATCGAGACGCTGAAGGACGGCACGGACGCGGTCGGCAACCGCACGCGCGTCAAGGTCGTCAAGAACAAGGTCGCGCCGCCGTTCAAGCAGGCCGAGTTCGACATCCTCTACGGGCACGGCATCAGCCGCGAGGGCGGCCTGATCGACATGGGTGTGGAGCACGGCTTCGTGCGCAAGGCGGGCGCCTGGTACACGTACGAGGGCGACCAGCTCGGCCAGGGCAAGGAGAACGCGCGCAACTTCCTGAAGGACAACCCCGACCTCGCCAACGAGATCGAGAAGAAGATCCTGGAGAAGCTGGGTGTCGGTGTGAGGCCGGCGGCGCCCACCGCCGAGCCGGGCACGGACGCGGCGGTCTCGGCCGCGCCGGACGACGCCGCGAAGACGGTGCCCGCTCCGGCCGCCAAGACCACCAAGTCCAGGGCCGCGGCGGCCAAGAGCTAGGCCATGACACGACGAACCGACTGGGCCGAGTACGCCTACCCCCTCGCCCCCGAGGGGACGGGGCAGGGGTACGGCGGGGGAGCCGGCGGCCCGGCCGGAGACGGGGAAAGGTCGTCCGGCGGTGCCGGGGGGTACGGCGGTCAGCCGTACGGCACCGACGACGGGCTCTACGGAGCCCACGGTTTCCATGGCGCCGGTCCGGACGACGGTGATCCGGCCGGCGGCGGTTCGACGGGCGGTGACGCGCGGTGGGGTGACGGCCTGCCGGGCGGTCACGGTTCGCCGGACGCTGCCTCCCGGCGTGGTGGACGCGGTGAGGGCGGACCGCGTGGGGGACGAGGTCGTCGAAGGCGTGGCGGTTTCGGTGAGCCGTCCGGCGACCCGCAGGACGGGGACTCCCCCTCCTCGTCGAGGGCCGAGAAGGGGGAGTCCCCGGGGGACCCGGCTGAGCGGGCGCGCGCGATCTGTCTGCGCCTGCTCACCGGGACCCCGCGCACGCGGAAGCAACTGGCGGACGCGTTGCGCAAGCGCGAGATCCCGGACGAGGTGGCGGACGAGGTGCTGTCACGGTTCGAGGAGGTCGGGCTGATCAACGACAGCGCCTTCGCGGACGCCTGGGTCGAGTCCCGCCACCATGGCCGGGGGCTGGCCCGACGGGCGCTCGTCCAGGAGCTGCGGACCAAGGGCGTGGAATCGACGCTGATCGACGAGGCCGTCGGACAGCTCGACTCCGAGCAGGAGGAGGCGACCGCTCGTGAGCTGGTCGCCCGCAAGCTGCGCTCCACACGCGGACTCGACCGCGACAAGCGACTGAGACGTCTCGCGGGCATGCTCGCCCGCAAGGGCTACTCCCAGGGAATGGCCCTGCGCGTGGTCAGCCAGGCGCTGGAGGAAGAGGGCGAGGACACGGAAGGGCTCGGGGACGAGGGGTTCTGATCCCGCCGGTTTCCGTATGAGCGATCCCGCGGACTTCCGTACGAGGGCGGTCCGTCACGATGGCGGTTCGGCCAGCTCACGGTCCCTGCGGCTCGATCGTTCACGGCTCCACGTGCCGACTCGACCGGTCTCGCGTGCACGTACCGGCTCGGCGGTCACCGGTGCACGTGCCGACTTGGTACATCACCCGTGCACGTGCCGGCTCGACCGGTCACGCGCACAGGTGCCGGCTCGGCGGTCACCGGTGCACGTGCGTGCCGACTCGGTACATCGCCCGTGCACGAGCCAGCTCGATACGTCGCCCGTGCACTTGCCGACCCGATACGTCACCCGTGCGCGAGCTGGTGACCGTCCTTCGTGAGTACGAGCCCTTGGTGAGTGTGAGCGGCGGTCAGCTCTCCGTGTCGGAGGCCGTCACCGGAAGGCCGGCGCTCTTCCACGCTTGGAAGCCGCCGACCAGATCGGTGGCCCGGTGCAGTCCCAGCCGGCGCAGGGAATCGGCGGCGAGGCTGGAGGCGTACCCCTCGTTGCAGAACACCACGATCCGCAGGTCGTGGCTCGTGGCCTCCGGGGCGCGGTGGCTGCCCGTGGGGTCGAGCCGCCACTCCAGTTCGTTGCGTTCGATGACGAGCGCGCCGGGGATCAGACCGTCGCGTTCGCGCAGGGCGGCGTACCGGGTGTCGACCAGAAGTGCTTCGCCACTCCGTACGGCCTTGAACGCCTCCTCGGCCTCCATGCGGTCCAGGCCCGCGCGGACCTGCTCCAGCAACGCGTCGATGCCCACGGGCGGCTGGGTGCTCACTGCCAGTCCTCCGGACGCTCGACGTGCTCCAGGCGCAGGATCTGGCCCGTACGGCTGTAGCGGCGGATCTGCGGGAGCGGCGGGTAGTAGGCGTGGACCGAGATCGCGTGCTCCCCGGTGGACTCGTTGAGCACCTCGTGCACGTGATGGCGGCCGAAGCCGCGGCCGGTGCCCGCGGGCAGCTTCCGCTGCCGGTCGATCTCCTCGGTGAGTTCCAGGGTCTTCCAGCCGTCGGCGGGCAGCCGGGCGGCGAGCGAGTTCTCCTTGAGTTCGCCCGACGCGGTGAGGAAGGCGCCCACGGATTCGGCGTGGTCGTGCCAGCCGGTTCCGCTGCCCGGTGGCCAGCCGATGAGCCAGGCCTCGCTGCCGCCGGGGCCTTCGAGCCGCACCCAGGTGCGGCCCTCGGGGTCGAGCGGGAGCGAGGCGATCAGCTCGGCGTCGGCGGCCGTACGGCGTACGAAAGCGAGCAGGTCGGCCTGGGTGGGGGTACGGGGTGCGGCGGAGACAGCGGCATCAGTGGAAACGGCGGCAGGCGTGGAGACAGAGGGTGACAGAGACACTCGGACCGTCCTGAGAGTTCGCGAGAGGAGCGCGCGGCGGCACGAGAGTGGCGCGCGGGAGATGAGGATGCGAAGTCAGAGGGACGGACGACACACGCAGCCCGCATAGCGGACGAGGTCCATATGGACCCTCCGCCACAGGCGCACACAGGTGTCGGTCACGATCCGGAGTACACCATGGTGGCGCAGACCGGTCAACTCACCGTCACTATATGGACCATGGAGGCCTCGGGAGCCGGGAAACCCCAGGTCGGACGGTTACCGAGCGTTCAACTGCGGCCCTCTGCGGCTCAGCTCCGGCCCGCGGTCGTTCAGCTCCGGCCCGCCGTCGTTCAGCTCCGGCCCGCCGTCGCTCAGCTCCGGCCGCCGTCGTTCAGCTCCGGCCCGCTGTGGCCGAGCTCCGGCCCGCCGTCGTTCAGCTCCCGCCGCCTGTCGCTCAGCTCCCGCCCGCGGTCGCTCAGCTCCTGCCCGCTGTCGCCTCCGCGGCGGTCTCCGCCTGTGCCTGCGCCGGTCCGCCGAGGGTCGCCTCGGCCGCCTCGTACAGGTCGGCCGGGCGGACTCCGCCGAGCGCGGTGACCAGGTGCCCGTCGGGGCGGACCAGGAGCACGGTGTGCGCCGCCGCACCCGGGTAGCTCTCCGCGACGAGCAGTTCGGCGGGGTGCGGCAGCGCGGTCACGGCGGCGGCGAGCCGGGGCATGATGCCGGCCGTCACCCAGTGCTTGCGCTCCCACACCCCCGTACCCGGAGCGATCAGCACGACGAGCAGGACCCCGCGCCCGAGCCGCTCCCGCAGCGGAACGAACGAGCCGTCCTCCGCGGTCACCCGCACATCGACGACCGGCGCGCCGGGCTCGGTGTCGACGGGGGCGTGCGACTCGACGGGCGGGGGCATGAGCGGGGAGTCGGCGTACGCCCCCGGCGCGCCCAGCGGGCCGCGGCCCAGGTGGCCGTCCGTGAGCAACGCGTCGTGGCCGCGGGCGGACCCGGGGACGTAGGCGCGCAGGCCGCCGCCGCTCCGCAGCAGGGGCAGTGCCTGGTCGGCGGCGCGCAGCCGGGCGGCGACCACGGCGCGCCGTTCCGCCTGGTAACTGTCGAGGAGTGTCCCGTGCGGGCCGTGGTGCCAGGCGAGGGCCAGCTTCCAGGCGAGGTTGTCGGCGTCCCGCAGCCCTTCGTCCAGGCCCTGGGTGCCGAGGGCGCCGAGCAGATGGGCCGCGTCCCCGGCGAGGAAGACCCGGCCGACGCGCCACCGACGGGCGAGACGGTGGTGGACGGTGTGGACTCCGGTGTCGAGCAGTTCGTACGCGGGTGTGGTGCCCCCGCTCCAGCCTCCGAGTGTCTCCCGGATGCGCGCCACCAGCAGGTCGGGCGTGACCAGGTCCTTGCCCGGGGGCAGCAGCCAGTCCAGGCGCCACACGTCCTCGGCGAGCGGGCGCGCGCTCACCTCGCCCGCGGAGGGGCCGGAGGTCCGCCACGGTGTCATCCGGTGCAGCAACGCTTCGCCGGGCCAGGGAAGTTCCGTGCGCAGGGCCGCCACGGCGTGCCGCTCGACGGCGGTACGGCCGGGGAAGCGGATGTCCTGCAGCTTGCGTACCGTCGAGCGCGGTCCGTCGCAGCCGACCAGGTAACTGCCGCGCCACCAGGTGCCGTTGGGGCCCCGGGTGTGCGCGGTGATGCCGGAGGTGTCCTGCTCGACGGAGTCGAGGCGGCTGTGCACGGCGACCTTGATGAGCCGTTCGTGGATGATGGCCTCGCGCAGTGCGCCGGTCAGCGCGTGCTGGGCGATGTGCAGCGGGGCGGTGAACTCCTCACCGTGCGCCGGGCCTTCCGCGCCCCGGGACGGACCGGAGCCGCGCGCGGCGACGGCCCCCCGAGGACCGTCGCCCCACGCGGTCTCGGCGCCCCGGGAATCGGCGGCGCCGTTCGTGCTCCCCGCGCTCCCGGAACCCTCCCCGCCGAACGCGATCTCGCGCATCACCTGGTTGCGCCGCATCGACCGCCATCCGGCCCAACGGAAGCCGGCGTCGTCGAGAGGGAGACCTGTCAGCCGCTCGACGAGCGCGACCGTGTCCTCGCGCAGCACCACGGTCCGCGCGAGCCGCAGTTCGTCCTTGCCCGGTCCCTCGTCGAGGACCACGGAGGGCACCTCCTGGCGGGCCAGCGCAAGGGCGAGCGTGAGCCCCACGGGCCCTGCTCCGACGATGATCACCGGGTCCACGGCGCGGTGCCCCCTGCACGGAGCTGTGTCCTGAGGGACGTACGGGAACAGGCAGGTGGAGCGAGGTGCACGATCACAGAACGTATGCAACCCATTGCCGCTGCTTGCGTCAAGTGACGGGGTCAGTGGCGATCATGCCACTGGCCCCGCCTGTCACACGGATCGACCGTTCTTCGGACGATTCGTCAGATCGCGCCCCCGCCCGCTCCTGTCGCCGCCGTACCCGCGATCGACGCGTCGTTGGGGGAGAGCACCGCGCCGGTCGTCTTCTTGCGGCGGCGCAGCCTGCCCTCCAGCCAGGAGGCGAAGCTGGTGATCGTGAAGTTCAGCACGATGAAGATGACGGCGACCACGATGAAGCTCGGGACGACGTTGGCGTAGTTGGCCGCGAGCGTGCTGCGCGCGGTGAGGAGTTCCCCGTAGCCGATCATCACGCCGCCGAGCGCGGTGTCCTTGACGATGACGACGAGCTGGCCGACGATCGCCGGGAGCATCACGGTGACCGACTGCGGCAGCAGGATGCTGGTCATCGTCTGGCCCTTGCGCAGGCCGATCGCGTACGCGGCCTCGGTCTGCCCCTTCGGCAGCGCGAGGATGCCCGCTCGTACGACCTCGGCGAGGACCGAGGAGTTGTAGAGCACGAGCCCGGTGACCACCGCGTAGAACGGGCGGTCCTCGCTCGCGATGTTCCCGGACTTGGCGTAGAGCTCGTTCGCGAACAGCATCAGCAGCAGTACCGGGATCGAGCGGAAGAACTCGACCACGGCGCCTGCCGGAACGCGCACCCAGCGGTGGTCGGACAACCGCGCGATGCCGAAGACGGCGCCCAGGGGGAGGGCGATCACCATGCTGAGCGCGGCGGCCTTCAGTGTGCCGAGAAGACCCGGCCACAGATACGTGCTCCAGGCGTCCGCCGTGGTGAACGGTTCCCACAGGGACCATTTCAGCTGGCCCTTGTCGTCCATCGCCGTCCAGACCCACCACAGGAGGAGGGCGAGCAGGACGACGAAGAGCACCGAGAGGAGCACATTGCGGCGCTTGGCGCGAGGGCCGGGGGCGTCGTAGAGAACGGAGGTCATCGCTTCACCGCCAGTCGCTTGCCCAGCCAGCCGAAAAGGAGGCCGGTGGGCAGGGTCAGGACCACGAACCCGAAGGCGAAGACCGCGGCGATGAGGACCGTCTGGGCCTCGTTCTCGATCATCGTCTTCATCAGGGTGGCGGCCTCCGCCACGCCGATGGCGGCGGCCACGGTCGTGTTCTTGGTCAGCGCGATCAGCACGTTCGCCAGCGGGACGATGGCCGAACGGAACGCCTGCGGCAGCACGACGAGCCGGAGGGTCTGGCTGAAGCTCAGCCCGATCGCGCGGGCCGCCTCGGCCTGCCCGACCGGAACGGTGTTGATGCCGGAGCGCAGCGCCTCGCAGACGAAGGCCGCGTGATAGCCGACGAGACTGAGTACCGCGAGCCGGAAACCCTGGAGCTTGAAGTCGTCGGACGCGCCCAGCGTCACGCCGAAGATGTCCGCGAGGCCGAGCGAACTGAAGACGATGATGACCGTCAGGGGGATGTTCCGGACGATGTTCACGTAGGCGGTGCCGAATCCGCGCATGAGCGGGACCGGGCTGACCCGCATCGCGGCCAGCAGGGTGCCCAGGACCAGGGAGCCGAGGGCGGCGATGACGGTGAGCTTCACCGTCATCCAGAACGCCCCCAGGACGTCATAACCTTGAAGAAAGTCGAACACGATCTCCCGCGCTTCCGGGTGGTGGCGTACGTGACGGACGGGGTGGCCGCGGTGTGCCGCCGCCGTGATCGCGGTGGGCGGCGGCACACCTGCGCAACCCCGCGGGAACCGCGGATTCCCGCGTTGCCCGAGGGTCCCTGCGTGACTCGGTGATCCCCTGCGTTACTCGACGGCAGTCAAGTCCCCTGTGCTACTTGACGATCACGCCGATCTTCGGGGCCTGCTCGTTCTTGTAGTGAGCGGGGGCGAAGTTCTTCTCGACCGCCTTCTGCCAGGCGCCGTCGCTCACCATCTTCTCCAGCGCGGTGTTGATCTTGTTCACCGTCGCGGTGTCGCCCTTCTTGACGCCGATGCCGTAGTTCTCGTTGCTCAGCTTGAGACCGGCGAGCTTGAACTGACCCTTGTACTTGTCCTGCGCGGCGAAGCCCGCGAGGATCGAGTCGTCTGTGGTCACCGCGTCCACAGCGCCGCTCTGCAGGCCCGCGATGCACTCCGAGTAGCCGCTGTACTCGCGCAGGTTGGCCTTCGGAGCGATCGTCTTCTGGACGTTCTGCGCCGAGGTGGAACCGGTCACGGAGCAGAGCTTCTTGCCGTTGAGGTCCGTGCCCTTGGAGATGTCCGAGCCGGTCTTGACGAGCAGGTCCTGGTGGGCCAGCAGGTACGGGCCGGCGAAGTCGACCTTCTGCTTGCGCTCGTCGGTGATCGAGTAGGTGGCCGCGATGAACTTCACGTCTCCGCGGGCGAGCGCGTTCTCGCGGTCGGCGCTCTTGGTCTGGATGAACTCGATCTGGCTGGGCTTGTATCCGAGCTGCTTGGCCACGTAGGTCGCGACATCCACGTCGAAACCGGCGAAGGATCCGTCCGGCTGCTGCAGGCCGAGACCGGGCTGGTCGAACTTGATGCCGATCTTGATCTTGCCGCCGCCCGAGGGCGAGGACCCGCTGTCGTTCTTGTCGCTCGAACCGCACGCGGTGGCGGTCACGGCAAGCGCGAGTACGGCGGCCGAGGCGGCGGCTGCCTTGCGGAGCTTCATGGTGAACATCCTTTGAGTAAGGGCGGAGTACGGGCCTTCGACGGGCGGGTGACGTGTGTGGTCCCCCGCGCGCGGGGAGGTCAGGATCCCCGCGCGCGGGGACGTCAGTCGCGCGGGGACGTCAGTGGTGCAGGATCTTCGAGAGGAAGTCCTTGGCACGGTCGCTGCGCGGATTGCTGAAGAACTGGTCCGGCACAGCCTCTTCCACGATGCGGCCGTCGGCCATGAAGACGACCCGGTTGGCAGCCGAACGGGCGAAGCCCATCTCATGGGTGACGACGATCATCGTCATGCCGTCCCGGGCGAGTTGCTGCATGACTTCGAGGACCTCGTTGATCATCTCGGGGTCCAGTGCGGAGGTCGGCTCGTCGAAGAGCATGACCTTGGGGTCCATCGCCAGCGCCCGCGCGATGGCGACGCGCTGCTGCTGGCCGCCCGACAACTGTGCCGGGTACTTGTCCGCCTGTGAGCCGACGCCGACGCGGTCGAGCAGGCCGCGGGCCTTCTCCTCCGCCGCCTGCTTGCCGGTCCTACGGACCTTGATCTGCCCCAGCATCACGTTCTCGAGCACGGTCTTGTGCGCGAAGAGGTTGAAGGACTGGAAGACCATGCCCACATCGGCCCGGAGCCGGGCGAGCCCCTTGCCCTCCTGGGGCAGCGGCTTGCCGTCGATCGAGATGTCACCCGAATCGATGGTCTCCAGGCGGTTGATGGTGCGGCACAGGGTGGACTTCCCGGACCCGGAGGGCCCGATGACCACGACGACCTCGCCACGGGTGATCGTCAGGTCGATGTCCTGGAGCACGTGCAACGCGCCGAAGTGCTTGTTGACGCTCTTCAGGACGACCAGTTCGTCGGTCGTGGCCATGGCGTCCTTGGCCACCGGTACGTCGGTCATCGCTTTTGGGCTCCGTCCTCCTCGGTTTCGGTGGACAGTAGTAACCCCGCACGACCAGCGTCATTACATCTGAGGGGAACTTGAGCATCACGATCCGGTAGCAATCGGACACGTGTCGTAGCAGTCCGTACAGACGCGCGTACCGGCTGGGTAACGGAAGCCCCGAGCAACCCGAAGCCCCTTGACGCCGTCCTTGTCCATCGGCGTGACTTCCTTGGTGCATGCGTGTGTGCACCGCACTCCACAAAAGAGATCGTACGACCGATGAACCGGAGGGGGTCGGAATGAGACTGCTCCTCGTCGAGGACGACAATCACGTCGCCGCCGCCCTGTCCGCGGTGCTGGCACGGCACGGCTTCGACGTCACACACGCCCGCAGCGGCGAGGAGGCCCTGCAGGCGCTCGTCCCGGAGAGCGACGGCTTCGGTGTCGTCCTGCTCGACCTGGGACTGCCCGACCAGGACGGCTACGAGGTGTGCGGCAAGATCCGCAAGCGGACCGCCACACCGGTGATCATGGTCACCGCGCGCGCGGACGTACGCTCCCGCATCCACGGCCTCAACCTCGGCGCCGACGACTATGTGGTGAAGCCCTACGACACCGGGGAACTGCTGGCCCGGATCCACGCCGTCGCCCGGCGCACCGCCCACGACGACGCCTCGGCCCCCGGCGAGACCATGCTGCACCTCGGCCCGGTACGCATCGAACTCCCCAACCGCCAGGTCACCGTGGAGGGTTCGACGGTCCAGCTGACCCGCAAGGAGTTCGACCTGCTGGCGCTGCTCGCCCAGCGCCCCGGCGTGGTGTTCCGCCGGGAGCAGATCATCAGCGAGGTGTGGCGCACCAGTTGGGAAGGCACCGGGCGCACCCTGGAGGTGCATGTCGCCTCGCTGCGCTCCAAGCTGCGCATGCCGGCGCTGATCGAGACCGTACGCGGCGTCGGGTACCGGCTCGTCGCCCCGGCTGCGTAGCGGGCACGGGTGCGTACACGTCTTCTCCCGCTGCTCATCGTCCTGATGGCGGCCGTGCTGCTCGCGCTCGGCGTCCCGCTCGCGGTGAGCGTCGCGGCGGCGCAGCAGCAGCGCGTGGTCGTCGATCGCATCGACGACACCGCACGCTTCGCGGCCCTCGCCCAGTACGTGACCGAGCCCCCGAGCCGCTCCCAGGGGGGCTTCCCGGACGAACGCGGCGAGACCCTGCGCACCGAACTCGCCCGATACTACGAGGTGTACGGCATCCGGGCCGGCGTCTTCTACCGCAACGACAAGCCCATGGCCAACGCGCCGGAGACCTGGCTCCTGCCCAGGACCGGCGAGGCCCGCGACGCCTTCAGCGAGGCGCTCGTCAGCCGCCGCAGCCATGACCCCGAACAGGTCTGGCCCTGGCAGCAGCACCGACTCGTGGTCGCCTCCCCGGTGATCAGGGACGGCGACGTCATCGGCGTCGTCGTCACCGACTCGCCCACCGGGCAGATGCGTTCCAAGACCCTGCACGGCTGGCTGATCATCGGCGCCGGCGAGATCGCCGCGATGCTCCTCGCGCTCGGCGCCGCGCTGCGCCTCACCGGCTGGGTGCTCAAGCCCGTCCGTGTCCTCGACGCCACCACTCACGACATCGCGACCGGCCGTCTGAAGTCCCGGGTCGCGCCCTCCGGCGGACCGCCCGAACTCCAGCGCCTGGCGAGGTCGTTCAACGAGATGGCGGACAACGTCGAGGACGTGCTGGAACAACAGCGTGCCTTCGTCGCCGACGCCTCGCACCAACTGCGCAACCCGCTCTCGGCGTTGCTGCTGCGCATCGAGCTGCTCGCCCTCGAACTCCCCGAGGGCAACGAGGAGATCGCCTCGGTCCGCACCGAGGGCAAGCGCCTCACCCAGGTGCTCGACGACCTGCTCGACCTGGCGCTCGCCGAGCACGCCGAGGCCGATGTGCGTCTCACGGACATCGGTGCCCTGACCGCCGAGCGCGTGGCGTCCTGGCAGCCGGTCGCCGAGAGCAAGGGCGTACGGCTGGCGGGGAACTGTCCGCCCACCACCGCGTGGGCCGACCCCGTCACGCTCTCCAGCGCCCTGGACGCGGTGATCGACAACGCGGTCAAGTTCACGCCCGAGGGGGAGAGCGTCGAGGTGACGGTCGCTTCGAACGGCGAGTCCTCGACCGTCGTGGTCACCGACGGCGGCCCCGGCCTCGGCGACGAGGACCTGGCCCGCATCGGCGACCGCTTCTGGCGCAGCGCGGTCCACCAGAACGTCAAGGGCTCCGGCCTCGGCCTGTCCATCTCCCGGGCCCTGCTCGCCGCGGGCGGCGGCTCCATCGCGTACGACCACCACGAGCCGCACGGCCTGCGGGTGACGGTGACGGTACCCAGGTCGGGGCCGGCGACCTGAGGGATCGCGCGAGGGGCGCGCCGCACCGCGGGGCGGCCCGTGCGGGAACCGGGTGGGCCGCCGAGGTCTCGGCGGCCGGTGGAGCGGTGGCTTCGGCGGTCGGTGGCACCGAGGATTCAGCAGCGGGTGGCATCGAGGCCTCAGCAGCCGGTGGCAAGGCTTCGGCGGATGGTGGCGCCTTGGCCTCGGCGCCGCGGCGTACGGCTACGGCTTGATCGACCGGTAGTAGCGGCGCGCGCCCTCGTGCAGGGGCAGCGGGTCCGTATAGATGGCCGTACGCAGGTCCACCAGCTGGGCCGCGTGCACCACGGCGCCGATGTGGTCGCGGCTGGCGATCACCGTGCGGGTGAGCTCCTCGGTGAGCTTCGCGTCCGCGTCCTCCCGGGTGATCAGGAAGTTGGCCAC
This sequence comes from Streptomyces sp. NPDC026500, assembly GCF_055567635.1. NCBI lineage: Bacteria > Bacillati > Actinomycetota > Actinomycetes > Kitasatosporales > Streptomycetaceae > Streptomyces > Streptomyces sp. NPDC026500. Next base: position 338,791 of record NZ_JBVHQB010000006.1, on the reverse strand, counting down.
GGCCAGCGTCTGCACGGAGGAGCCGCGCTGCGCCTCGGGATAGGCGTCGGCGGGCATCACGGCGGACCGGTAGTAGCGGGAGGCGCCGCCCTGCTCGTGCAGCTTCTCGACGAGGTCGCTGCCGATCGGCACCAGCCGGATGTCGTCGTCCTTGGAGAGCTCCTGAACGGCGTTCGTCGGCAGGCCGCCCGACCAGAAGAAGGCGTCGATCTTGTGGTGCTCGAGCAGGCTGGGCATGTCCGCGATGCCGTCGGCGAGGGGCTTGATGTCCGTGTCGGGATCGAGACCCGCTGCCTGGAGCACATGGTCCGCGATCAGCCGTACCCCGGAACCGCCCGGTCCGACGGCGACCCTTTTGCCCTTCAGGTCCGCCACGGACCGCACCGGCGAGGAGCGCAGGACCACCAGGTGCACATAGTCGTCGTAGAGCCGCGAGCAGCCGCGCAGCCGGCCCGCTCCCGGCTTGTTCTGCAGGATGTACGTCTCCACGGCGTCGGCCGCCGCGATGGTGAAGTCGGCCTCGCCCGTGGCCACGCGCCGGACGTTCTGCTGAGATCCGTCGCTGCTCACCAGCTTCACGTTCAGGTGGGGCATGTCCTTGGCGATGGCGCCCTGGAGGAGCTTGCCGTACATCTGGTAGACCCCGGTCCGGGTGCCCGTGCTGAAGGTGATCGTCCCGCTCGGGGACTCCTCGCCCAGCGGCAGCAGCCACCACAGCAGCAGACCGACGACCGCGAAGACGGCCGCCGAGCCGAACAGCGCGCGGCGCCGGCCGATACGGGGGAGTGCCTGGAACATGCGCGCGATCCTGCCAGCCCTGGGCGGTCCTGGCCAGGGCCGGTCCCACAAGGGGGTTCCGGCGGATCGGTAGGCTCGCCGAATGCCGTCGTCCTCCCCTTCACAGGTCCCGCCGCCCGCCTCTCCCGTATTTCCCGGCTCCCCGGTACCTTCCCCGGCACCGCTGGTCCGTGAGTTCCATCTCGCTTTCGGTCTCGATGTCCGTGGCACCCCGGCCGAGGTCTCCCCGGAGCTCGCCGCACACCGCGGTGAGCTGCTGGCCGAGGAGGCGGCCGAGGTCGCCGAGGTCTCGGTCGACGGCCCGCTCGACCGGCTGGCGCACGAGCTCGCCGACGTCGTGTACGTGGCGTACGGCACGGCCCTCGTCCACGGGATCGACCTCGACGCGGTGATCGCCGAGATCCACCGGGCCAACATGACGAAGCTGAGCCCCGACGGGCACGTGACCCGCAGGGCCGACGGGAAGGTACTCAAGGGCGAGCACTACCGGGCACCGGATGTGTCGGAGGTGCTGCGGCGGCAGGGGTGGAGCGCACCCGACGCGTAACACCGGACGCGTATCACCGGGGGCGCCCCGACGCGGGAGGCCGCACGGCCGCCGCCACCGCCGGGGAGCCCACCAGCGACGACCAGGAGAGCGCATGAACGAGCCGGCCGAACTCGATCTGCCCGTCGAGGGCGGAACCCTCCGTGTCCTGCGGTTCGGCAGGGGGCCGCGGGTCGCTCTCGCGGCGCACGGCATCACCGGGTCCGGGATGTCCTTTCGTGCCCTGGCCCGTCAACTACCCGAAGAGTGGAGCCTGTTCGCGCCCGACCTGAGAGGCCGCGGCGGCAGCGCGGGCACCCCGGGCCCGTACGGCCTCGACCGGCACGCCCTGGATCTCTGCCGCCTGGCGGAGGCCCTGGGCACGGGCGGGCCGGTCGCCCTGACCGGGCACTCGATGGGCGCGTACGTCGCGCTGCGTGCGGCCACGCGCCGGCCCGGGCTGTTCGACCGACTGCTGCTCGTCGACGGCGGACTGCCGCTGCCCGTGGCGCCCGGCGCCGACCTCGACGCCATCCTCGACGACACCCTCGGGCCCGCGCTGGCCCGCCTCAGCCGGACGTACGAGACCGACCGGGCCTACGTCGACTTCTTCCGCGCGCATCCGGCGCTCGGCCCCCACTGGAACGCGGACATCGAGACGTACGTGCGCTACGACGTCACAGGGGCCCGGGGTGCCCGGCGTTCGAAGGCGCGCGAGGAGGCCGTACGGCACGACGGGCGCGATCTGCTGACGTCCGCCGACCTGTTCGCCGCCGACCTCACAGGGCTCCGCGTCCCGGCGCTGCTGCTGCACGCGCCGCTCGGACTGCTCGGCCAGGAGCCGCCCATGCTGCCGGCAACCGTCGTCGAACGCTGGACCGGCCGGTCCGGGAGCCTCCCCGCCGAGCTGATCGACGGCTCCAACCACTACACGATCCTGCTCGGAACGGCGGCTGGGACGGTCGCGGAGCGGTTCGTCGGACTGGGCGAGTGATCAGCCACGGATCGCACGCCGGGTGCCGGAGGCCGCACGTCGTGTGACGGGCGGCGGGCCGCGTTCGGCGGCGGCGACGGGTGCACGGGCTCCGGCGTCCGGACGTACTCCAGGTACCGCCTACCCTTGTCACATGAGCAGCGGCGACCGGAGTCAGGCAGTGGACGTTCAGGAATCCAAGACGTACGAAGTGCGCACCTACGGGTGTCAGATGAACGTCCATGACTCCGAACGGCTCTCCGGGCTGCTCGAAGAGGCCGGTTACGTGCGGGCGTCCGAGGGCTCGGACGGCGACGCGGACGTCGTCGTCTTCAACACCTGCGCGGTGCGCGAGAACGCCGACAACAAGCTCTACGGCAACCTCGGCCGCCTCGCCCCGATGAAGACGAAGCGCCCCGGCATGCAGATCGCCGTCGGCGGCTGCCTCGCCCAGAAGGACCGCGACACGATCGTGAAGCGGGCGCCCTGGGTGGACGTCGTCTTCGGCACGCACAACATCGGCAAGCTGCCCGTCCTCCTGGAGCGCGCCCGTGTCCAGGAGGAGGCGCAGATCGAGATCGCCGAGTCCCTGGAGGCCTTCCCCTCCACGCTGCCGACCCGCCGCGAGAGCGCGTACGCCGCCTGGGTGTCGATCTCCGTCGGCTGCAACAACACCTGCACTTTCTGCATCGTCCCGGCGCTGCGCGGCAAGGAGAAGGACCGCAGGACCGGTGACATCCTGGCCGAGATCGAGGCCCTGGTCGGCGAGGGCGTCTCCGAGATCACCCTCCTCGGCCAGAACGTCAACGCGTACGGCAGCGACATCGGTGACCGTGAGGCCTTCAGCAAGCTGCTGCGGGCCTGCGGGCGGATCGAGGGCCTGGAGCGCGTCCGCTTCACCTCGCCGCACCCGCGCGACTTCACCGACGACGTGATCGCCGCCATGGCGGAGACACCGAACGTGATGCCGCAGCTGCACATGCCGATGCAGTCCGGATCGGACACCGTCCTGAAGGCGATGCGCCGCTCGTACCGTCAGGAGCGCTTCCTCGGGATCATCGAGAACGTCCGGGCCGCCATCCCGGACGCGGCGATCACCACCGACATCATCGTGGGCTTCCCCGGTGAGACGGAGGAGGACTTCGAGCAGACCCTGCACGCGGTCCGCGAGGCCCGCTTCTCGGCGGCCTTCACGTTCCAGTACTCCAAGCGCCCCGGCACGCCCGCGGCCACCATGGAGGGGCAGATCCCCAAGGAGGTCGTCCAGGCGCGCTACGAGCGTCTCGTCGCCCTCCAGGAGGAGATCTCCTGGGACGAGAACAAGAAGCAGGTCGGCCGCGTCCTGGAGCTGATGGTCGCCGAGGGCGAGGGCCGCAAGGACGGCGCCACCCACCGCCTCTCCGGCCGCGCCCCCGACAACCGGCTGGTCCACTTCACGAAGCCCGACGCGGAGGTCCGCCCCGGCGACGTGGTCACCGTCGAGATCACGTACGCCGCCCCGCACCACCTGCTCGCCGAGGGCGCCGTCCTGGACGTGCGCCGCACGCGCGCGGGGGACGCCTGGGAGAAGCGCAACGCCGCCGAGACCGCCAAGCCGGCGGGCGTCATGCTGGGCCTGCCGAAGATCGGCGCCCCGGAGCCGCTGCCGGTCGCCACGGGCAGCGGCTGCGGCTGCGACTGACGGGTCCGGGACGGCAGCGGGACGCCGGACGCCCGCAGAGCGGGCAGTGGCCTGTTCACGCCCGCGCGTCCACGGAGACGGAGTGGGACCAGGGCAGATCGTCGGTGTGCGGCGTTACGCTGCGGCTCATGCTTGTAGCCGCCGCAGTCTGCCCCTGCCCTCCGCTGCTCGTCCCCGACGTCGCCGTCGGCGCGGCACCCGAATTGGACGCCGCGCGGGCGGCCTGTACGGACGCGCTGGGCGTGCTCGCCGCCTCCCGTCCCGACCTGCTGGTGGTCGTCGGACCCGCAGAGGAGAGCGGTCGCGGACCGCATCCGGAGGGCACACGCGGCTCCTTCAGCGGCTTCGGGGTCGACCTCGACGTCTGCCTCGGTCGCCCGCACGCGGCGCGTGCGAACCCCGACGGGGTGGCGCGCGCCAACTCCGACGCTGCGAGCGTGGACCCCGACGCGGCCAGGTCCAGTCCCGATGCCTCGGAACGCGAACTGCCGCCCTCCCTCGCCGTCGCCGCGTGGCTGCTGGAGCGCACCGGCTGGTCCGACGCCCCGGTGGAGGGGCTCGGGGTCGGGGAGCCCCTGGAGACCGAGCGGTGCATCCGAGCCGGGGAGCACATCGGCGGGCGGGCCGGGCGGGTGGCCGTGCTGGTGATGGGTGACGCCAGCGCGTGCAGGACGCTCAAGGCGCCGGGCTATCTCGACGAGCGCGCGGCGGACTTCGACGCGGAGGTCGCGCGGGCGCTCGGGACGGCGGACGTCGCTGCCCTCAAGGCGCTGGACACCTCCCTGGCGTACGAGCTGAAGGCAGCGGGGCGGGCCCCCTGGCAGGTCCTCGCGGGCGCGGCCGAGGGCGCGGGGCTCGGCGGCGCCCTGCTCTACGACGACGCTCCGTACGGGGTGGGATACCTGGTGGCGGCCTGGTCGTAGGAGACGGAGACGGAGCCGGAGCCGGAGCCCGGGTCGGGTCGGGTCGGGGTCGCGACGAGAACGTCCCGACGCCTTGGGCCGTACGGGCGTGACGTGCGCCGACGCGCCCCACGGACTCTCCGCCGACTCCCGGGCACGGACGCGTCAACGCGCCGTCAGCCGTACCGGCCCCGGACACCGCGTCAGCCGTTGCGGCCCGGACGAGCCGTCAGCCCGTGTACATGCCCGGACGGAGCGGTCTGCGACGGGGGCCCGGACGAGCGGTCAGCCACGGGGGCCCGGACGCGGCGGACGGCCGGAAGCAGCCTGAGCGCTTCGCGGCCGTCCTCCGATGTGCGGGTTGTTCAGGACGGCTGAGGCGGGGTCGGCACGTCCGGCGGGCTCCCGGCTCCGCCTCCGTCCTTGTGCGCGAGGCGGTCCATGGCGTCCTTCGCCTTGCCCGTGCCCGTCCGGATCTTGTCGCTGTACTTGTGCTTGGTCTTCTCGTCGACCACCTTCGCGGCCTTGTCGAGGCCGTGAGTGACCTTGTGCCCGTGCTGCTGCGCGAGCCCGGAGACCTTGTCCTTGGCGGGTTCCAGCTTGGCTTTCAGATTGTCCATCAGACCCATGGTTCGCCTTCCCTCGCGGGACAGTTACGTGCGGGAGCCCTTGCCGGCCTCGTTGTCGGCGGCCTGTTCGGCGGTCTGCTGCTTGGGGATGTCCACGTCCTCCGCGGCGGCGGCCCCGGCGGTCCCCGCCGTCGCCTCGCCCTCGTTCTCGGACGAATCCTTCGCCTCGGAAGAACCCTTCGCCTCCACCGCCACCGCCGCCGCGGCGGCGGCCGGCTGCTCGGCGGCCCGCCCCTCGGCCGGCGCCTCCTCCGTAGCCTTTGACCTCCGGAGAAGCCGTTCAAAAACGCCCATATCCGCTCCATACGTTACTCGTGAGGGCGAAATTCCGCGTTGCCCGGTGAGTCTCATTGCGTCACCCGGGTCACCGGTTCTCGAAACCGGCGGCTGGAACCTCGCAAGGGGGAACGAACCCGGACCCCTGGCGTCACGTAGCTCGTTGGAGGAGAGGTCCCCGGGTTTGCGAGACTGGGACCGTGAGTAGCGCACCCCCCGCCCCCCGGGTCATCGCCGTCGTCGGACCGACCGCGGCAGGAAAGTCCGATCTGGGCGTCTTCCTCGCCAGACACCTCGGAGGCGAGGTGGTCAACGCCGACTCGATGCAGTTGTACCGAGGGATGGACCTCGGCACCGCCAAGCTGACGCCCGAGGAGCGCGGCGGCATCCCGCACCATCTCCTGGACGTCTGGGACGTGACGGTCACGGCCAGCGTCGCCGAGTACCAGCGGCTCGCCCGCGCCCGCATCGACGCACTGCTCGCCGAGGGGCGCTGGCCGGTCCTGGTGGGCGGCTCCGGACTTTACGTCCGCGGGGCCGTCGACAAGATGGAGTTCCCCGGCACCGACCCCGCGGTGCGCGCCCGCCTGGAGGAGGAACTGACCCTGCGCGGCTCCGGAGCGCTGCACGCGCGGCTCGCCATGGCCGACCCCGGCGCCGCCCAGGCGATCCTGCCCAGCAACGGCCGCCGTATCGTCCGCGCCCTCGAAGTCATCGAGATCACCGGCAAGCCCTTCACCGCCAATCTGCCCGGCCACGACTCCGTGTACGACACCCTCCAGATCGGTGTCGACGTGGCGCGCCCCGAGCTCGACGAGCGCATCGCGCGCCGGGTGGACCGGATGTGGGAGGCCGGGCTCGTGGACGAAGTACGCACTCTGGAGGCGCACGGCCTGCGCGCCGGGCGCACGGCGTCACGCGCGCTCGGGTATCAGCAGGTCCTCGCGGCGCTCGCCGGGGAGTGCACCGAGGAAGAGGCCCGCGCCGAGACCGTTCGCGCCACCAAGCGCTTCGCGCGCCGTCAGGATTCATGGTTCCGGCGCGACCCCAGGGTGCATTGGCTCAGTGGGGCTGCGGCGGACCTGATGGAACTCCCGGAACTCGCACTGGCGTTGGTCGAACGACCGGTCACAGCCTGATCACGTCATGGCATCGGGACGCTCCGGCCGTCATCCGGGCCTCCGGCGCCGTGCCATCATCAAGCTTCGATCGACCAGTGAAGTCCGAGTTGGGAGGGCGCGTGGCGATGGAGGCCGGCCCTCGCGACACTGCACGAGGCACCGAGTACGGTGCTGATCCGGACGGAGTTCGTCCGAGCATCGATCCGGACGCCGATCCCGGCGTCGAGCCGGAGCTGGGCGGAGAGCGACTGAGCTCCGACGGCCCCGAGGACACCCCCGGCGGGGTGATCGCCGACGGCCCCGAGCCCGGCGCGATGTCCCCGGAGCCGGAGGTCGAGGTCGAGCTGCGCCCGCAGCGTCTGCTGCGCATCTGGCAGCTCGCTCCCATCGTGGCGCTGGCCGCGACGGGCTCCCTGATGTTCGCCTTCCCGCTCGCCTTCGAGTTCGGTGACGGCGGTGCCGTGGTCGCCATGCTCGGGCTGCTGATCTGCCTGTGCGCCGCCGGCTGGGGCATGATGGCCGCCCGCCGGGTCGGCTACACCCTGCCCGGCTTCCCGCCGCGCGGCTCCGGCCGACGCGCCGACTGGCGGGTGGTGATCGCGTACATCGTGGTCGTCGCCGCGGTGGCCGTGCTCGCCGTGGGGCGAGTGGCCCGACTGCGCTGACCCCACGGGCCCGGTCCGACAGGACACGGGCCCGATCCGGGCCGGTCGTGTCGTTTCGTCGAGACCTCGTCCCGGCGCGGACGGAAGCGCCGTTCCGACACCGCCCCGCGCCGGCCGGACTGTCGTACGGACCCCGTACGATCGAGGAATGAGCACGCGGATCGCCTTCCTCAAGGGGCACGGGACCGAGAACGACTTCGTGATCATCCCGGACCCGGAGAACGTCATCGACCTGCCTCCCGCCGCTGTGGCCGCTCTGTGCGACCGCCGCGCGGGCATCGGCGGCGACGGTCTGCTGCACGTCGTGCGGTCCGCCGCGCATCCCGAGGCCAAGCGGATGGCGGCCGAGGCGGAGTGGTTCATGGACTACCGCAACGGCGACGGCTCGGTCGCCGAGATGTGCGGCAACGGAGTGCGTGTGTTCGCCCACTACCTCCACCGCGCCGGATATGTGGCCGAAGGCGACATCGCGGTCGCCACGCGCGGGGGAGTGAAGCCCGTGCACATCGCCAAGGACGGAGACATCACCGTCGGCATGGGCAAGGCGCTCCTCCCCGAAGGAGGGGTCACGGTGAGCGTCGGCGAGCGCAGCTGGCCCGCGCGCAACGTGAACATGGGCAACCCGCACGCCGTCGCCTTCGTGGACGACCTCGCGCATGCCGGCGATCTGTTCACGCCGCCGCCGTTCACCCCGGCGTCGGCCTACCCGGACGGGGTCAATGTCGAGTTCGTGGTCGACCGGGGGCCGCGCCATGTCGCCCTGCGGGTCCACGAGCGCGGCTCCGGCGAGACCCGCTCCTGCGGCACCGGCGCGTGTGCCGTGGCCGTCGCCGCGGCCCGTCGCGACAACGCCGACCCCGCCGTGACCGGCACCCCGGCGACGTACACCGTCGACGTGCCCGGCGGACGCCTGGTGATCACCGAGCGGGCGGACGGCCAGATCGAGATGACGGGCCCCGCGGTGATCGTCGCCGAGGGCGAGATCGACGCGGAGTGGCTGGACGGTGCCCTGCGCTGAGCCGCGCAGCGGGGGACCGGTGCGCTCGGCCTCCCACCGGCGGGCTCCCACCCCCGACACGCACACCGGGGCGACGCCGTACGCCAGCGCCGGTCCGGCGGTACGCGCATACGCGGCTGCACGGACGCGGGGCCGGCCGCACCGGTTCGATGTCGGCCGCACCGGTTCCATTCCGTCCCGCGCCACTGGTCGGACGTCGTACGTCCATGCCGTCCCTTCCAGGAGTTCGAAACCGTAAACCCCAAAACCTTCGCTCGAATGGGTGATCCGTTTCACGCTCGGCGAGAGGCGGTCAGCCGGGCGTGGTGGGGTCGGTAGCATCAAGCACCGGCCCGGACGGGGGAAAGACACCATCCCCTGAGCCGAGTACGCCATGGGGCACCCGTCCGCCGGTCTTACGCAGCCGGAGGTGCCCATGAGTGCGGAGGCGACGAATCCCGCGACGCCAGGCCCTGCAACGCCCGCCCCCCAGCGCTCGGCCTCGCTGGAGCCGGGGGTGCCCCCGGCGCACCGCAAGAAGGCGCGGCCCCGGATCGACCTGCGTCGGCTGGGGCGGGCCGCACTGCTCGGGCCCGCGACCCGCGACCGGCTGCCGGACGCGATCGGGCATGTGGCCGAGGCGCACCGCGCCCACCATCCCGACGCCAAGCTGGAGCCCCTGCGCCGGGCGTACGTGCTCGCGGAGTCCTCGCACCGCGGCCAGATGCGCAAGAGCGGCGAGCCGTACATCACGCACCCGCTCGCCGTGACCCTGATCCTCGCCGAACTCGGCGCCGAGACGACGACATTGACCGCCTCCCTGCTCCACGACACCGTCGAGGACACGGAAGTGACGCTGGATCAGGTGCGTGCGGAGTTCGGCGACGAGGTCTGCTATCTGGTGGACGGCGTCACCAAGCTGGAGAAGGTCGACTACGGCGCGGCCGCCGAACCGGAGACCTTCCGGAAGATGCTCGTCGCGACGGGCAACGACGTCCGGGTGATGTCGATCAAACTCGCGGACCGGCTGCACAACATGCGGACCCTCGGCGTCATGCGCCCCGAGAAACAGGCGCGGATCGCCAAAGTGACCCGGGACGTGCTGATCCCGCTCGCCGAGCGCCTCGGCGTGCAGGCACTCAAGACCGAACTGGAAGACCTCGTCTTCGCGATCCTGCATCCCGAGGAGTACGCGCACACCCAGGAGCTCATCTCCGAGAACGCGAGCCGCGACGGCAACCCGCTCGCGGAGATCGCGGAGGAGGTACGCGTGGTCCTGCGCGACGCCGGGATCCAGGCCGAAGTCCTCATAAGGCCACGGCACTTCGTCTCCGTTCACCGGGTGTCGCGCAAGCGCGGCCCCATGCGGGGCGCCGACTTCGGACGCCTCCTGGTGCTCGTGAACGAGGACGCCGACTGCTACGGCGTCCTCGGCGAACTCCACACCTGTCTCACCCCGGTGGTGTCGGAGTTCAAGGACTTCATCGCCGTCCCCAAGTTCAACCTGTACCAGTCGCTGCACACGGCCGTCACCCGTGGCGACGGCCAGGTCGCCGAAGTCCTCATCCGCACGCACCAGATGCACAAGGTCGCCGAGGCCGGAGTCATCGCGCTCGGGAATCCCTACGCTCCGCCGTCGGAGGACCAGCCGGACGGCGGCGGCGAACGCCCCTTCGACGGCGAGCGTGCCGACCCCACCCGCCCCGGCTGGCTCTCCCGGCTGCTCGACTGGCAGCAGGGCGCCCCGGACCCGGACACGTTCTGGTCGACGCTCCGCGAAGACCTCGCCCAGGACCGTGAGATCACCGTCTTCCGCGCCGACGGAGGCTCGTTGGGCCTTCCGGAGGGCGCCAGTTGCGTCGACGCGGCGTACGCCCAGTACGGCGAGGACGCGCACGCCTGCATCGGCGCCCGCGTCAACGGCCGCCTGGCGACGCTGAGTACGGTCCTGAAGGACGGCGACACCGTTCAGCTCCTCATGGGCCAGGACCCCGCCTCCGAGCCGTCCAGGGAGTGGCTGGAGCACGCGCACACGGCCGCCGCGCGGATCGCCATCCAGCGCTGGATGGCCACGCACCCCGCACCCGGCGCCGAGGAGGCGTCCAGAACCTCCGCCACGGGCCCCAGGCCGTCCGCCGAGGCCCCGGCCCGCCCCACCGAGGCGCAGGTCGCCCGCCCCGCGAGTGCCGTCGCCGACCCGCCCGGCGCGTCCGTACGCATGGCCGGCTGCTGTACGCCCGTACCGCCCGACGAGGTGACCGGCTTCGCCGTCCGCGGGGGAGTGGTCACCGTGCACCGCGTGGAGTGCGCCGGGGCGGCGCGCATGAAGAGCGCGGGGCGCCCGGAGGTCGGTGTGCGCTGGGGCGACACCACCGAGTGCCGTGTGACCCTGGTCGCCGAGTCCTTCGGACGCCCGCATCTGCTCGCCGACCTCACCGAAGCCATCGCGGCGGAGGGCGTCGCCATCGTCTCCGCGACCGTCGAACCCCCGAGCCAGCAGCGCGTGCGCCACACCTACACGCTCCAACTCCCGGACGCGGCCCGCCTCCAGGGCCTGATGCGCGCGATGCGCAATGTGCCCGGCGTGTACGACGTGAGCCGGGCCCAGCATCCGGCGACGGCAGCTCAGTAGACACCGGGCGACGGCCGGCCAGTGGGACCCGGTGTCGGCAGTCCCGTAGGCACTGGACGTCGGAGGCCCCGCACGCACCCGGCGACGGCCGTCCAGTGGGCACCGGGCGACTGCAATCCCGCAGGCACCGGATGACGTCCGCCCCGTGGGCACCGGATGACGTTCGCCCAGTGGCACCGGATGACGGAGGCCCTGTGGGCACCGGGCGACGGTCGGCCCGTAGGCACCGGACGACGGCCACCCCCGTAGACGCCGGACCACGGCCACCCCGTAGGCGCCGGATGACGGCAGTCCGCCAGTACCGAATGTCGGAGGCCCCATACGCACCCGGCGACGGCCGGACCAGTGGGCGTCGGGCGATCGTGGCCCAGTCGGACACCGGGCGTCGGGCGCCCGACGGCGGCTGGTGCGCGCCGGCCCCGTCGGATGCCGCGCGACGCTGGCCCCAACGAGTCTCCGGACCGACCCGTTCGGGTGGGCCGGACGCGAGTCGTCGGCGCGGAACCGGCCCGCGCTGGTAGCGGTGGTCCATGCCGCTCAACCCCACCCCCACGCCCGCACGCCCGAGGAGCCGCCGCGTCACGGCGGCCCTGCTCGCCTCGGCCGTCTCCGTCTGTCTGATCGCCGCGAGCGCCCCGGACCCGGCCGTGCCCCTGGGGGTCGGTGACCGCCTCTTCCCCACCCTCGGCAACCCCGGGTACGACGTCGAGTCGTACGACCTCGACTTCACCTACCCCGGCAGCAACGACAAGCCGCTCACGGCCGTCACCACGATCGATGCCCTGACCACCGCCCCGCTCGACCGCGTCAACCTCGACTTCGCGCACGGAACGGTGCGATCGGTCGAGGTCAACGGGGCCTCGGCCGATTTCGCGGAGACCGGCGACGACCTGGTGGTGACACCGTCCGAACCGCTGTCCGCCGGAAGCCCGCTGCGCATCACCGTGCGGCACACCAGCGACCCGGTCAGCGCGAAGGGCCAGGACGGCGGCTGGGTACGGACCAAGGACGGGCTCGCGATGGCCGACCAGGCCGACGCCGCGCACCTGGTCTTCCCCTGCAACGACCACCCCTCCGACAAGGCGATGTTCACCATCCACGTCACGGCCCCCGACGTGTACACGGTCGTCGCGAACGGTCTGCGCGAGGGCACCCGCCGGGCCCGCGGGGCCACGACCTGGACGTACCGGACCGCGCACCCCATGGCCACCGAGCTGACCCAGGTGTCCATCGGCCGCTCCGCCGTGCTGCGCCGGCAGGGGCCGCACGGGCTGCCCGTGCGGGACGTGATCCCCAGCGCCGACCGCGCGGCGCTCGAACCGTGGCTCCGCAAGACCCCCGGCCAGATCGCCTGGATGGAGAGCAAGGTCGGGCGGTACCCCTTCGAGACCTACGGGCTGCTGATGGCCCAGGCGCAGACGGGCTTCGAGCTGGAGACGCAGACGCTCTCCCTCTTCGAGAAGGAGCTCTTCACCGAACCCGCCTACCCGAAGTGGTACGTCGATTCGATCATGGTGCATGAGCTGTCGCACCAGTGGTTCGGCGACAGCGTCACCCCCCGCACCTGGTCCGACGTGTGGCTCAACGAAGGGCACGCCACCTGGTACGAAGCCCTGTACGCCGAGGAGAAGGCGAACAAGCCCATGGAGAAGCGGATGAAGGCGGCCTACCGGCTGTCCGACTCCTGGCGCGCCTCCGGCGGACCGCCCGCCAGGCCCAAGGGGCCCCAGCCCGGCCACAAGATCAGCATCTTCCGCCCGAACGTCTACGACGGTGCTGCCCTGGCCCTGTACGCGCTGCGCCAGAAGATCGGCCGCCCGGCCTTCGAGCGACTGGAGCGGACGTGGGTCGGCGTCAACCGCGACGGCGTGGCCTCGACGGCCGACTTCGTGGACCTCGCCGGCGCCGTCGCCGCACGCGATCTGACCGGGTTCTTCAAGGCGTGGCTGTACGACAAGAAGACACCGCCGATGCCGGGGCATCCGGACTGGAAGAGCGACGCCCCGAAGGCACACAAGAACGCGTGAGGAAGCGGCGCCCGCGGGTGCGTGCATCGACGGGACCGGGCGCACGGTGGGACCCCGCGGGATTGATGCCCGCGTGTGTCCGGCGGGTCCCGATAAGTCGCGTGACGACACGGGCCGTACCGTGCGACCATCTTCGAGCCGGCGACCCGGCCCCCTTCGGAGGGTTGGCCCGGCCGGAACCGGGAATCTCCTGGTGGCCTCGGGCGTTCTTCTTTGTGACGGACGGCATTCGTCGGCCCGCGGCTTTCCCCAGCTACGTAAGGATCCAATGACCTCCTCTTCTTCCCCTTCCCAGGACGCGCAGAGTTCCGCGCAGAACTACCCCGAAGGTCTTCGGGCCGATGCCCTGATGGAAGAGGACGTCGCCTGGAGCCACGAGATCGACGGAGACCGGGACGGCGAGCAGTTCGAACGCTCCGAGCGCGCGGCCCTGCGCCGTGTGGCGGGCCTCTCCACCGAGCTCGAGGACGTCACCGAGGTCGAGTACCGACAGCTCCGCCTGGAGCGCGTCGTCCTCGTCGGCGTCTGGACCACAGGGACCATCCGGGACGCGGACAACTCCCTGGCCGAGCTGGCCGCGCTCGCGGAGACCGCGGGAGCGCTCGTGCTGGACGGCGTCGTCCAGCGCCGTGACAAGCCCGACGCGGCCACGTACATCGGTTCCGGCAAGGCCAACGAGCTCCGGGACATCGTGATCGAGACCGGCGCCGACACCGTGATCTGTGACGGTGAGCTGAGCCCCGGCCAGCTGATCCACCTCGAGGACGTCGTCAAGGTCAAGGTCATCGACCGTACGGCCCTGATCCTCGACATCTTCGCCCAGCACGCCAAGTCCCGAGAGGGCAAGGCGCAGGTCGCGCTCGCGCAGATGCAGTACATGCTGCCGAGGCTGCGCGGCTGGGGTCAGTCGCTGTCCCGTCAGATGGGCGGCGGCAAGGGCGGCGGCCTCGCCACCCGTGGTCCCGGTGAGACCAAGATCGAGACGGACCGGCGCCGTATCCGCGAGAAGATGGCGAAGATGCGCCGGGAGATCGGGGAGATGAAGACCGGCCGCGAGATCAAGCGCCAGGAGCGCCGCCGCAACAAGGTGCCCTCGGTCGCCATCGCCGGTTACACCAACGCCGGCAAGTCGTCCCTGCTCAACCGCCTCACGGGCGCCGGCGTGCTCGTCGAGAACGCGCTGTTCGCGACCCTCGACCCGACCGTGCGCCGGGCCGAGACCCCGAGCGGGCGGCTGTACACGCTGGTCGACACGGTCGGGTTCGTGCGCCACCTGCCGCACCACCTGGTCGAGGCGTTCCGCTCCACCATGGAGGAGGTCGGCGACTCCGACCTGATCCTGCACGTCGTGGACGGTTCGCACCCCGCTCCGGAGGAGCAGCTGGCCGCGGTGCGCGAGGTCATCCGTGACGTCGGCGCGACCAAGGTGCCCGAGATCGTGGTGATCAACAAGGCGGACGCGGCGGACCCGCTGGTGCTCCAGCGGCTGATGCGGATCGAGACGCGTTCCATCGCGGTCTCGGCGCGTACGGGCCAGGGCATGGACGAGCTGCTCGCGCTGATCGACAACGAGCTGCCGCGTCCCTCGGTCGAGATCGAGGCGCTCGTGCCCTACACGCACGGCAAGCTGGTCGCCCGCGCCCACACGGAGGGCGAGGTGCTCTCCGAGGAGCACACCGGGGAGGGCACGCTGCTCAAGCTCCGGGTCCACGAGGAACTGGCGGCGGACCTGGCACCGTACGTCCCGGCGCCCGCGCTCCGGTAAGCACCCAGGCAAGCACTTCGGCAAGCAGTCGCTCCGGATGCACGAAGGCCCGCCCCCTGCCGAGGGGGCGGGCCTTCGCCATGGACGCGCGTCCGTCCGCGGGGCCGCGGCCGGCCGGCCGTACGGGCGCGGGCTGCCTACCGGCCGCCGTACTCCTTGCTCATCCGCTCGTAGAGCGCCTGGGCGCCCTTGCCCAGCTGCGGTCCCGCCAGCCAGGTGTGGCCGGCCGGGCCGATCGAGGTGTTCGAGACGAGCTCGGTCCTGCCGTCGACGACCCGGAACCAGCCGCCGCCGGACGAACCGCCGGTCATGGTGCAGCCGATGCGGTACATCGTGGGCAGGGCCGGGTTCAGCGAGAGGCGGCCCGGCTTGTCGACGCACTTGAACATGCTGAGGCCGTCGTACGGCGGCGCTGCCGGGTAACCCCACGCGCCCATCGTCCCGGCCTCCTGGGCGGACGGCGCGGAGAAGTCCACGTCCAGCGCGTTGCCGACGGTCTCCTCCAGGGACTTGGCGCCCTGCTCCGGCTTCACATGCAGCACGGCGTAGTCGTACGGGGCGCCCGCGCCGCCCGTCTCGTCGCCGCCGGAGATCCACTGCTCGGAGGTCGAGGCCCAGTCCGCCCACCACTGGCCGTACGGCGCGATCGCCGACGCCGTCGCGCCGGCGAGCTGCGCCTCCGACCTGCCCTGGTCGTTGTAGGACGGCACGAAGGCGATGTTGCGGTACCAGCCGCCCTTCCTGCCGGCGTGCACGCAGTGGCCCGCGGTCCACACGAGGTTGGACCTGCCGGGGTGGTTGACGTCCTTGACGACCGTGCCCGAGCAGACCATCGAGCCCTCGGGGGAGTCGAAGAAGACCTTGCCGACCGGCGCGGCGTGGTCGTGGTACGGGGTCTTCTCGGCCCGGGCGTCGACGGGGGCCGGCTCCGGGTCGCTGACGCCCTGGTCGGCCGCCGCGTCCTTGGTGGAGATCGTCTTGGCCGGGTCCTTGGCGGACTTCATCCGCTCGGGCTTCCACAGACCGTCGATCACCGGGTTGACGAAGTCCTTGGCCTCACTGAGCCACTTGTCCTTGTCCCAGTTGTTCCAGGCGCCGTTCTTCCACTGGTCGACGTCGATGCCGTGCTCTTTGAGCTTCTCCTTGATGTCGTCCGGGATCTTGATCTTGTCGTCGCCGCTCGTGGACCCCTGTGACGCGGAGGCGGTGGATCCGCCGCTCGCCCTGTCGCCACCGGAGTCGCAGGCGGTCGCGGTGAGCGCCAGGGCGGCCATGAGGCCGGTGGCGGCGAGGACCGTACGACGCCGTCCTGAAGAACGCATGGTGGTGTACCCCCCCGGTCGAAGCTCTGTCGCTGTGCTGGTCGGGTCTGTCGCCGTGATGGCCGGGCGCGGGACGGACCTCCAGGGAGCCCGCCCGAACGCGACATCCCACGGTGCCCGCCCGGTCGAGGACGGACTTCCCGCCCCGTCGGGAACGGAACGGCAGTGGGTCGGTGACCTTTTCCGAGCCCCGTCCCACCGCCGTCCGTCCGAACCCTGTTACGTCGTGCGCGTCACTGCCCGGCGAACTTCGCGCTCACCGAGTCGTACACGCCCTTGGCCACATCGCCCAGCCGCGGACCCGCCAGCCAGCCGAACTTGACCGGGCCGATGGAGGTGTTGGACACGAGCGCCGGCTTGCCGTCCGAACCCGTGGCCACCCAGCCGCCGCCCGAGGAGCCGCCGGTCATCGTGCAGCCGATGCGGTACATCGTCGGGTCGGCCTGCGCCACCGACAGCCGTCCCGGCTTGTCCGTGCACCGGTACAGCTTCTGGCCGTCGAACGGCGCCGCGGCCGGGTAGCCGGTCGCCGTGATGCTCGACACCTTGGGCACGGCCGGAGCGTTGAAGTTCACCGGCAGCGCCGAACCCACGGTCTCTTCGAGGGACTTGCCGCCGCTGCCCTTCTCCGGAGTCACATGCAGCACGGCGTAGTCGTACGAGGCTCCCTGGCCGCCCGTGGAACCGCCCTTCTCGATCCACTGGTCCGAGGTCTGCGCCCAGTCGCTCCACCAGACGCCGTACGGAGCGACCTCCTGGCGCGGGGCGCTCTCCAGCTGCGCCGCCGTCTTGCCGGAGTCGTTGTACGAGGGCACGAAGGCGATGTTGCGGTACCAGCCGCCCTTCTTGCCGGCGTGCACGCAGTGGCCCGCGGTCCACACCAGGTTGGACTTGCCCGGGTGCGCCGGGTCCTCGACCACCGTCGCCGAGCAGACCATCGTGCCCTCGGGGGAGTCGAAGAACACCTTGCCCGCCTCGGGCACATTGGCGTGGTAGGACGTCTTCACGGCCTGCGCCGTCACCGGGGCCGGTTCGGGGTCGGTGACGCCCTGGTCACCGGTGAGGTCGGCGTCGTCGACGCCCTTGTTCTTGTCCGGGTCGTCCGCACCGCGCATCCGGGCCGGGTCCCACAGGCCCTTGATGATCGGGTTGATGAAGTCGTCGGCCTGGCGCAGCCATTCGCGCTTGTCCCAGTTCTTCCAGGCGCCGCGCTTCCACTTGTCGACATCGATACCGTGCTCTTTGAGCTTGTTCTTGATGTCGTCCGGGATCTGGATCTTTCCGTCACCGCCCTGGGACACGGAGGCGGTCGGCCGGTCGCTCGCCGTGTCGCTGCCCGAGTCGCAGGCGGTGGCCGTCAGTGTGAGGGCCGCGGCGAGGCCGACGGCGGCCAGAACGGGGGACGTTCTGCGGCGCGCGCTCCTGCCTCGACGGGCGGCGAAGGGCGGGCGTATGGATCGCATGGTGTAACTCCCCCTGAGCGTATGGGAACTGTGCGGTGCTTCTGCGGGTGCCTGAGCGGTTCGTTCGGTACGACCGAACGGCATCAAAGACTATGCGGTCGCTGTGCGGGACGTCCGACGGAACGGCAACGGTTCAGCTACGGGGGTGCGTCCGCCGGACCGGCTGTTCTGACGGATCGTCAGCAGTGGTGCGCCGGGCGCCGTACTCCTGGTCGCGGTCCGATGCGGGGCATGCCGCCGTCCCGATCCGGGGGCCGCCGCCGGGGCGGTGCGGCCCCGGCCCGGCGGCAGGCCCCTGGTTCCGGCCCGGCAGGAAACCGGCAACGAACCTGCAAGGAACCTCGAATTCACCCGCTTCCCAACGCGAGCGGCGTCGTTGATACGTACGGGGGGCCTGCCGCCTGCCTTCGGACCCCCCAGCCAACTCGCCTCTGGACAGCGGGAGGACCTGAAGCCGTGGCCGTGACCGAGTCAGTGGTGGCGCCGGAGGGGGCGCCAGGGGAATCCAAGGGGGTGCGGGATCGTGGCGCCGGAGCGACCGAGCGGGCGCGCGCGGCGCACGAGGGGATTCTGCGGCGCCAGTCGGCGCGCGAATCGGCGGCACGAACCTACGCGCGCGCCCTTCCGATCGTTCCCGTTCGAGCCCGCGGGCTGACGATCGAGGGCGCCGACGGCCGCCGCTACCTCGACTGCCTCTCCGGAGCCGGGACCCTGGCCCTCGGGCACAACCACCCTGTCGTCCTGGAGGCGATCAGAAAGGTCCTCGACTCGGGGGCGCCCCTGCACGTCCTGGACCTCGCGACACCGGTCAAGGACGCCTTCACCACCGAACTGTTCCGCACGCTTCCCCCGCGATTCGCCGAGCGCGCGCGGGTCCAGTTCTGCGGACCGGCGGGGACGGACGCGGTGGAGGCCGCGTTCAAACTGGTGCGCGCGGCCACCGGCCGCACCGGCATGCTCGCGTTCACCGGCGCCTACCACGGGATGACCGCCGGCGCGCTCGAAGCCTCCGGCGGCGCGAACGATGTCCGCGTCGCGCGCCTGCCCTATCCACAGGACTACCGCTGCCCGTTCGGCATCGGAGGCGACGGCGGCGCCGAACTCGCCGCGCGCTGGACTGAGTCCCTCCTCGACGACACCAAGTCGGGCGTGCCGCTCCCCGCCGGGATGATCTTTGAACCCGTCCAGGGCGAGGGCGGCGTCATTCCCGCGCCGGACGCCTGGACACGCCGGATGCGCGAGATCACGGCGGCCCGGTCCGTCCCGCTGATCGTGGACGAGGTCCAGACAGGTGTGGGCCGGACGGGCGCCTTCTGGGCGGTGGAACACAGCGGGATCACCCCGGACGTGATGGTCCTGTCCAAGGCCATCGGCGGCAGCCTGCCGCTGGCCGTCGTCGTCTACCGCGACGACCTCGACGTCTGGCAGCCCGGTGCCCACGCCGGCACGTTCCGCGGCAACCAACTGGCCATGGCAGCCGGCACGGCCACCCTCGCGTACGTCCGCGAGCACGGCCTCGCCGAACGCGCGGCCACCGTCGGGGCCCGCATGCTGACCCAACTCGGCGGTCTCGCGGCGGAGTTCCCCTGCATCGGCGACGTACGCGGCCGCGGCCTGATGATCGGCCTCGAACTCGTCGACCCCGAAGGGCCGCCGCACCTCACCCCCGACGGCCCCCGCCCCGCCGCCCCCGAACTCGCCGCCGCCGTCCAGCGGGAGTGCCTGAGCCGAGGCCTGATCGTGGAACTGGGGGGCCGTCGTTCGAGCGTCGTACGGCTCCTTCCTCCCCTGACGATCAGCGACGAACAGACGTCCGCCGTGCTCGACCGGCTCGCGGACGCGGTGAGCGCGGTGGCCCGGGGGGACCACCGACTCGGGAGGGACGGGGCGCGGGGTGCCGACGGTCCGCGGTGACGGCCTGACCGCCTCGGCACGGGGCGTACGCCGTCGGGCGGGACTCGCCGGAGAACCTCGGCCGGCGGAGGCCACGGCCTGGGCGAGCGCTCCTCGCCGATGGACCTCCCCGGCCGACTGCCGCTCCACGGTTTCCGCCGGTGTCCCCTCGTGCTGCCTCCGCCGTCGCGGCCCGTGTCACCTCCGCAGTCCACACCGGCGACATCTCGGCCTTCCTCCCCACCGCCGATCCCTCCCCAGCAACCGACCAGGAACGCCAAGAACCCGACGCACCCCGGTGCCGCCCCGGTTTCGTCGCCGCACGAGCCCGAACGACCCGCAAGGAATCCTCGTGAACGCCACCCCCGCACCCGACAGCCCTCCCTCCCCGTACGAGCGAACGGCCTTCGGCACACCGGTCCCGCACCCGTCCGGATCGGAGTCCGTTCCCCGGCAGAAGGAGGCGGCCGGGGCGCCCGAACCACCTCGCGGGGCCACCGTCGACCTGCTCGACCTGCTCGACCTACTGGATCACCCCGACACCCGGACCGCGGCGCAGGCGGCGGCGGTCGAGAACCTGCTGCGTTGCTGGGTACGGGAGAACAACCTGCCCGCCCCCGAGGACGGCACCCTTCGCCTCGCCCTTCCGGCCAGCGGTGCGACCCTCCTCGTTCCCGTCCACCACTGGTCCCCCTCCGGCTGGCACCGCTTCGGCCTTCCCCTCCTCGCCGACGCTCCCCACCAGGCACCGGCCGTCGACGCGGTGACGGTGGCGGCCCTCTTCGCACGGCAGACGGCTGCCAGGACACCGGCCGCGGACACGACCCGCCCGGCACCCACCGACGAGAGGGCGAGGGCCGTAGCGAGCGACCCCGATCCCCGGCACTCGGACAGCCCGGCCGGTGAAGGCGCCGACCTCGTCGGCCGGGTCGCCGACTCGGTTCGGCGCACCGCGGTGTTCATCAGGGACCGCAGGGAGCACCCCGCAGACACCCCCGACCTCTTCCTCGCCGCGGAGCAGGCACTCCTCCTCGGCCACCCCCTGCACCCGACACCGAAGGGACGCGACGGCCTCTCCGATGCCGAAGGCGGGCTCTACTCACCGGAGTTGCGCGGCTCCTTCCCCCTGCACTGGATGGCGGTCGCGCCTTCGGTGCTGGCGTCCGACTCGGCATGGACGGAGCGCGGCCGCCCCGTACCGGCGGAGCAGCTGACCATGCGGCTGGCCGGGCCCGGCCTGGCGCTCCCCGACGGGTACGCCGCCGCACTGCCGCTGCATCCCTGGCAGATGCGCGAGATCCAGCACCGCAAGGAGACCGCGGCCCTGCTGGACGCCGGGCTGCTCCAGGACCTCGGACCGCAGGGCACCCCATGGCACCCCACCTCCTCCGTCCGAACCGTTTACCGCTCCGGCGCCTCCGCGATGCTGAAACTCTCACTCGGCCTGCGCATCACCAACTCCCGCCGGGAGAACCTCCGCAAGGAGCTCCACCGTGGCGTGGAGGTCCACCGTCTGTTGCGCGGCGGCCTGTTCGAGCAGTGGCAGGCCGTCCACCCCGGCTTCGACATCGTCCGAGACCCGTCCTGGCTCGCCGTCGACGGCCAGGACGGCAACCCCCTTCCCGGGCTCGACGTGATGATCCGCCACAACCCGTTCGGGCCGACCGACGACGTCGGCTGCGTCGCGGGACTGGTCTCACCCCGGCCGTACGCCCGGCTCGGCACGCACAACCCGGCAGAGCGCGGCCCCTTCATGCGGTCCCGGCTCACCGAGATCGTCACCGGGCTCGCCGGCCGCACCGGCCGCCCGCGCGGCGCCGTCGCCACCGAGTGGTTCCTGCGCTATCTCGAACAGGTCGTACGCCCCGTTCTCTGGCTGGACAGCGAGGCGGGCATCGCTCTGGAGGCGCACCAGCAGAACACCCTGCTCCTGCTGGACGCGGAAGGCTGGCCCACGGGCGGCCGCTACCGCGACAACCAGGGCTACTACTTCCGCGAGTCGCGGCGCGCGGAACTCGACGCCCGGCTGCCCGGCATCGGGGCGCACAGCGACACCTTCGTCTCCGACGAGGTCACCGACGAACGCTTCGCCTACTACCTCGCCATCAACAATGTGCTCGGTCTCGTCGGAGCGTTCGGCTCCCAACGGCTCGCCGACGAGAGGCTGTTGCTCGCCGCGTTCCGGCGCTTCCTCACCGGCGTCGCCACCGGCCCCGCCCGACTGCGGACACCCCTGCCCGCCCTCCTGCTCGACTCACCCGTCCTGCGCTGCAAGGCCAACCTGCTGACCCGGCTGCACGGCCTCGACGAACTCGTCGGTCCCGTCGACTCCCAGTCCGTCTACGTCACCATCTCCAACCCCCTCCATTTCTGAGGAACATGACCCACCCCGTCTCCTGAGAGGAGCGTCGTCGTGCCTCCCACCGATGCGAGCACCGACGCCGGCACTGCCCGCGCCACCCGACTCGGCCCCGGATCCGGCCCCGGATCCCGCGCGGGCACCGGCTCCGACCCCGGTGCCGGTACGGACTGCGAGGACACGCTCGACCTGCGCCTCCCCGACGAACTGATCGCCCTGTTCGCCGAGGGCACCGGAACCCGGGACGGGACTCCGGACGGGACCCCGGCCGGGACTCCGGACGGGGACGATCTGCTCGACCGTGTCGGCGGCTGGGGACCGGTCAGGACGCCCGCGGGCGTCCTCCACCTCGTCCCCGTGCGTGCCGAGCGCGATCTCCCGCTCATCCACCGCTGGATGAACGACCCAGCCGTCGCGGCGTTCTGGGAACTCGCGGGACCCGAGTCCGTGGTCGAGGACCATCTGCGCCGGCAGCTCGACGGCGACGGACGCAGTGTTCCGTGCGTCGGGGCGCTCGACGGCACCCCGATGAGCTACTGGGAGTTCTACCGCGCGGATCTCGACGCTCTGGCGCGCCACTACCCCGCCCGACCCCACGACACGGGAATCCACCTCCTCATCGGCGGTGTCGCCGACCGTGGGCGAGGGCTCGGCTCCACCCTGCTCAGAGCCGTCGCCGACCACGTCCTGGACAAGCGCCCCTCGTGCGCTCGTGTCGTCGCGGAACCCGATCTTCGCAACACTCCCTCCGTATCGGCATTTCTGAGTGCCGGCTTCCGGTTCTCCGCCGAGGCCGATCTGCCCGACAAGCGGGCAGCCCTCATGATCCGAGACCGGGCTCTGCGCGACCTGTTGTAGAGCCGTCACTCCTGGTTCACCGCTCGCCCTGGTCCGGTTCCCCGTCGAGGAGTGTCCGTGTCGAATCCATCCGCCACCCCGGCCGCCCGAGAGACGCCCTTGATCGCTCGGTTGTCAGTGGCGCCCCGTAGGCTGGCAGCGCTATGACAAAGCCCTCACTCCCCGAACTCCTGCATGCTGCCGTCACTGCCGTCGGCGGTACGGAGCGCCCCGGCCAGGTGACGATGGCCGAAGCCGTCGCCGGTGCCATCGACGACAGCTCCCACCTGCTGGTCCAGGCGGGCACCGGTACCGGAAAGTCACTCGGTTACCTGGTGCCCGCGCTCGCGCACGGGGAGCGAGTGGTCGTGGCGACCGCCACCCTGGCGCTCCAGCGCCAGCTCGTGGAGCGGGACCTGCCGCGCACCGTCGACGCGCTGCACCCGCTGCTGCGCCGCCGCCCCGAATTCGCGATGCTCAAGGGCCGGTCGAACTACCTGTGCCTGCACCGTCTGCACGAGGGTGTGCCGCAGGACGAGGAAGAGGGCCTCTTCGACCAGTTCGAGGCTGCCGCGCCGACCAGCAAGCTGGGCCAGGACCTGCTGCGGCTGCGCGACTGGTCGGACGAGACCGAGACCGGTGACCGCGACGACCTCACACCCGGTGTCTCCGACCGGGCCTGGGGTCAGATTTCGGTGTCGTCCCGGGAGTGTCTCGGCGCCACCAAATGTGCCTACGGAGCGGAGTGCTTCGCCGAGATGGCCCGCGAGCGGGCCAAGCTCGCGGAGGTAGTCGTCACCAATCACGCGCTGCTCGCGATCGACGCCATCGAGGGCGCGCCGGTCCTCCCGCAGCACGAGGTGCTGATCGTCGACGAGGCCCATGAGCTGGTCTCCAGGGTCACCGGCGTCGCTACGGGCGAGCTCACGCCCGGACAGGTCAACCGAGCGGTGCGCCGCGCCGCGAAGCTCGTCAACGAGAAGGCCGCCGACCAGCTCCAGAGCGCCGCCGAGGGTTTCGAGCGCCTGATGGAGCTGGCTCTGCCGGGGCGCCTGGAGGAGATCCCGGAGGACCTCGGGTACGCGCTGATGGCGCTGCGCGACGCCGCCCGCACGGTGATCTCCGCCATCGGGACCACCCGCGACAAGTCCGTCCAGGACGAGGACGCCGTACGGAAGCAGGCCCTGGCGTCCGTCGAAGCCGTGCACACCGTGGCGGAGCGCATCGCCAACGGCTCGGAATGGGATGTCGTCTGGTACGAGCGTCACGACCGCTTCGGAGCCTCGCTCCGGGTGGCTCCGATGAACGTGTCCGGGCTCCTCAGGGAGAAGCTCTTCGCCGACCGCTCCGTCGTCCTGACGTCCGCGACCCTCAAGCTCGGCGGCGATTTCAACGGCGTGGGAGCGTCGATGGGGCTCGCCCCGGAGGGTACGGAGGGCGAGGACCTTCCCCAGTGGAAGGGCGTCGACGTCGGCTCTCCCTTCGACTACCCCAGGCAGGGCATTCTCTACGTCGCCAAACACCTGTCGCGCCCCGCGCGGGACGCCGACCGCGGTGACATGCTCGACGAGCTCACCGAGCTGATCCAGGCCGCCGGCGGTCGTACGCTCGGCCTGTTCTCCTCGATGCGCGCGGCCCAGCTTGCGGCGGAGGAGCTGCGGACCCGCATCCCCGAGTACCCGATCCTGCTCCAGGGCGAGGAGACACTCGGTGAGCTGATCAAGAACTTCGCGGCCGACCCGAAGACCTGCCTCTTCGGCACGCTCTCGCTGTGGCAGGGCGTGGACGTGCCGGGCCCCAGCTGTCAGCTGGTCGTCATGGACAAGATCCCCTTCCCCCGCCCCGACGACCCGCTCATGAGCGCCCGCCAGAAGGCGGTCGAGGACAACGGCGGCAATGGCTTCATGGCCGTCGCCGCCACCCACGCCGCGCTTCTCATGGCGCAGGGCGCCGGCCGCCTCGTACGGGCTTCGGGGGACCGGGGTGTGGTCGCGGTACTGGACCAGCGTCTGGCCACGGCTCGCTACGGCAGCTATCTGAAGGCCTCGCTCCCCGACTTCTGGTACACCACGGACCCCAACCAGGTCCGCAGATCCCTCGCCGCGATCGACGAGAAGGCGAGGGCGATCGAGGAGACGGCAGGAGAGGCCGCCGAACCCGCGAGCGAGCCGGAGGACGCGTAGCGCCCAAGGGCCCGGCCCATGGCCCCCTGGACCTGGTACACGAGCCACACGGAGCCCCCAGCCCCGTACCCACGAGCCACGTGGAGCCCCGTACCCACGAGCCGCACGGAGCCCCAGCCCTGTGCCCACGAGCCACGTGGAGCCCCGTACCCACGAGCCGCACGGAGCCCCAGCCCCGTGCCCACGAGCCGCACGGAGCCTTGGACCATGTGTCCAGGAGCCGCTGGAGCCACTGGCCCGGGTCTATGAGGCGTCTGGAACCCAGGGACCCCACGGTCGAAGGACCAGTGGAGTCCGGTCAAGGCCCCCGGCCAGAAAACGCACAGGACCCCGGAACCGGCGCAGTTGGTTCCGGGGCCCGGTCAGGGGCGGGGGCGATGGACCGCCCGTCGCGGTGTCACACCCTGCGCAGTACGGCGACGACCTTCCCGAGGATGGTCGCCTCGTCGCCGGGGATCGGCTGGTACGCGGAGTTGTGCGGCAGCAGCCACACGTGCCCGTCCTCGCGCTTGAAGCGCTTCACCGTCGCTTCGCCTTCCAGCATCGCGGCGACGATGTCACCGTTCTCGGCGACCGGCTGGCGGCGGACCGTCACCCAGTCCCCGTCGCAGATGGCCGCCTCGATCATCGAGTCACCGACGACCTTCAGGACGAACAGCTCTCCGTCGCCGACCAACTGGCGGGGGAGAGGGAAAACGTCCTCGACCGATTCCTCGGCGAGGATCGGGCCACCGGCGGCGATACGGCCGACGAGCGGCACATAGGACGCGGCCGGCTTGCCCGCGGTGTCCGTCGGCTGCACCGACGACTGGTCGGAGCCCCGCACCTCGTACGCGCGCGGGCGGTGCGGGTCTCGCCGCAGGAAGCCCTTGCGCTCCAGTGCCATCAGCTGATGCGCGACCGAGGAGGTGCTGGAAAGGCCGACGGCCTGCCCGATCTCCCGCATCGACGGCGGGTAGCCGCGCCGCTGCACGGAGTCCCGGATCACCTCGATCACCCGGCGTTGCCGGTCCGTCAGTCCCGAGCTGTCGGCCCGGATGCCTGGAGGTCGGCCAGGCAGGGAGCGCTTGGGCCCCTCATGATTCGCGGCTTCGTTCATCACATGCACCGGCTCGAGTCGGCCCTGGGAGCGGTCCTGGGCGGTGATGGTGGCGCTGTCTGCGGTGGTGGTCACGTCGGCCCCTCTCGATGGTCTCCCTGCTGGACAACGGTAGTTGCTTTCGAAAGGTTGCGCCAAACACACGTTCGAGTGAAAAAACGCGAATTGCCTGACGTGAGCATGTGTCTGGGTGTATGGCTGGCGACGCGCCTGGCGGACAAAAGGGCTCATTGCTGTACCCTTCAGCGCCGGAGGCGGCAGCCGTGCCGGCTGACCTGGGCCGCCGCCCAGTCTGCCATCCGATGGCCGACCGGCCGGGAACCGGCCCCCTTCCGTGCGCCGACCACGCTATCCCCGCGTGTCCGGGATGGGTATGCCTGTGCGGCACGTGCCCTTACGTGTACGACACGCGCGTCGTGGGCGAATTCGCGAGCCAATCCCCACATCTAGTGGTTGGATTGCAGTGGCATCCCAGAAGTTGTGGTCCCCCGGGTCTTCGGACCCCCGGGCATCGCCTATGCTTGAGGCTGCTTCGAGGGGCCGGTGAGGTCCCGCGAGGTCCCTGAGTCGTGCTGTGAAGGAGGGTTGGAGCCATGCACTGCCCCTTCTGCAGGCACCCGGACAGCCGCGTCGTCGACAGTCGTACGACCGACGACGGCACGTCGATCCGCAGGCGCCGCCAGTGCCCCGACTGCTCCCGTCGTTTCACGACCGTGGAGACGTGCTCGCTGATGGTGGTGAAGCGCTCCGGTGTGACCGAGCCCTTCAGCCGGATCAAGGTCATCAACGGCGTGCGCAAGGCCTGCCAGGGGCGGCCTGTCACCGAGGACGCGCTCGCCCAGCTCGGCCAGCGGGTCGAAGAGGCCGTGCGAGCCACCGGAAGCGCCGAACTGACCACCCACGACGTGGGGCTGGCCATACTCGGACCCTTGCAGGAACTCGACCTCGTGGCCTACATGAGGTTCGCGTCCGTGTACCGGGCCTTCGACTCGCTCGACGACTTCGAAGCCGCCATCGCGGAACTCAGGCAGGTGAATCAGCGCCCCGCCGTGGACGACGACGACCCGGACGTGGTGCGCCAGGAGACAGATCGCGGGCGCGGAGGAACCGTGGAGGTTCCCGTGCCCGCCACCGCCGCCGACTGAACGAGGGCCGGACCCTTCGGGCCTCCGGCCCCGCCCACGGGCGGCGACCACAGACCTGCTGCGTCAGGCCGTATCCACGGCACCCGCAGCATCAGACACAGATCGTGCCACGGGAAGTTCGCGGCACTTCAGCGCGTTTTAGCTGTTACTGGGAGGCGGCATGACAGAGACGGCGAGCGGTCCGGCACGAGGTTCCCGCGCAAAGGGCGGAGCCAAGGCCAGCAAGGGACTGCGCATCGAGCGCATTCACACCACCCCGGGCGTGCACCCGTACGACGAGGTGGAGTGGGAGCGTCGTGACGTCGTCATGACCAACTGGCGCGACGGCTCGGTCAACTTCGAGCAGCGTGGCGTCGAGTTCCCCGGCTTCTGGTCGGTGAACGCGGTCAACATCGTCACCAGCAAGTACTTCCGCGGTGCTGTGGGCACCCCGCAGCGCGAGGTGAGCCTCAAGCAGCTCATCGACCGCATCGTGAAGACGTACCGGCAGGCCGGCGAGGACTTCAAGTACTTCGCCTCGCCCGCCGACGCCGAGATCTTCGAGCACGAGCTGGCCTACGCCCTCCTGCACCAGATCTTCAGCTTCAACAGCCCCGTCTGGTTCAACGTCGGGACGCCCCAGCCCCAGCAGGTCTCCGCCTGCTTCATCCTGGCCGTCGACGACTCCATGGAGTCGATCCTCGACTGGTACAAGGAAGAGGGCATGATCTTCAAGGGCGGCTCCGGCGCCGGCCTGAACCTCTCCCGCATCCGCTCCTCCAAGGAGCTCCTCTCCTCGGGCGGCAACGCCTCGGGTCCCGTCTCCTTCATGCGCGGTGCCGACGCCTCCGCGGGAACGATCAAGTCGGGCGGCGCCACCCGCCGCGCGGCCAAGATGGTCATCCTCGACGTCGACCACCCCGACATCGAGGACTTCATCGAGACCAAGGTCAAGGAGGAGGAGAAGATCCGCGCCCTCCGTGACGCGGGCTTCGACATGGACCTGGGTGGCGACGACATCACGTCCGTCCAGTACCAGAACGCCAACAACTCGGTCCGCGTGAACGACACGTTCATGAAGGCCGTCGAGTCGGGCGGAACGTTCGGTCTCACCTCGCGCATGACCGGCGAGGTCATCGAGGAGGTCGACGCCAAGTCGCTCTTCCGCAAGATGGCCGAGGCGGCCTGGGCCTGCGCCGACCCGGGCATCCAGTACGACGACACGATCAATCAGTGGCACACGTGCCCGGAGTCCGGCCGTATCAACGGCTCGAACCCGTGCAGCGAGTACATGCACCTGGACAACACGTCCTGCAACCTCGCCTCGCTGAACCTGATGAAGTTCCTCAAGGACGACGGCAAGGGCCGCCAGTCCTTCGAGATCGAGCGCTTCGCCAAGGTCGTCGAGCTGGTCATCACCGCGATGGACATCTCCATCTGCTTCGCGGACTTCCCGACCGAGAAGATCGGCGAGAACACCCGCGCCTTCCGTCAGCTGGGCATCGGCTACGCCAACCTCGGCGCCCTCCTGATGGCGACCGGCCACGCGTACGACTCCGACGGCGGCCGCGCGCTCGCCGGCGCCATCACCTCCCTGATGACGGGTACGTCGTACAAGCGTTCCGCCGAGCTCGCCGCGGTCGTCGGCCCGTACGACGGCTACGCCCGCAACGCGCAGCCCCACCAGCGCGTCATGCAGCAGCACGCCGACGCCAACACCGCGGCCGTCCGCGTGGACGACCTGGACACCCCGATCTGGGCCGCCGCCACGGAGGCCTGGCAGGACGTCGTCCGCCTCGGCGAGAAGAACGGCTTCCGCAACGCGCAGGCCTCCGTCATCGCCCCGACCGGCACCATCGGTCTCGCGATGTCCTGCGACACCACCGGTCTTGAGCCCGACCTCGCGCTGGTCAAGTTCAAGAAGCTGGTCGGCGGCGGCTCGATGCAGATCGTCAACGGCACCGTGCCGCAGGCCCTGCGCCGCCTGGGTTACCAGGAGGAGCAGATCGAGGCCGTCGTCGCCCACATCGCCGAGAACGGCAATGTCGTCGACGCCCCGGGCCTCAAGCACGAGCACTACGAGGTCTTCGACTGCGCCATGGGCGAGCGCTCCATCTCCGCGATGGGCCACGTCCGCATGATGGCCGCGATCCAGCCCTGGATCTCCGGAGCGCTCTCCAAGACGGTCAACCTGCCGGAGACGGCGACCGTCGAGGACGTCGAAGAGGTCTACTTCGAGGCGTGGAAGATGGGCGTCAAGGCGCTCGCGATCTACCGCGACAACTGCAAGGTCGGCCAGCCCCTCTCCGCCAAGACCAAGGACAAGGAGAAGGCCGAGGTCACGGCGAAGGCCGAGGAGACCATCCGTACCGCGGTCGAGAAGGTGGTCGAGTACCGCCCGGTCCGCAAGCGTCTCCCCAAGGGCCGTCCCGGCATCACCACCTCCTTCACGGTGGGCGGCGCCGAGGGCTACATGACCGCCAACTCCTACCCGGACGACGGTCTCGGCGAGGTCTTCCTGAAGATGTCGAAGCAGGGCTCCACCCTCGCGGGCATGATGGACGCCTTCTCGATCGCCGTCTCGGTCGGTCTGCAGTACGGCGTGCCCCTGGAGACGTACGTCTCGAAGTTCACCAACATGCGCTTCGAGCCGGCCGGCATGACGGACGACCCGGACGTGCGGATGGCGCAGTCGATCGTCGACTACATCTTCCGCCGCCTGGCGCTGGACTTCCTGCCCTTCGAGACGCGTTCCGCGCTCGGCATCCACTCCGCCGAGGAGCGCCAGCGTCACCTGGAGACGGGTTCCTACGAGCCCTCCGACGACGAGGTCGACGTCGAGGGTCTGGCTCAGTCCGCGCCCCGCGCGCAGGAGCTGAAGGCCGTCGCCGCCCCCAAGGTCGAGGCCGTCGAGCCCGCCCTGAGGCAGGTCCACACCAGCGCCGAGCTGGTGGAGATGCAGCTGGGCATCCAGGCCGACGCCCCGCTGTGCTTCTCCTGCGGCACGAAGATGCAGCGGGCCGGGTCCTGCTACATCTGCGAGGGTTGCGGTTCGACCAGCGGTTGCAGCTGACGCCGAGCGCCTGTCGGGCGTGAAGTAGCTGGTCAGGGCGGTGCAGTCGATTGTCGACTGCACCGCCCTTGGCGTTGGCCGACCGGGAGCTCCCGCGCCCGGAGGCGGGCCCGTCGCGCGAGCGGGGCCGGGCATCGGGCATGCCGCGGTGCGATGGCCGGGGCATCGGCCGAATTCGGGTTTCCCGCGAAACGATCAACGGCTAGTCTCCCTCCGCGCGCACGGAGCGCGATGGGGAGGGCGGGGGACATGGCCGACGAGATGGCCGGATCGAAGAAGGGCCTGGGCGCGGGGGCCCAGGCTGTCGCCGCGGTGGTGCTGGTCGCGGGCGTCGCGGGGGGCATATGGGGCGTGTCGCAGGTCTTTCCGCAGAACAACGTCGACGAACCGGCCGTCTGCTCCAAGGAGCACAGCACCCGGCCGGCGAAGCACGTCTCCGGAACACAGCTGTGCCAGGCGCTGAACCGCGCGGACCTGCCGGCCCTCCTCGGGACGCCCGACGAGCACGCGCAGACGGCCGACGGCAACGACAGCGTGATCACCCTCGACGGTGGCACCAAGATCGCCACCCCTGAAGCGAACGTCGGCCTGAAGACCTACTCCGTGAAGCTGTCGGCTTCCAACGACCGGATTTCCGTTGCTCGGAGTCTCCATCTGCTGCCTTCGGCCGAGCCGAGGCAGATCCTGGGCCACCCCGCGGTCCTCTACTCGGACCGGACGATCGCCCTCACCTTCGGCTCCGGCAAAGCCGAGAGCGGCCCCGGCGGTGTCGCGCGCGGTCTGCTGGTCGCCAGGGACGCGAAGGACGGCGGCGGTTCGTTCGAGGTCACCATCTGGCGCCAGGACGATGTCACGCCCGATGATGCGGCGCTGTTCCGTGTCGCCGAGATGGTGCTGCCGACCCTCCCGGGCTGGAAGAACGGCTGAGAGCCGCCGACGAGCCCGAAGTCGACGACGCCCGGAAGAGAAGGCCGGCACAGCGCGGGAACCAAGAAGCTCCGCTGTGCCTCACGCCTCCTGCGGGCTGCCCATGACCCTGGCGAAGGTCGCCGGGTCCGTGTCGTAGCCGTGGATGCCCGCATGGAACGTCCACTCGCCGGAGTGGTCGCGCACGAACTCCCCGATGGTCGCGGCCGTCGCGCCCAGGACGTCGCCGAAGTCGCCCTCCGTCAGGACGGTGTAGCCCTCACGCAGGCGGAAGCCCGGGTTGAGGACACCGACGAAGGTCCTCGCCTCGGTGCGCTGCTGGATGAGGACACCGACGACCACGCGCGCGTAACGGCTGTCCAGGCGGTCGAGCTCCAGGGTCATGACCTCGTCCCAGCCGAAGCCCTTGCCGTCCTTGCTGTCGCGGTTCAGATAGATGGTGCCGTCCGGCGAACGGCTGCCGAAGTACACCACATAGGCCGGATTTCCCTGCGGCGCGGACGCCAGATACGTCGCCGCGATGATGTCGAGATCGGTCGCGGGCTCACCTACGGGACTGGGATCCCACTTGATCGCCAACTCGACTTTGCGGATGCCCTTGTTGAGACCGTTCACCGGATGTCCCCTCCCCGTTCTCCGACAGCCACCGAACCAACTCCCCTGAGAGTAGGGCCGGTTGCCCATCGTGCCACGCGCGCCGGGGCGATCGCCCGGATCCACTGGGCCGGAGCGTGACCGGCGCCACGTTCCAGGGCCGTACGATGGCGCGGTGCTGGTCAAGTGGATTCGCTGCACCGTGGTCGATCGCCGCGGTTTCGAACGCGGGCAGCGGAAGTGGGCGGGGCTTCTGGGGGAGCCGGGTTTCCGGGGACAGGGCGGAGGATGGAGTGTGGGGCGGTCCGGCGTCGCGCACATCTTCTCCTTCTGGGAGAGCCGCGCCTTCTACGACTCCTTCATGGCCCGGTCCCATGACCGGCTCGCCGCCGCGCAGTCGGGCACTTTCAAGGACTCCCAGGCCAAACTGTTCGACTACCGCTTCGACGTGAAGACCGGCTTCGAGCCGCGCTTCACGGACTCCGACGTGGTCCGGGTCGCGCACTGCCGTGTCCACGAGGACCGCGCCGAGCACTTCGCGCTCATGCAGGAGAAGGTCTGGAACCCCGCGATGGCCGGTTCGCCCGGCATGATCCGGGGCATGTTCGGCGAGGCGCCCGGCAGTGAGTTCCTGGTCCTGTCCATGTGGCAGTCGGCCGCCGAACACGGCAAGTACCGCGCCGAGCGGGTCGAGAGGCTGGCGCTGCGTGCCCAGATCGAGGCCGACATAGCCGCCCTCGCGGGCGACATCGTGCAGTTGGAACCCGGCTGGATCGTCTGACGACACCCTCCCGCCGGGGTCCTGATGCGCGGGAACTGTGTGACCTGCGCCGTATGCGGCCCGTACGACTGCTCGAACAGTGCCGACACGATCTAGGGTCTTGGCATGGCACGACCACGGCGCATCGTCCTTGTCCGGCACGGCGAGTCGGTGGGCAATGCCGATGACACCGTGTACGAACGCGAGCCCGACCACGCTCTGGCTCTCACCGAGACGGGGTGGCAGCAGGCGGAGGACACCGGCAAACGGCTGCGCGAAATCTTCGGCAGGGAGCGCGTAAGCGTTTACGTCTCCCCGTACCGCCGTACGCACCAGACCTTCCGCGCCTTCCACCTCGACCCCGGGCTCGTCCGGGTGCGCGAGGAGCCCCGACTGCGGGAGCAGGACTGGGGCAACTGGCAGGACCGTGACGACGTACGTCTCCAGAAGGCCTATCGCGATGCGTACGGGCACTTCTTCTACCGGTTCGCGCAGGGCGAGTCCGGTGCCGATGTGTACGACCGGGTCGGCGGCTTCCTGGAAAGCCTGTACCGGAGCTTCGAGGCGCCCGACCACCCGCCGAACGTGCTCCTGGTGACCCATGGCCTGGCCATGCGGCTGTTCTGCATGCGCTGGTTCCACTGGACGGTCGCGGAGTTCGAATCGCTCTCCAACCCGGGGAACGGAGAGATGCGGATGCTCGTTCTGGGGGAGGACGGGAGATACACCCTCGACCGTCCCTTCGAGCAGTGGCGTGATCCGGAATCGTACGGAGCCACCGGATAGAGTGGCAGGGCGATGATCGCTGACTCCTCTCCCGACCGGCGCTTCGAGCGCGCCCTCGCCAGCCTGCGCGGACTCGCGGTGGGGGACGCGCTGGGCTCGCAGTTCTTCGTGCCCGCGAACTACCCGCTGCTGAAGCGCCGAGAGCTGCCGCCCCAACCCTGGCAGTGGACCGACGACACCGAAATGACCTGCTCCGTAGTCGCGGTCCTGGCCACACATCACCGCGTCGACCAGGACGAACTGGCCCGTTCCTTCGCGGAGCACCACGACTTCGACCGGGGCTACGGCCCGGCGGTCAATCGGCTGCTGCGGCTGATCCGGGAGGGTGGCGACTGGCGCGAGCTGGCGTCGGCCCTCTTCAAGGGACAGGGCTCCTGGGGCAACGGCGCCGCGATGCGGATCGCTCCCCTGGGCGCCTGGTACGCCGACGACCCGGAGCAGGCGACCCACCAGGCGGAGATCTCCGCCTATCCCACGCACCAGCACCGTGAGGCCGTGGTCGGTGCCATGGCCGTCGCCGCGGCCGCCGCGCTGGCCGCCGACCCGGCGGGCCCGCCGAGCGCCGAGGCCCTGCTCGACGGCGTCATCGCGCTCGTACCGCGCAGCGCCGTGGGCGCCGGGCTGCGGCGCGCCCGGGACATGCTCGACTACGGGGACGCGGCGACCGTGGCCGCGGTCCTGGGCTGCGGACGGCGTACGTCGGCTCACGACACCGTTCCCTTCGCCCTCTGGTCGGCCGCCCGCGCCCTGGGCGACTACGAAGAGGGCTTCTGGGTCACCGCCCAGGTCGGTGGCGACGTGGACACGACCTGCTCCATCGTGGGCGGTGTGGTCGCCTCCGGGAAGGCGGGGGCACCCCCCGGGGCGTGGCTGGAAGCCACGGAGACGCTGCCGGAATGGCTGCCGGGGCTCGCGTCCGGGCGTACGGCCGGCGGCGCGTAGGGCGTACGCCAGAGGGGTTCCCGGGCCGCTGAGCCGTGGGCGGCGCGGGGGCGTGGCGTCGGGCCGGCTCGAGAGGGGCCTGGGCAGGCCTCGGGAGGCCGTTGCGCGGTCGTTCCCGGGGGCAGTCGCGCGGTCGTCCCGGAGGTCGTCGCGCGGTCGTCGGGCGAGAGGCTCTGGGCTCTGTCACAGGCTTGCTACAGCCCCGCAGCCCCATCGTGAGCGGCTGTGCCCGTGGATACCCTGTGCGCCACGCCCGCCCGTTGATCATGGCGGGCGTGTGCCGACGAGACGCCGGTCGGCAGCCTCCCCGCCGCAGTGGCGCGTCGTGGGCTGCCCGGCGACCGGCTGGGAGGGGATCCCTTGTCCGACATACCGTCCACGCCCGAGCCCGGAGACGAGGCATCGGCGCAGCGGAAGAGCCCGGAGGCGAGCAAGGAGATTCCGGAGGCCGAGAAGCGGCTTCCGGAGGCACCGGAGCCGGAGGATTCCGCGGATCCGTCCGCACCGGGATCCACGGGGCGGCCAGGCCCCGAACCCGACGCCACCGCGAAGGCCGCCGCGTCGGGGGGCGAGGATGAGTCCGGGGGCACGAAGGTATCCGGGGCCGAAGAGCGCGAGGTAGGCGCCGCCCGAGCGGTCGGCGGAGGCGTGAAGCCCCGGGCCGGGGCAGCGGGACGGGGCGGCGGAGCC
Source organism: Streptomyces sp. NPDC026500 (assembly GCF_055567635.1). Classification (NCBI taxonomy): domain Bacteria; kingdom Bacillati; phylum Actinomycetota; class Actinomycetes; order Kitasatosporales; family Streptomycetaceae; genus Streptomyces; species Streptomyces sp. NPDC026500. The sequence continues at coordinate 303,747 of NZ_JBVHQB010000006.1, read as the reverse complement.
GTGAAGCCCCAGGTGCAGGCCGCTCGGTCGCTTCACGGAGGCACCGGCGGGGCGTACCCGTCGCCCACCCCGGCGCCATGGTCGGCCGATCTTCGGTTCACGTCACCCGCCCCGGTGCGCACCCCCACGCTGTGGGCCGTGCTCGCGACCGGAGTGCTGAGCATGCTGCTCCTCGACGGCGGTCTGGCGATCAACCTCCTGCTCGTCGCACTCCCCGCCTCGCTCGCCGCGTACTTCTCGGGGCGGGCCGCGGGACGCTCCACGCGCGTGTGGAGCCTGGTCTGGGGCATCGGCGACATCGGCCTGCTGACCGTGCCCGCTCTGCGGGACGCGGACTGGCCGTCGTTCCTCGCCGTCGTGACGGCGATCGCGCTCGGATCGCTCGCGCTGAACGGCGGACGCACGTGGCCCGCGGTTCTGCTGGGCCCCATCGGCGTGTTCAACTCCTTGGTCACTGGTCCCGTCTGGGGCTGGCGCGGGCTGCGGGAACGATTCGGCGGTGCCCGTCGCAGCCTGGGTGTCGGGCTGCGCGCGCTCGTGGTGAGCGCGGTCCTGCTGCTGGTCTTCGGCGCGCTGTTCGCCGGAGCCGACGCCGCATTCGCCGATCTGCTCGGCGACCTGGTGCCGGACACCTCCGTCTCCGGCGGACCCTGGCGTGTGGTGCTTCTGGTGTTCGGCCTGGTCGGAGCGCTGGCCGTGGCCCACACAGCAGCCGCGCCGGTGCGGTGGGACCGGGTCGTCGTGCCCGCCGGACGTCCTCGTAACCGCGTCGAGTGGGCCCTGCCGCTGATCGTTCTCACCGCACTCTTCGCGGCCTTCAACGCCGTTCAGCTCGCTGTCCTCTTCGGCGGTTACGACGCCGTACTGAAGAAGACCGGCCAGACGTACGCCGAGTACGCGCGTCAAGGCTTCTGGCAGTTGCTGGTCGTCACGCTGCTGACCCTGCTCGTCGTGGTGTTCGCGTTGCGCTGGGCGCCGCGGGACGACGCGAGCGACGGCAAGCTGGTGCGGGGTGTGCTGGGAACTCTGTGCGGCCTGGCGCTCGTTGTCGTGGCATCCGCTGTGCGACGTATGGACATGTATGTGGAGGCCTATGGGCTGACACGGCTGAGAGTGTCGGTGGTGGCCGGGGAGCTCTGGCTGGGCCTGGTCATCGTGCTCATCATGGCTGCCGGTGTGTGGGGCGCCCGCTGGCTGCCCCGCGCCGTCGCGGCCAGTGCTGCGGCCGGCGTGCTCGCGTTCGGGCTGATGTCGCCCGACAGTCTGGTTGCGGAGCGCAACGTCCAGCGGTACCAGGACACGGGCAAGTTCGACCTCCTGTACGCGCGTGACCTGTCTGCCGACGCCGTACCCGCCCTCGACAAGCTCAAGGAGCCGATGCGCTCCTGCGTGCTGAAATCGATCGCCGACGACCTGGGCAAGGACGACGCGCCCTGGTACGCGACCAGTTGGGGCGAGGTCCGAGCCCGGGACATCCTCCGCGACCGCCCGCCGGTCGCGTCCACCGACTGGAGTGTGTGCAGCCAGTTGGTGAACGCCCTCACGTATCGCTGAGCGGCTTCCCGCCGGCATGTTCCGCGGACGACGGTCTGGTTCGCGCGGCCTGTTCCTTGGGCGGCGGGTGTGGCTGGCGCGGGCTGTTCCTTGAGTGGCGGGTCCGGGTTCGTAGGGTGTTTTCTTGAGCGGTGGGCCGGGCTCGCGCCCGCGCCCGTCGCCCCAGGCCGGTGCGCCGTGACCCCGGTGCGCCATGTGCCTGTGTTCCGTTGCTTCGGCATGGGCACCCGCCTTCGGCTTCGTATCACGGACGGCCGGACCGTGGGCGCCGTCGGTCTCCCGGACCACGGCCGGGCCTTCCGCGGTTCCGTCCTCAGCCCGCGGCGGGTCCCGCCGTGCCGGCGAGAGCGTCCAGGTCGCTCCTGCGGACCCTGATCACCAGCGCCGCGGTGATCAGGGCGAGCAGGGCCATCGCCGCCGCCGGCACGAAGGCGGTCGAGATGCCGTGGGCGAGCACTTCATGGCCCCAAGGGGCGGGCAGCTGGTGGGTCTTGGCGAACTCCGCCTTCTGCTCGGCCGAGCCGTCCGCCAGGAACTTCGGCATCTGTGTCTTCGCCTCGTCGCGGCTGGCCGCACCGAAGACCGTGGTGAGGATGGACAGACCGAGCGAACCGCCCACCTGCTGCGTGACATTGAGCAGACCCGAGGCCGCGCCCGCCTCGTGCTGGGCGACACCGGAGACCGCGGTCACCGTCAGCGTCACGAAGTTCAGGCCCATGCCGAAGCCGAACAGCAGCATCGGGCCGAGGACTCCGCCCGCGTACGAGTCGTCGGGGCTGATGAAGGTCAGCCAGCCGAGCCCGAGTGCGACGAGGGTCGAGCCGGTGACCATGAACGGCTTGGGGCCGAGCACCGGCAGGAACCGCTGCGAAAGCCCCGCGCCGACCGCGATCGCGACCGTCACCGGAAGGAAGGCCACACCGGCCGAGATCGGGCTGTACCCCAGCACGTTCTGCACGAAGAGAACGATGTAGAAGAACATGCCGAACATCGCGGCGGCGAGGCTCAGCATGATCAGATACGTGCCCGAACGGTTGCGCTCGGCGAACATCTTCAGCGGGGTGATGGGTTCCTTCGCCCGCGTCTCGATGATCCCGAAAGCCAGCAGCAGGGCCACGGCCGCGCCGAACGACCCGATCGTGAGGCTGTCCCGCCAGCCCTCCTCCGCGGCGCGGATGAAGCCGTACACCAGGGACGCCATGCCGGCCGTCGAGGTGAGCGCGCCCGCGATGTCGAAACGTCCTGGGTGGCGCCGGGACTCGTTGATGTACATCGGCGTGAGGACGGCGATCAGGATGCCGATGGGTACGTTGACGAAGAGGACCCACCGCCAGTCGAGCCACTCCGTGAGCATGCCTCCGGCCAGCAGGCCGATCGCGCCGCCACCGGCCGAGACCGTCGCGAAGACGGCGAACGCCCGGTTCCGCTCCGGTCCTTCGGGGAACGTGGTGGTGATCAGGGCCAGCGACGTCGGCGAAGCGATCGCGCCACCGACCCCCTGCAGGGCGCGCGCTGCCAGCAACTGCCACGGTTCCTGGGCGAGTCCACCGAGCAGCGAGGCGAAGGTGAACAACAGGATGCCAGTCATGAAGACCCGGCGCCGGCCGAGGATGTCACCGGCCCGGGCGCCGAGAAGCAGCAGGCCACCGAAGGTGAGGGTGTACGAACTGACCACCCATGTCAGGTCGGTCGTACTGAAGTCGAGGGCGTCTTGAATGTGCGGGAGCGCGATGTTCACAATCGTCGCGTCGAGTACCACCATGAGTTGGCAGGCCGCGATGACGGCGAGCGCGATACCGGGATGCCCTTCCCGGCGGGCCGCACCTGGTTCGGTGTCCTTAATCAACTGAGAGGTTGTCACTATGCTTCCCCCACAAGTGCGTTAGTGAACGCCCGCGTTCACTGTCGCGTCAACGGTAGTGAGTCCCCGTCAGTGAACGCAAGCGTTCACTGAAGTCGCTGCCCGGCAACGTCGGTCCGATCGCCCGCTCCTCCCTGCGAAAGCCCGAACTCCCCGAATTCCGCTCCCCTGTACGACGGAGACACTCTGATGGTTACTTCGCGCTGGACGGCCGCCCCCGCTCAGGCGCCCCCCTCGCGCCGGCGCGGTGCCGTGCTCGAGCGCGCCATCCTGGAAGCCGCGCTGGAACAGCTCGGCGCGGTCGGCTGGAACGGCCTCACCATGGAGGGCGTGGCCGCGCGCGCCCAGACCGGCAAGGCCGCGGTCTACCGTCGCTGGCCGTCCAAGGAGGACCTGGTCGCTGACGCGCTTCAGGCCGGACTGCCGGACCTGACGGAGGCTCCCGACCTCGGCGGCGTCCGGGAGGACCTGCTGGAAGTGTGCCGACGCGTGCGCGAGGCGATGTTCTCGCCGCCGGGAATCGCCCTTCGCTCGGTGCTTCACGAATGCGATGTGACGCAGGCCGAGCGCTTCAGTCAAGTGATCGTCGGCGGGGTCGTCGAACCCACCCTGCGTCTGCTCCGCGAGGTCGTTCATCGAGGCATCGAGCGGGGCGAGGTGCGTTCCGATGCCGCGAACTCGTATGTCTTCGACGCCGTCCCGGCGATGATGATGTACCGCTCCAAGGTGTGCGCGAGTGAATGGAGTGATCTGGATCTCCAGGAGATGATCGACCAGATGATGGTTCCGCTGCTGGGGGTGCGGGTCGGCTGACCGGCGCGCGGGGGTCGCCTGGCCTGCCTGTGCGGGTCGGCTGACCGGCTCCGGGGCGGGCTGCCCGGCGGCTCGGGGAACCTGGGTGTCGCGAGGGGCTCCCGGCGGCGTAGTCTGAGGACGCCATGCCGTACGAACCCCCCACCCACACCGTCGAGCGCTCCCTCCGCGCCACGACCGGAGCGAAGGTCATTGCCGGTGTCGACGAGGTGGGGCGCGGTGCCTGGGCCGGCCCCGTCACCGTCTGTGCCGCCGTCACCGGACTGCGCCGCCCGCCCGAAGGTCTCACCGACTCCAAGCTCCTGACCGTCAAGCGCCGGACCGCGCTCGCCGTGGAGTTGGAGAAATGGGTGACGGCGTACGCCCTCGGGCACGCCTCCCCGGAGGAGATCGACCGGATGGGGATGACGGCCGCTCTGCGCCTCGCGGCCGGACGCGCCCTGGAGGCCTTGCCGGTCCGCCCCGACGCGGTCATTCTCGACGGGAAGCACGACTATCTCGGCGCTCCTTGGCGGGTCCGTACGGTGATCAAGGGCGACCAGTCCTGCATCGCCGTCGCGGCGGCCTCGGTGATCGCCAAGGTTCAGCGCGACAAAATGATGGCCGAACTGGGTGTCGGCCATGCAGACTTCGGCTTTGCGGCCAACGCCGGGTACCCGTCGCCGGTCCACAAAGCCGCGCTGGAGGAGCGGGGACCCACCCCGTACCACCGGTTGTCGTGGGCGTATCTTGATGCGCTGCCCCAGTGGCGGCACCTCAAGAAAGCCCGCAGCTGGGCGGACGGAAACGTTCCGGAGATCGAGGGCCAGCTCGGCTTCGACTTCTGACGATTCCGTTCGCACTCATGTGCCACCCGCCGGGGCGAGTCGCACCGGCGTTTGATAGATATCAGCTCATGCCTCTCATTCCCGAGGAGCCTCAGATTCACGAGAGTGCCCAGGGTCCCCGCGTCACTCCGGCCAGTGGCCGAACCGCGCCGACCCCTCGCCCCGTACCCGGTCCCCGTCCCGCGGCTCCGCCGCGTCCCGGCCGTCCGGGTCCTGTCCGGCCGATGCCGGCCCAACGCACCCCGCGCGAGCCGGTCGTGGCCACGCCGGGACCGTCCGTCAAGGCGGCCGCACCCGCTGTCGCCGCCCCGCAGATCCAGCTCGTCCCGGCCTCGGCCGAGGGTGCGCTGGACGCCGCCGAAGAAGCCGTCGACCTGCTGCTGGAGTCGGGCCGCGCTCCCGGTGAGGTGCTGGTGATCACCACCGGCGATCCGCACCCGTGGGCCGCGCACGAACTCTCCTTCGGCGAGGCCGCGTACTGGGCGCAGCACGACGCCGGCGACGACGTCTTCTACGCCGACGCCGCTGCCGCGCGCCGGGCCGCTTCCCGTCCCGTGGTCGTGGTCGCGGTCAACGGTGGTTCCGGCGAGACTGCCGCCGCCGCCCTGCCCCTGGCCCTCGGCCGGGCCGCTGCCCTGCTGATCGTCTGCGGCGACCCGCAGCAGATCAACTCGGTCCTGGCCGCAGGCGTCTGAGCGCGTTCCGGACCCGGTCCGGAACGCGCCCGGCGCGACGCCGAGGGTGCCGCCACGGCGGCACCTGCACGGTGGTCGCTTCGGCGTACCCGTAACGCGTCCACGACCGGCAGGCGCTCTGCCCGCCACCCGTTCGTGTGGTGCGAGGCGCCTTGATGCGCGCGCCCGCCCCTTGCCTGCGGAAACTCCCGCTTCGCCTGCGGAAACTCCCGCTCAAGGGTGGCGTCACGGTCGGAGACCGACCTCATTCCGTGTCCGCCTTCGGCGTCCGCCGCCTGGAGTGGCATGGGTGTATTGGCTGGCATGCCCGTAACCACCCGGCCGCAGCTCCTTGCCCATGGGCGCCCTCTGGTGACCGAGGGCCTGGGTGCGCCCACACGCCCGAGCCGTGCCGTGCGTGGCCTACCTGTGCATGAGTCGTACGGCCCTGGAGCGGGCCCGGTCACACGTGCGCGGCCCGCCTTCCCCGGGGCGGGCCGATGCCTCGCGACTCGTCCGCTTCTCAGCGTGCGGCTGCTCGGCTTCTCAGCGGGCGGCCGCCCGGCGCATGACCTCCGACGCGACGCCTCCCGTGCGGGGCAGGGGCGGCAGCACCTCGCCCACGAAGAACTCCGGCGGTGAGTCGGAGTTGGGGCGGCGTCCGCCGCGGCCCTCGCCGAGAACCTGCCAGCCGTCACGCGTCAGGGTGATGTACGCCCCGCACCGCAGTCCGTGGAGCGTGCAGGCATCCCGCAGTCCCCACATCCAGGCCCCGTCCTCCTCCGTCCAGCGCGCGTCACCGTCCCGGCAGTACAGCAGCACGGCCGTGCGCGCGGGAGTGCGGCGCCGCAGGTCGTGCGGGATGACCCGGCGCAGCTGTGCGAGCAGCGCGTTGCGGAACATCCAGCCGTCGGCCGGTGCCGGACGCCGCGTGAAGGAGGCGCTCGCCATCAGTCGCTCGTCGTGGTCGAGCACCGCGACGACCGCCGTCGACGGTCTGGGCCGGTGCCGAGCGTGGAGGCCGCTCACGACCTCACGGGGATCGCGCAGAAGCGGAATTCCGGCCGAGGCCCATTCGGCGGGTTCCAGCATGCGGGTCAGTGGATTGGTGGAAGCGGCGGACAGGTCGGGAGACGTCGACATGGATGCCGCCGAGGACGGAGCGAATCCGAAGGTCACGGTCCTCCCTTCGGCTACGTGCCCATACAGCGGGCGGGGTCGGACTTGGGGGAATGGCACGCCGCAGCAGAGCCCTACCGGACCACGGGCAAACCGTGCGGGGAGCGGACCTCAATTCTTCCTGGCGAACTGGGTTGCGGCAACGAGCAATTGGGACCACAGACCGTTTTCAGGCGATTAGCGTCCTATATACCTGCCGGTGTTTCGAATCGCGACACGCGTGTCACGCCTGCACGGCGAGGACCAGCGGCAACACTGCCTGGGCACCCGCTCTGCGAAGCATCCGCGATGCGACCGCCAGCGTCCAGCCCGTCTCCGTGGCATCGTCCACCAGCAGCACCGGACCAGCCGCTTCCTTCAAGGCTTCGGCCAGCCGCGGCGGCACGGTCAGGGCCCCGTCCAGCGCCTTCAGCCGCTGAGCGCTGTTGCTCCGGGCGATCTGCGCCGCCTCGCCGACGTACTCCACCGAACCCAGCAGCGGCAGCCGGCCGATTTCCGCGATCCGCGCACCGAGCGACTGGATCAACTGCGGCCGCGACCGCGAGGCGATGGTCACCACGCCGACCGGGCGTGGCTGCGCGTCGGGCTGCCCGGAGGCCCAGCCGCCGGGGCCTTTCGCCCAGTCGGTCAGGACGCCGACCACGGCCTTGGCGACATCGTCCGGAACGGGTCCGTCCGGGGCCTGCGGGGCGAGCATCGGCCGCAGCCTGTTGCCCCAGCCGATGTCCGAGAGCCGTCCCAGGGCGCGCCCCGGAGCGGCCTGTTCGCCGGCCGGGATACGTCCCTTCAGCTCGACGCCGACCGACGCCAGCCCGGTCGGCCACATCTTGCGGGGCTCGACGTCGACTCCCGCGCGGCCGAGCTCGCCGTTCGCCGCGTCCAGCGCGGCGGGGGACACGGTCGTCCGGAACCGGCCGCCGGCGCAGTTGTCGCAGCGCCCGCACGGCGCGGCTCCCTCGTCGTCCAACTGGCGGCGGAGGAACTCCATTCGGCAGCCGGTCGTCGATACGTAGTCCCGCATCGCCTGCTGCTCCGTCGCCCGCTGCTTGGCGACCCAGGCGTAGCGCTCGGTGTCGTACGTCCAGGGCGAGCCCGTGGAGATCCAGCCGCCCTTGACCCGGTGCACGGCTCCGTCCACGTCGAGCACCTTGAGCATGGTCTCCAGGCGGGACCTGCGCAGGTCCACCAGCGGTTCCAGCGCGGGCAGGGAGAGCGGGCGCTCGGCGCGCGCCAGCACGTCCAGGGTGCGCCGCACCTGCTCCTCCGGGGGGAAGGCGATCGAGGCGAAGTACTCCCAGATCGCCTGGTCCTCCTTGCCCGGCAGGAGCAGCACCTCGGCATGCTCCACACCGCGTCCCGCGCGTCCCACCTGCTGGTAGTAGGCGATCGGGGAGGAGGGGGAGCCCAGGTGCACCACGAATCCCAGGTCCGGCTTGTCGAAGCCCATGCCCAGCGCCGACGTGGCGATCAGGGCCTTGACGCGATTGGCGAGCAGGTCCTCCTCGGCCTGCTGGCGGTCGGCGTTCTCCGTCTTCCCGGTGTACGACGACACGGTGTACCCGCTCTGGCGCAGGAACGCGGTGACCTCCTCGGCCGCGGCCACGGTGAGCGTGTAGATGATGCCGGAGCCCGGCAGGTCGTTCAGATGCTCGGCCAGCCAGGCCATCCGGTGCGCGGCGTCCGGCAGCCGCAGCACGCCGAGGCTCAGGCTCTCCCGGTCGAGGGCACCGCGCAGGACCAGCGCGTCGGTGCTCACTCCGGTGCCCAACTGCTCGGCGACATCTGCCGTCACGCGCGCGTTGGCCGTCGCGGTGGTGGCCAGCACCGGGGTGTCGGGCGGGAGGTCGGCGAGCATGGTGCGCAGGCGGCGGTAGTCCGGCCGGAAATCGTGGCCCCAGTCGGAGATGCAGTGCGCCTCGTCCACCACCAGGAGGCCGGTGGCCGCGGCCAGCTTGGGCAGCACCTGGTCGCGGAAGTCGGGATTGTTCAGTCGCTCCGGACTCACCAGGAGGACGTCGACCTCGCTCGCCGCCACCTCGGCCTGGATGCTCTCCCACTCCTCCGTGTTGGAAGAGTTGATCGTCCGCGCGCGGATTCCGGCTCGGGCCGCCGCCTCCACCTGGTTGCGCATCAGCGCGAGCAGCGGCGAGACGATCACCGTGGGCCCGGCGCCCAGCTCGCGCAGCAGCGCGGTCGCGACGAAGTACACCGCGGACTTGCCCCAGCCGGTGCGCTGCACGACCAGCGCTCTGCGCTTGTCGGCCACCAGCGCCTCGATGGCGAGCCACTGGTCCTCGCGCAGCCGCGCCTCGCCCGCCCGGGCGCCGACCAGGCGTGCCAGGACGGCATCGGCAGCGGTCCGGAGGTCTCCGCGGGCGGCGTCGGGTGCGTTGTCAGTGACTGCGGGTCGCGGGTCTTCGTTGGTCATGGCTCCATGCAACCCGATGGGTCTGACAAAGCGCGAACGATCCGTCGAGCTGTGGACAACTTCTGGCGTGATCATGGTGACGGTTATCCACAGGCCCAACCGGAATCTCGCGATCCGCGGGATGGTCACCGCATGACGAATCACGACGAAGCGACCGGCACGTCCGGCGACGAGAACATCAGCGCGGTCGGTGGATGCGGCTGGAACCCCGGGCGCGATCGATCCGGCGGCGAAGGCGATCACAGTGGCCGGAGCCGGCCCGGCGCCCGTGCCGGCGACAGGTGGGAGGGTCCGGGCGGCGGGTCCGGCGAGGGATGGGACGGTCCGGGCAGCCGGTCCGGAGGCGAGGGCCGGGACCGGACGGACCGGCAGGCCGACCCGGAGGTCCCCGGCGGCACGGCCATTCCCGGCGGGCTGCACCACGGGACGGGTCTAGGCCGCGCCGGCGACGACCAGCTTGCGGGCGTCGCGGGCCTCCCGGGCGGGGAGCATCAGGTGACCCTCCGTACCCCGGCAGAACTGGCCGACGCGCTGCCCTATCTCCTCGGATACCGCCCCGAGGACAGCATCGTGCTGGTCGCCCTGCACGACCGGGAGCGGCGGGGCCGGTTCGGCGGCCGGGCCCGCCTCGGCATCCCCGCCCACGCGGAGGACTGGCCGTCCGTCTCCGACCAGCTGGCACAAGGGCTGGTGAAAGGGAGCGAGCGCCGAGGCGCCCGCCCCGAGAGCATGGTCGCGTACCTCTGTCAGGAACCGGGGAACGGCGAATCGGGGCTGGAGGTCATGGAACGCCTGCGCCCGCTCGCGCAACTGCTGCGGACGGCCTGCGGACGCCTCGACGTACCGGTGATCGAGGCTCTCTGCATCTCCGACGGCCGCTTCTGGTCGTACACCTGCCCGGGACAGGGGTGCTGCCCGGCCGACGGCACGTCGATGGGGCTGCCGGGGACGTCCGTCCTCGCCGCCGCCGCGACGTACGCGGGCCTCCAGGTGCGCGGGTCCCTGAAGGACCTGACGGCCAGGCTGCTTCCCTGGGAGTCCACCGCCGCGCTGGGTCAGGAGGTGGCGCTCGACACGGCCAGCATGGCCCTCGTGCCGAGGATCCTGGACGACGGCAGCCGCGCGGAGGTGGCCGAGGAGGCCCTCGCGCTGGCCCGGCGGATCAGGGACCGGCTCGCAGCCGCTCCCCCCGTGTCCGGCACACGTCCGTCGGACCTGCGCGACGACGGACTCCTGGAGGACGACGAGGCCGCCACACTGATCCTCGGCCTCCAGGACCGCACGACCCGTGACCGTGCCGCCCAGTGGATGGAGGGCGACGAGGCCGCCCCGGCGCTGCGCCTGTGGCGAGCACTGGCCCGTCGCTGTGTCGGTCCCTACCGAGAGCACGCCGCGGCACCCCTCACCCTCGCGGGATGGGTCGCCTGGTCCATGGGCGACGAACTGGAGGCGCGAGAGGCGCTCGCCATGGCTCTCGGCGCCGATCCCGACTATCTGTTCGCCCGCCTTCTCCACCAGGCATGCAATGAGGGCTTGGATCCGGAATCCGTCCGACGCTGCCTGCGCGCGGAGCGTACGGGCCATGGCTCGACGGCCGGGGAGCAGCCGACCGATTCCGCCGCGTCGCTCAGGGCGGCCGACCCGACCCGTTCTGCCCATGCAACGGACAGCCCACCCCCGACGCCTGCCACTCGGCGCCGCCGCAGGCCCGCCCGACCGCGAACGGCGGAAACCGACCGGGCCGGCGCGGCCCCGGGACCGCGAGTGCCCAAGGGCGTCGCCCGGCGGACGATGCCTCGACGGCCGGTGACCGACCGGGGCGAGGGGCGGACAGGGCGGACGATCGGCTGAGCGCGCGGGGCGACAGCGGTCGGCGGGGTGCAGGGGAGGACAGGTGAGTGGCTGTTACACAGCACGGCGGGACGGGTCCGGGATGAAGACCGGCCGGCCCACTCGGCCGAGGCCGGCCGGGATTCCCGACCCCCCGAAGGCGGACCGCGTCCCGGTCCTTCCGCTGCCGACCGGCGGGATTCCCGGCGGCCACGTCATCTTCTGTGCGTTCGGCCTCCGCTCGGCGGGTGCTCGTGAGACCGGCGGGCGGTCCCACCGCCATTCGGTCGTCTTCCCGGGGCAAAGGCGTGACCCAGGACAGGGCTGCCCCGTTCACCTGAGTGGCGGAATTCGTGGCCGGATTGCGCCGCCGCAACGCCCGCGACCCTGCGGAGCCCCCACCAGGAGCCGAGCGCGCTCCAGGCGCACCGAGCGCGGAGGAAGCCACCCCATGCCCTTGCCCCATCCGTCCTCGGCCCCCGACGACGGCCGTCCGTCCGGGCGCGAGTCCGCCCAGTCCGTCAGACGCGGGGGCGCCCCGGCGGCCCCGCGAGCGGGCCGCGACGCCGGTGCGCCCTCCATCCCGGGAGGGCGCGGCCCCAGCGTTCCCAGGACGTCCCTTCCCGTGCCGGGCCGACCGGCGGACCTGCCGCCCGCCCACACCACCCTGATCTGTGTCGCTCTTCCAGGACTGGTGATCTCCGCGGAGGAGGGACAGCTGACCGGCCGTGGTCTGGAGGGCTTCTACATGGCGGGTCGGCGGATACTGTCCCGCTGCCAGGTCCGGGTCGCGGGTCGGGAACCGCTCGCGGTGCAGGCTCGGATGCTCGCGGCGGACCGGGCCCGCTTCGTGGGCACGCTGCGTGCTTCCCCCGACGCAGGCCCGGACCCGGACGTGGTCGTCGAAAGGACACGCCATGCGGACGGCACCGAGCTGATCACCCTGCGCAGCTCGGCTTCTCGGGCATTGCGCCTGCCCGTCGAGGTCGCCCTCGGGACGGATCTCGCGGAACTGGGCGACGTCGCCTCGGGCCGGGCGGGCACCGAACTGCAGGCCAGCGTCCACGCCGCCGGCCTGCGCTGGTCCTGCCCGACGGGATACGTGACCGTCACCGCCGACCCGCCGCCAACAGACGCCCTGGCATCGGCGGGACTGCTGCGCTGGGAACTCGAACTGCCGCCGGGCGGCACCCTCACCGTGGAACTGCGCGTCCGGCCGGACGGTCAGGGACCGATCAGAGCGGTGGGCCGCGGCTCGGCGAGCCCGTTCGCCGAGGCCCGGGTGCTGAGTGACGAGCCCGGGGTCGAAGCGCTCCTGCGCACCTGCGTCGATGACCTTCGGGCCCTGCTGCTGCGCGACCCCGGGCATCCGGCCGACACCCACCTCGCGGCGGGAGCGCCCTGGCGTTGCGGGCTGGCGCCGGCCGAGGCACTGGCCGCGGCCCGGATGACCTTGCCGCTCGGTACGCGTCTCGCCGCGGGCACGCTGCGCACCCTCGCCCGCACCCAGCTCGCCGGTCCGGGACCGCGCTCCGGACTGATTCCGGGACCGCTCCGGGACAGCGGGCCACACCTGCCGCCCGGATGCACAGCGACCGAGGCGACGCTGCTCTTCCCCGTGCTTCTCGCGGAGGCCCGGCGCTGGGGACTGGCCGAGCGGGAGGTCGAGGAGCTGCTGCCCGCGGCCGAGCGGTGTCTGGACTGGCTGCGGACCACGCTCGGAGCCAACACGTATCTGCCCGACCCGCAGCCGGGCGGACCGCTCCGCTGCGAGACGCAGGCGCACGCGCACCGTGCGGCGCTGCTCGGCGCCGATCTGCTCGACGCGCACGGCCGGACGGGCGGCACGGGGCTGCGCCAGTGGGCCCAGGCGCTGCGGACGGCGTTCCGTGACGACTTCTGGATCGAGGACCGGGCCGGTGGCCGCCCGGCCGGGGCCCGCACCCCGGACGGGCGCCTCGTGCCCCAGCTCGGTTCGAGCACCGCCCATCTCCTCGACACCGGTCTGCTGGGCTCCGGAGAGCTGGCCCCCGGTCTGCTCGACAAGGCGCGGACCGAACAGCTCGCGCGGCTGCTCGGCGGCCCGGCCATGGACTCGGGCTGGGGGTTGCGCAGCCTCGGGGCGAAGGAGGTGGCGTACAACCCGTTCGGCCATCGCAGCGGGGCCGTGCGCGTCCAGGAGACGGCCGTCGCCGTCACCGGGCTCGCCGCCGCGGGCCATGAGACGGAGGCCGCGGCACTGCTGCGCGGCGTTCTGGCGGCGGCCGAGTCCTTCGGCAACCGGCTGCCCGAGATATACGCGGGGGAGCAGCGCACGCGGGGGAGCGCCCCGCTTCCCCATCCGGCCGCCTCCCGGCCCGCGGCCACCTCCGCCGCCGCCGGGGTGCTGCTGCTCAGCTCCCTGGCCGGGATCCGCCCCGATGTGCCCGAGGGAACCGTGACGCTGCGCCCGTTCCGGGCTGCGCCCCTGGGCGAGATCGCGCTGACGGGCCTGCGGATCTCGGGCGCCCCCTTCTCCGTACGCGTCAGCCGACTCGGTCTCGCCATGGTCGAGGAGGCCGACGACGGACTGCAGTTGGGGATGTGACGTCGTGGGAAGCGTCTCGGGTCGAGGGCCCTCGGTGGCGGAGTGCCGTGCCGGAGGGGAGTCGATCAACCATGGACAGGGCTCCCGAAGGAGGTGTTTATCGTCAGGCAGACGACTATGATCGCGGCATGCCCTACGACCCGTCAGCCTTTCCGCCCTTCGCCGTGACCGTGGACCTGGTCGTGCTGACCGTGCGCCGCCATGCCCTGTGCGCGCTGGCGGTACGGCGGGGCGAGCAGCCGTTCCAGGGGCGATGGGCGCTGCCCGGCGGCTTCGTAAGGACCGACGAGGACCTCGCCCAGGCCGCGGCACGCGAGCTCGCCGAGGAGACGGGCCTGTGCGCCCACGACCCCTCCGTGCCCGCGCAGGACAACGGTGCGCACCTCGAGCAGCTCGCGACCTACGGCGATCCCAAGCGTGACCCCCGGATGCGAGTGGTCAGCGTCGCGCATCTCGCCCTCGCCCCCGACCTGCCCGCGCCCCGGGCGGGCGGCGACGCGAACAGCGCACGCTGGGCACCGGTCGAGGAACTGCTGCAGCAGGGAGGGTACGGACGCGATGGGGAACAGGCGGCGCCGCTCGCCTTCGATCACGCGCAGATCCTCTCGGACGGAGTGGAGCGCGCCCGGTCCAAGATCGAGTACTCGTCGCTGGCGACCGCCTTCTGCCCGACCGAGTTCACGGTGGGTGAGCTGCGCCGCGTCTACGAGGCCGTGTGGGGTGTGGTGCTCGACCCGCGCAACTTCCACCGCAAGGTGACCGGCACGCCGGGCTTCCTGGTGCCCACCGGGGGCACGACCACACGCCAGGGCGGGCGCCCCGCCCAGTTGTTCCGCGCCGGCGGCGCCACTCTGCTCAACCCGCCGATGCTGCGCCCCGAGGTCTGAGGAGGGCGGCGGACACGGTTGCGGGCCCCAGAGCCTCGGCGTGTTCGCGAGAGCCGCGAGGCCCGTCGGAGACGAGCCGCATGGTGCCCGAAAAATCCGAAATGTCGCGCTATCTTGCTTTGGGTGATCCAGGCCATCGGACTGACCAGCAACACCCGCAAGGCGCGTCCGCCCGCCGTTGACGACGTGTCCTTCGAGGCGCCCGCGGGCCACGTCACAGCGCTCCTCGGAGCCCCGGGCGCAGGCAAGACGACGGCGCTGAAGCTCATGCTCGAACTTCAACACGGCCGTGGAATCACCTACTTCCGAGGCAGGCCGCTGCATCGGATCGCCCATCCCTCGCGCGAAGTCGGCGTGCTCATGGGCGAGGTGCCGGGACATCCCGCGCGCGCGGTTCGCGGCCAGCTCCGCATGCTGTGCGCCGCCGCGGGCGTACCCGTGCGCCGCGCGGACGAAGTCCTCGAAGTCGTGGGGCTCGTCAGTCTCCGCGACGAGCGGCTGGGCACGCTCTCCCGCGGTATGGACCGCCGGCTGGGCCTGGCCTGCGCGCTCCTGTCCGACCCGCACACCCTCGTGCTCGACGACCCCGCGGACGGACTGTCCGTCAGAGAGGGCCGCTGGCTGCACGGGATTCTGCGCGCACACGCGACACAGGGCGGCACGGTGCTGTTCACCACGGACGACCCCAAGGAGGCCGCGCGAACCGCCGACCGGGTCGTCACACTGGACCAGGGCCGCCTCGTAGCCGACCAGGAGGCCGCGGAATTCGCCCGCACCCGGCTCCGGCCCCGGGTCGCCGTCCGCAGCCCGCACGCCGCCCGGCTCGGCTCCCTCCTGACCAAGGAGGCACGCACGGCGCAGCGCTCCGTCGAAGTCGTGCGCGAGGAGGGCAACCGGCTCTCGGTGTACGGCAGCACCTGTGCCGACGTCGGCGAGACGGCCTTCCGGCACGGCATCCTCGTACACCAACTCGCCGACGAGACAGGCGACATGGGGCCCGCAACGACCCCCTCCGCCGAGGAGGGCGAGCACCCTGCCGACGAGCCGTGCCCCTCCGAGACACCGGCCGCGGACGACCTTTCCGCCCTCCCGCCGCCCATCGCCGTACGCCAGGCCCGGAGCCCGCTGCGCCCGCTGCGCTACGAACTGCGCAGAGCCGCCGGCGTCGGCACCGGCTACCTCACCGCGGCCGCTGTTCTCATCACCTCGGTCCTCCTGTCCGTCCTCCTGGCCAGAATCGGTCACACGCCTCAGCCGCGCCTGCTGGCCGCGTGGCCCCGGGAACTTCCGCTCCCGCCCGCCGCGCTCGGCGCCGGGCTGCTGGGCGCCGTCGCCTTCGGCGAGGAGTTCCGTCACCCCGCCCTGGCCGCGGACCGCGGCACCGTCCCGCGTCGGCTGGGGCTGCTGACCGCCAAGCTCCTCGTCGCGTCGGCCACCGCGCTGATGCTGGCGTTCCTCACGGTGGGATGCGACCTCGAAATGCTCTATCTCGTCTACGGACGGGAGCTCACCGGAGTTCCATCGGACTGGCTTTCGCTGAGCGCGAGTTGGTTCGGGCTCGTGGTGGGCTGCGCCTGGTCGGGCGTGCTGGCGGCCGGCATCTTCCGGTCCACCGCCGCCGGGCTCGCGGCGGTGCTCGCCGTGCCGGTCGTCGTCGTACCACTCGTACAAAAGGTCTCGCAGGGGCCGTCTGTGCGGTCGGCGGCCGGGTTCCCGGAGCGGCTTCGGGAACTGGTTCTCATGCAGTGGCCGTTCGGTGGGGAGCGCTACCTGGCGGCCGGCGTGCGGGTACTCGCCCAACCGGTGGGCGGAGCGCTGATGTTGTCGCTGACCGCTCTGCTCTGCGCATATCTGCTCACGACCCTGCGGAGCCGGGTCCGATGACGACAGTCCGCACCCTTCCGTTCCCCCTGTGCGCACAACTCCCCGAAGAACGCTCATTTCTTTCCGATAAGGCGTCAATTGCGACGGGGTGAGCGATCACCCTTTCGTGTGCTTTTCACCAAAGACCTCAAGGGAGTTGGAGTCGGCGCCGACAAAAGACCCGTGAGTACCCTTGCGCAGACCATGATGACCGCCGCCCGTTCCTCAGACTCCGGCCTGGCCGGACCGGGCGAACTCGACCGTTACCCCTATACCGACGCTTCCGGTGTCGACCGCGTGGGCCCCCCTGTGTGGGAGAGCGCCGAGCCGGAGCTCGGCCGTGTCGGCCGACGCGCCGCCGGCAGCCGCGGACGCGGACTGCACGGCCAACTCGTCCAGCAACTGGGCCAGATGATCGTCTCCGGAGACCTCGGCGCGGACCGTCCGCTCGTGCCCGAGGAGATCGGCCAGCGGTTCGAGGTCTCCCGGACCGTCGTCCGTGAGTCGCTCCGCGTCCTGGAGGCCAAGGGGCTGGTCAGCGCCCGCCCGAATGTCGGCACGCGGGTGCGTCCCGTCAGCGACTGGAACCTTCTCGACCCGGACATCATCGAATGGCGGGCCTTCGGACCGCAGCGGGACGACCAGCGGCGCGAGCTGAGCGAGCTCCGCTGGACCATCGAGCCGCTCGCCGCGCGCCTGGCGGCCGGACACGGACGCGAGGAGATCCAGCAGCGGCTCGGCGACATGGTCGAGATCATGGGCCACGCCATGTCGCAGGGTGACTCCCTCACCTTCTCGCGGGCCGATGCCGAGTTCCATTCGCTGCTCATCCAGCTCGCGGGCAACCGGATGCTGGAGCACCTCTCCGGGATCGTGTCGGCGGCGCTCCAGGTCTCCGGAGGTCCGGTCACCGGCTGTGACCGGCCGAACGAAGCCTCGCTGGGTCACCACGCCCGCATCGCCGACGCCCTCGCGGCTGCCGACGGCGCGGCGGCCGAGACGGCCATGCGGCAGCTCCTCGCCGTCCACCCCGAGGTGGAGCGTGTCGTGCCCGCGCCGCGCGAGCACTGATCGCGCACCGAGGGTGACGCGGTCCGGAGTGCGTGCGCGCCCGTGGCGTCGCCAGGCCGGCGAACCATCGCTCGTCGGGACCCCATCGAATCCTTCGCGGATTCGATGGGGTCCCGACGGCGCGACCGGGCGGCGGATCATGACCTGACCTGGTCTGACAGGGTCTGCCATCTTTTGAGCGCTTACGGGGTGTGACTCGGGCCACGCAGATTGGGCGTAACGCTCTTCGGGGCAGCGCGATGACCTAAGAGGTGATAGCCGAGGAGGGAATACAGACGCCGTGTGTGGCGCTGTGCATCTTCCCGGCCCCCGCCCGCGCCGTCGGCCCATCCCCAGTCGGCGGTCGTCGGTTCCTGTCCACAATGGACGGGGCCGGAAGCCGTTTTCCAACGTTCCGAGAGGTTGTTCGTGTCGGCCAGCACATCCCGTACGCTCCCGCCGGAGATCGCCGAGTCCGTCTCTGTCATGGCGCTCATCGAGCGGGGAAAGGCTGAGGGGCAGATCGCCGGCGATGACGTGCGTCGGGCCTTCGAAGCTGACCAGATTCCGGCCACTCAGTGGAAGAACGTACTGCGCAGCCTCAACCAGATCCTCGAGGAAGAGGGTGTGACGCTGATGGTCAGTGCCGCGGAGCCCAAGCGCACCCGAAAGAGCGTCGCAGCGAAGAGTCCGGCCAAGCGCACCGCCACCAAGACGGTGGCGGCCAAGACGGTGACTGCAAAGAAGGCCACCGCCACCGCCCCTGCGGCTCCGGCTGCCCTCGCCGACGATTCGGCCGAGGACGCGTCCGCAGGCAAGGCCGCTGTAGCCAAGAAGACGACGGCGAAGAAGGCCGTCGCCAAGAAGACGGTCGCCAAGAAGACGGCGGCCAAGAAGACGAGCGCCAAGAAGGACGACGCCGAGCTCGTCGACGACGAGGCGGTCGAGGAGACCCCGGGCAAGCCCGGAGCCGAGGAGCCCGCCGAGGACGGCGCCCAGGGCTTCGTCCTGTCCGACGAGGACGAGGACGACGCGCCCGCGCAGCAGGTCGCCGCCGCCGGTGCCACAGCCGACCCGGTCAAGGACTACCTCAAGCAGATCGGCAAGGTCCCGCTGCTCAACGCCGAGCAGGAGGTCGAGCTCGCCAAGCGCATCGAGGCCGGTCTGTTCGCCGAGGACAAGCTGGCCAACGCCGACAAGCTCGCTCCCAAGCTCAAGCGCGAGCTGGAGATCATCGCCGAGGACGGCCGCCGCGCCAAGAACCACCTCCTGGAGGCCAACCTCCGTCTGGTGGTCTCCCTGGCCAAGCGCTACACCGGTCGCGGCATGCTCTTCCTGGACCTCATCCAGGAGGGCAACCTCGGTCTGATCCGAGCCGTCGAGAAGTTCGACTACACCAAGGGCTACAAGTTCTCGACGTACGCCACCTGGTGGATTCGTCAGGCGATCACCCGCGCCATGGCCGACCAGGCCCGCACCATCCGTATCCCGGTGCACATGGTCGAGGTCATCAACAAGCTCGCGCGCGTGCAGCGCCAGATGCTCCAGGACCTGGGCCGTGAGCCCACCCCGGAGGAGCTGGCCAAGGAGCTCGACATGACCCCTGAGAAGGTCATCGAGGTCCAGAAGTACGGCCGCGAGCCCATCTCGCTGCACACGCCGCTGGGCGAGGACGGCGACAGCGAGTTCGGTGACCTCATCGAGGACTCCGAGGCCGTCGTCCCGGCCGACGCGGTCAGCTTCACGCTTCTCCAGGAGCAGCTGCACTCCGTCCTCGACACCCTGTCGGAGCGCGAGGCGGGCGTCGTCTCGATGCGCTTCGGTCTCACCGACGGTCAGCCGAAGACCCTCGACGAGATCGGCAAGGTGTACGGGGTGACCCGTGAGCGGATCCGTCAGATCGAATCCAAGACCATGTCGAAGCTGCGTCACCCGTCGCGCTCCCAGGTGCTGCGCGACTACCTCGACTAGGCCTCGGCCGCACCTCGACGAGGGCCCGACTCCCCATGGGGGTCGGGCCCTCGTCGTATGCGCGGAATGCGTGCCTTCGCTCACTGGATCACTCTGGGTGTTCCACGACCATCCCAGTGTGAGGAGCGCACATGCGCCGTGCCTACGTCCCGACGCTGGCCCTTGCGGCCGCCGCAGCGGTGATACCGCTGACGTCCCCCGCCCTGGCGTCCTCCGACAGCGTTGTCATCGGAAGTCGTCCGGTCCAGATCTCCGAGAGTCCGTGGACGGTCGCGCTGTCCAGCCGTGACCGGTTCGGGGGTACGCGCGCGGGGCAGTTCTGCGGAGGAGTGGTCATCGGTCCGACGACGGTCCTGACCGCGGCCCACTGCCTCGGAGACGACGTGCTGGGGGCGCCGCCGCGCCAGGCGCGCGATCTGAAGGTCATCGCGGGGCGCGAGGATCTGACGGCCGGCGACGGCAAGGAGGTCCCCGTACGCGACATCTGGGTCAACCCGCACTACGACAGTGATACGAACGCCGGGGACTTCGGTGTGCTGACCCTCGCCGAGCCGCTGCCGGCCGCCTCGGCGATCCGTATGGCCCCCTCCGGCGACCCGGCGTACGAGCCGGGGACGGCCGCCGTGGTCTACGGCTGGGGCGACCTGACGGGCGGTGGCGACTACGCGAGCAGCCTGCGGGCCGCGGACGTGCACGTACTGACCGACCGCTCGTGCGAGCGGGCCTATCCCGGCAGCGAGGCCGGGACCTACGACGCGGTGTCCATGGTGTGCGCCGGAGAGCAGGCGGGCGGCCGTGACGCCTGCCAGGGGGACAGTGGCGGGCCGCTGGTCGCCCAGGGCCGTCTCATCGGACTGGTGTCATGGGGGAGCGGCTGCGGGCGAGCAGGGAGCCCGGGTGTCTACACGCGGGTCTCGGAGGTGGTCCAAGCGCTCGACGCGCGCCGCTGAGAGCTCTTGGCGATGCGGTACGAGTGTGGGCGGTCACTCCCTGTGTCCAGGGGGTGACCGCCCACTCACCGGCCTGTCGCCGGCACCCGCTCGTCGTTGATGCGAAGGGTCAGCGTTCTTCGTCGTTGACCGTCTCGGGAACGGACGTGAGCCGCTCCGTCTCGTCCTGTATCTCAGCGGCGATCTTCTTGAGTTCCGGCTCGAACTTGCGACCGTGGTGGGCGCAGAAGAGCAGTTCTCCGCCGCTCAGGAGGACGACGCGCAGATATGCCTGGGCGCCGCAACGGTCGCAGCGGTCAGCGGCCGTCAGCGGGCTCGCGGGGGTCAGAACAGTAGTCACGTCGCCTCTTCTCTAGCTCGACGAGCTGTCGTACCAGGGTCAACATCCAACCAGGCCGAAAACGTTCCCGCTCGCGGCTTTTCCTCGAAATTTTCTTTCGAGCCGGCTGTCTGCTGCCGGTTGGCGGCGAATGAGCCGTATTGCGTGTCTTCGTGTCTGTACGGGTTCGCGCTGTCTGTCAGGTGTCGGTCCTCCCGGCTGGATTGCCGGTTGTTCATGAGGACGTGCCCGGAGCCTAAATGGTTCATGCCTCGAAGGGAACGTGATATGTACTTCACTCCATCGAGGGATCGAACACCCATGCGACCCTGGACTAGTGTGAGTTCATGCGAGGGTGGTGCTACAACGGCTCTACCAGGCCTCGGTACCCTCTGAACGGCGACCGAAGCCGGGCCCTTACCCAAAAGGGTCTCCCATGAAATTCAGCGAGGAGCGAACCGCGTGACCGCCGAGACGTCCGTGCCGTCCACAGCGCTGCTGACCGGAGCAGACCGGGACGGTTCCAACTACACCGCGCGGCACCTGCTCGTCCTTGAGGGGCTCGAGGCAGTGCGGAAGCGCCCGGGCATGTATATCGGGTCGACCGACAGCCGCGGCCTGATGCACTGCCTCTGGGAGATCATCGACAACTCCGTGGACGAGGCCCTCGGGGGCTACTGCGACCACATCGACGTCATCCTGCACGACGACGCCTCCGTCGAGGTGCGGGACAACGGCCGTGGCATCCCCGTCGACGTGGAGCCCAAGACCGGCCTCTCCGGCGTCGAGGTCGTCATGACCAAGCTGCACGCCGGCGGCAAGTTCGGTGGCGGCTCGTACGCAGCCTCGGGCGGTCTGCACGGCGTGGGCGCCTCCGTGGTGAACGCGCTCTCCGCCCGGCTGGACGTCGAGGTGGACCGCAACGGCCAGACCCACGCCGTGAGCTTCCGCCGCGGCACGCCGGGAGCCTTCCAGGCCGACGGCCCCGACGCCGCCTTCGACGCGACGAGCGGGCTCCGCAAGCTCAAGCGGATCCCGAAGACCCGCACCGGCACGCGCGTGCGCTACTGGGCCGACCGCCAGATCTTCCTCAAGGACGCCAAGCTCTCCCTGGAGCACCTCCACCAGCGTGCCCGCCAGACCGCCTTCCTGGTGCCGGGCCTGACCATCGTCGTCCGTGACGAATACGGGCTCGGCGACGGCGGCAGCAAGGGCGAGGAGTCGTTCCGCTTCGACGGCGGGATCAGCGAGTTCTGCGAGTATCTGGCCGCCGACAAGCCGGTCTGCGACGTTCTCCGCTTCTTCGGGCAGGGGACCTTCAAGGAGACCGTCCCGGTCCTGGACGAGCACGGGCAGATGACTCCGACCGAGGTCACCCGTGAGCTGGGCGTCGATGTCGCGATGCGCTGGGGCACCGGTTACGACACGACCCTGAAGTCCTTCGTGAACATCATCGCCACGCCCAAGGGCGGCACCCATGTCGCCGGCTTCGAGCAGGCCGTCGGCAAGACGATGAACGAGGTCCTGCGGGCCAAGAAGATGCTGCGGGTCGCCGAGGACGACATCATCAAGGACGACGCGCTGGAGGGCCTCACGGCCGTCGTCACCGTGCGTCTCGCCGAGCCGCAGTTCGAGGGGCAGACCAAGGAGGTCCTCGGTACCTCGGCCGCCCGACGCATCGTGACGAACGTGGTGACCAAGGAGCTCAAGGCGTTCCTGACCTCCGCGAAGCGGGACGAGGCCGCGCAGGCGCGGGTCGTCATGGAGAAGGCCGTCGCCGCCGCTCGTACGAGGATCGCCGCCCGTCAGCACAAGGACGCGCAGCGCCGGAAGACGGCGCTGGAGTCGTCCTCGCTGCCCGCCAAGCTCGCCGACTGCCGCAGTGACGACGTCGAGCGCAGCGAGCTGTTCATCGTCGAGGGCGACTCCGCGCTGGGTACGGCGAAGCTGGCCCGGAACTCCGAGTTCCAGGCGCTGCTGCCGATCCGGGGCAAGATCCTCAACGTTCAGAAGGCGTCCGTGACGGACATGCTGAAGAACGCCGAGTGCGGTGCGATCATCCAGGTCATAGGGGCGGGCTCCGGGCGGACCTTCGACATCGACGCGGCGCGTTACGGGAAGATCATTCTTCTCGTCGACGCCGATGTCGACGGCGCGCACATCCGGATTCTGCTGCTGACGCTGTTCCAGCGCTACATGCGGCCCATGGTCGAGGCCGGGCGAGTGTTCGCGGCGGTGCCGCCGTTGCACCGGATCGAGCTCAGCCAGCCCAAGAAGGGGCAGGACAAGTACGTCTACACGTACTCGGACCGTGAGCTGCGGGAGACGTTGCTGGAGCTGCAGCGCAAGGGCGTGCGCTACAAGGACTCGATCCAGCGGTACAAGGGTCTCGGCGAGATGGACGCCGATCAGCTGGCCGAGACGACGATGGATCCGCGGTTCCGGACGCTGCGCCGGATCAACATCTCCGACCTGGAGGCGTCCGAGCAGGTGTTCGATCTCCTGATGGGGAACGATGTGGCTCCGCGCAAGGAGTTCATTTCGAGTTCGGCTGCGACGTTGGACCGGTCGCGGATCGACGCGTAGCCCTCCTGGCGTCTTCGGGCGCCTGGTTCGTTGTGGGTTGGGGCCGTGCCGGTGCATCCGCCTGCCGCCGCTGGATCAGACGTGAGTTTCCATGGGAACCCGCTGCTCGATCCGGACGTCAGCGACGGGCGTGCGATGTACCGGCGCGGTCCCTTCCGCTGTAGGAGCGCTGCGGGCGCGTCGCGGCTTGGGCGCATCACCTACCGCCCGCGCTTCAGCCGCGGGGGCAGTTCTGGGGCAGTTCCACCTCCCGCCCACTTCCGACTGCGGGGGCAGGATTCAGCCCCTCCGGCATTTTGAGGAGCGTCTGGGGCGCGGAGCCCAGGCTTGCGAGGGGGAGGGACGCAGGGGCGGAGGCGGAGGGGGCGAATGAAGGCTTGGGTCGGCCCGCTCGCCGCTCGCCGCTCGCCGCTCGCCGCTCGCCGCTCGGCGTGTGGATGGGGCTCCACCCGTGGGTGGAGGGATGAGGGCGTGGGGGATCCACCCACGATCCACCCGGGCGCCGATCTGCCAAGGGCGCGATTTCCGTAGCGTCGGTGGTGTCGGCAGCGCTCGCCGCGGACACCCTCTCCTCGCTCACGGAGGCCGTGCATGTCCGGGCTCATCAATGCTGTGGTGATCTTCGCCGTTGCCGTCGTGGTGATCGCGCGCCAGTTCCGCGCGCGCCGGATCAGTTCGGACAGGCGCTGGTGGATCGTGCCCGCCGTGCTCGCCTTCATGGCCCTGCGCGACCCCGGAGTGATCGATCCGCACCACCAGGTCGAGGCGTCCCTCCTGCTGGGCACGGAGCTGGTGACGGCACTGGCCATCGGCGCCGGATGGGCGTGGACCACCCGGATATGGACGGAGCCGGACGGCGCCTTGTGGAGCAGGAGCACCAAGGCCAGCGGGGCCATCTGGATCGCGGGCATCTGCCTGCGCCTGGGTCTGTTCGGTATCGGTCACCTGCTCGGTGTGCACCAGAACTCCTCTGCCTTGATGCTCGGACTGGCGGCCACCCTGCTGGTCCGTTCCGGGCTGGTGACCTGGCGGGCGCGGTCCCTGCAGCCGGCGGCGCCCGGACAGGGCCCGGCGTACGGTGACGGCGTGGGCCGGGTCCTGCGGAAGGAGCGCCTGTGACGGACAACGCCTGGATGCGCTGGCCCTCCCGTGAGGCCCTCTCCCGAGTCGGCGTGCACAAGGCCCGCCGTGCGCTCGCCCGGGTCACGCGCGCCATCGTCCTCGCCATGTTCATCGCGACGACGCTCACGAACACGGAGCTGAACGGTTGGGCGCTCGCCGGAGCCATCACGGGAATCGTGACGTGCGGGTTCCTCGCCTGGGGGTTCTGGCGCACCACACTGGAGCATCGCCTGCTGCCGTCCCTGGTGCAGCTCGCTCTGTTGCTGGCGATCGCGGCCGTGGGGCAGAGTGCGGGCTTCCGGGTTCCGGCACTCGTTCTGTGGTGCGGGTGTGCCGTCAGCGCCATCGAACGGCTGCCCCTCGCGGCGGCGTTGCCCGCCACGGCGGTGGCGCTGAGCGCGTACGCGGCGGTCAACAACGACGTCTGGCTGACCACCGCGGCCACCACCGTGGGGCTCGCACTCGCTGGGTATGTGCTGCGCCTCGACGCGGAAGCGCGGGGGAGTGCGCAGCGGCTGCTGGCCCAGGAGCGTGCGGCCCGCGTGGCCGAGGCGGAGTCGGCGGCGCTCGCGGAGCGCGCGCGGATAGCGCGGGAGATCCACGACGTGCTCGCCCACAGCCTCTCGGCGCAACTCGTGCATCTGGAGGCGGCGCGGCTGCTCATCGAGAGAGGAGCCGACCGGGAGATCATCCTCGAACGGGTCGTGGCGGCACGGGGAATGGCCCGCGAGGGGCTCGCGGAGACGAGGCAGGCACTCTCCGCGCTGCGGGGCGAGATGTCTCCGCTGGAGGAATTCCTCGGCGAACTCGTCACCACCGCCGACGGTGCCGATGTCACGGTGACGGGCGACCGTCAGCCGCTGCCGGCGGAGGCCTCCCAGGCGGTACGCAGAGTCGCGCAGGAGGCGCTGACGAACGTACGCAAGCACGCTCCGGGCGCCAAGATTCACATCCGGCTGGACTACGGCGAGCACGAAGTGACGCTGGACGTACGGGATTCGGGTGGAAAACCGGGCGAGCTCAGCGGTTCGGGAGCCGGGTACGGTCTGCTGGGCATGCGGGAGCGCGCCGAGCTGCTGGGCGGCTCGCTGGATGCCGGACCGGGCGAGGAGGGGTTCGTGGTGACGTTGAAGGTGCCGGTATGACCGAGCAGGTGGAGGGCAGGAAGCCGGCGCGGGTTGTCGTCGTGGACGATCAGACGGTCGTGCGCGAAGGCATCGTGATGCTGCTGGGACTGCTGCCCGGGATCGAGGTGGTCGGAGCGGCCGGTGACGGAGCTGAAGCGGTGGCGCTGGTGGCCGAACTCGCTCCGGACGTCGTGCTGATGGATCTGCGCATGCCCCGCTGCGACGGGGTCGAAGCGACCCGGCGGATCCGTGCCGAGTACCCCGGGACGCAGGTCGTCGTGCTCACGACGTACGCGGACGACGAGTCGTTGTTCCCCGCGCTCCGTGCCGGGGCCCGTGGCTATCTGACCAAGGACGCGGGAGGCGACGAGATCGTGCGGGCCGTGGAAAGCGTGCTCTCCGGGGACGCCGGGCTCTCGCCGAGCATCCAGCGACGGCTGCTGGAGCGGCTGTCGGACCCGGAACCGGAGCCCCGCCCGCCCGCTGAGGCGCCGGACGGGCTCACCTCGCGCGAGACGGAGGTGCTCCTGCTGATCGCCGAGGGCCTCAGCAACAACGAGATCGCCCGCAAGCTGCATGTGTCCACGGCCACCGTGAAGACCCACATCAACAATCTCTTCGCCAAGACCGGTCTCAAGGACCGTGCGCAAGCAGTGCGTTACGCCTATGGGAAAGGTCTCGTACGGCCGCCCGCGGGATGAAGTCACCTGATGGGGTGAAGAGCGCGGAGAGAGGAGTCCGGGAGCCTCCCGATCTGCACATCCTTGGGCACGCGGCCGAAACGGGTCGCGGACAAGGAGAGTTCGGTGGACAAGCACGACGGCGGCGACTCCGGGGAGGTCCGGTTCGACGACCCCTGGTACGACGCGCTCGCTTCCGGCTGGGGCGAGTTGGACGGCACGGGTGCGCTCGCCCCCGCCGTGCCGACCGCCCGCTCGGAGCACGAAGGACGAACGGGCGGAGCGGCCCACGTCTATCTGGAGGTGCAGCGCAGTGCCGCCTTCCAGGAAGTGCGCGGCCGGTACCGCAGGTTCGTGATCCCGGCCGTCGCCGTCTTCTTCCCCTGGTACGTGGGTTATGTGGTGACCGCGACCACCGCGCCGGGGTTCATGGCGCGTCCGGTCGCCGGTGCGGTGAACGTGGCGCTGCTCGCGGGACTTGCGCAGTTCCTCACGACGTTTCTGTTCGCGTGGGCCTACGCACGGCACGCGCGGCTGCGCAGGGACCGGGCCGCGCTGGAACTGCGCTGGGACACCCAGGAGATGACGCGGAACGCCAGGGGTGGTGAGCGGTGAGCGGCCACCATCAGACCCTGGCGCTGCTGCTGTTCAGCGCGTTTGTCGCAGTGACGCTGGCGATCACGACGTGGGTGAGTCGCAACCGGCATGGTTCGGCCGAGGAGTTCTACGCGGGCGGGCGGTTGTTCTCGCCCATGGAGAACGGTTTTGCCCTCTCCGGGGACTACATGTCGGCCGCTTCCTTCCTCGGTGTCACGGGACTCATCTCCCTGTACGGCTACGACGGGATGCTGTACGCCGTGGGCTTCCTCGTGGCCTGGCTGGTCGTCCTCTTCCTGGTCGCCGAACTGGTGCGCAACTGCGGGCGGTTCACGCTCGCCGACGTCGTCGCGGCCCGGATGGACGAGCGGCCGGTGCGGATCGCGGCCGGAACTTCCTCGGTAGTGGTGTCCGTTCTGTATCTGGTGGCGCAGATGGTGGGTGCGGGCAGCCTGGTCTCGCTGCTGCTGGGAGGCACGAGCGACGCGGCGCGCAACTGGACGGTGATCGGTGTCGGCGCGCTCATGGTGATCTATGTGTCGATGGGAGGGATGCGGGCGACCACCTGGATCCAGATCGTCAAGGCGGTTCTGCTGATCGGCGGGGCCGGCGTGCTCACCGTGCTGCTCCTGATGCGGTTCCACGGGGACATCAACGACCTGCTGCGTTCGGCCGCGCGGCGCAGCGGGCACGGCCAGGCCTTTCTCGCGCCCGGGTTGAAATACGGCGGGGACTGGACGGCACGCTTCGACTTCATGAGCCTCGGGCTCGCGCTGGTGCTCGGCACCGGCGGGCTGCCGCACATCCTGTCGCGCTTCTACACCGTGCCGACGGCGCGAGCCGCCCGGCGCTCGGTTCTGTGGTCGATCGGGCTCATCGGCGGCTTCTACCTGATGACGATCGTGCTGGGCTTCGGCGCGGCCGCCGTCGTCGGTCCCGAGGCGGTGCGCGGATCGAACGCAGCAGGGAACACCGCGGTTCCGTTGCTGGCCCTCGATCTGGGCGGCGGAGTCGACTCCACGGGCGGGACCGTCCTGTTCGCGGTCGTCGCCGCCATCGCCTTCGCCACCATTCTCGCGGTCGTCGCCGGAGTCACCCTCGCGTCCTCGGCCGCCGTGGCCCACGACCTGTATGCCTCGCTGCGTCGCCGCCACGCGAAGCCGCACGGCGAGGTCGCGGTGGCGCGCGCCGCGTCGGTCGGCATCGGCGTGATCGCCATCGCCCTGAGCCTCCTGGCCCGCGATCTCAACGTGGCCTTCCTGGTCGGTCTCGCCTTCGCGGTCGCCGCGTCCGCGAACCTGCCGGTGCTGCTGTACTCCCTGTTCTGGCGGTCCTTCACGACGCGCGGTGCCGTATGGGCCGTATACGGCGGCCTGGTGCCCTCGCTGCTGCTCGTGCTGCTGTCGCCGGTGGTGTCGGGCAGCCCCGAATCACTGTTCCCGGGCGTGGACTTCGAGTACTTCCCACTCCAGAACCCGGGCCTCGTCTCGATCCCGCTGGGCTTTCTCGCCGGCTGGCTCGGCACCGTCACCTCGGCGGAGCCGCCGGACGAGGCCAAGCACGCCGAGGTCGAGGTCCGCGCGCTCACGGGCGCGGGGGCTGTCTGAGGGCCCCTGAGCCGCGTACACGACCGGACTCGGGCGGATGATCCACACGTCACCCCCGGTCACCGGAGTGCGGGCTCAGGGCGCCACCCACGCGTAGCGGTGTTCCGGCCGTCCTGCGTCGCCGTATCTGAGGGACAGGCGCAGTCGTCCCGCTTGTTCCAGGTGTCGCAGATAGCGCTGGGCGGTGGATCGGCTGAGGCCGGTCTCGGCGGCCACCTCGTGGGCCGACAGCGGTTGGCGCGCGCGGTGCAGCACGTCGCAGATCAGGTCCGTCGTCGGCTCCGAATGACCGCTGGGCAGCCCGGGGGAGGACGGCGCGGGTGCGGTGCGCAGGGCGCCGAAGATCCGGTCGACCTGCTCCTGGCCCGTCACCCCCCGGCCGCCCACCCGGTCGACGGTGCGGCGCAGGGCGGCGTAGGAGTCGAGGCGGGTGCGCAGGGCGGTGAAGGTGAACGGCTTGACCAGGTAGTGCAGGGCGCCCAGGCGCATCGCCGTCTGAACGGTGACCACATCGCTGGCCGCGGTGATCATGATGACGTCGGTGCCGTGACCGTTCTCCCGCATCTGGTGGACGAGTTCGAGCCCCGTCCGGTCCGGCAGATAGTGGTCGAGCAGCACCAGGTCGATGGGCGCGCGCTCGACCGAGGCCAGGGCCTGGGCGGCACTGTGCGCGCGGGCGGCCACCCGGAATCCGGGAACCTTCCCCACGTACCTCGCGTTGATCTCGGCGACGCGGAAATCGTCGTCCACGACCAGGACGTCAATCATCGGGCCTCTTTCTCTCAAGGCCTGGGCGAGTGTTACGCCCGTGTTTCGGCTCCGCTGTTGTAGCGCGAGCAAAATGAGCACAACAGACTCTTGCGAGCAGAAGAATGCCTTGCGCCCAGAAGACTGATGCTGTGGCCCGCACCACATCTACGGTCCCGGGCCATGAGCACAGACACCAGCCCCGCCATCGAGCTGCGGGGCGCCAGCAAGATCTTCAAGACTCCGTCAGGGGGTTTGCACACAGCCGTCAGGGAGCTTGACCTGACCATCGGCCGGGGGGAGTTCGTGGCCGTCGTCGGACCGACCGGCTGCGGAAAGTCCACCACGCTGACGCTGGTCAGCGGTCTTGAGGAGCCCACCGAGGGCGAGGTCCTGGTCGCCGGAGAGCCGGTCGCCGGCGTCGGAGAAAAGGTCGGCTTCGTCTTCCAGCAGGATGCCACTTTCCCCTGGCGCACGGTTCTGTCCAACGTGATGGCCGGGCCCCGCTTCCGCGGTGTGCCCAAGGCGGAAGCGAAGCAGCGTGCCCGGGAATGGCTCGCCCGGGTAGGGCTCGCGGCCTTCGAGGACCGCTACCCCCACCAGCTCTCCGGCGGTCAGCGCAAGCGCGTCGCACTCGCCGCCACCTTCGTCAACGATCCCGAGATCCTGCTGATGGACGAGCCGTTCTCGGCGCTCGACGTGCAGACCAGGGCGCTGATGTCCGACGAACTGCTCGAACTGTGGGAAGGCACGGGCGCCTCGGTCGTCTTCGTCACCCACGACCTGGAGGAGTCCATCGCGCTCGCCGACAAGGTCGTCGTGATGACCGCGGGTCCCGCCACCGTGAAGCAGGTCTTCGACATCGATCTGCCGCGGCCGCGCAAGGTCGAACAGGTGCGCCTGGAGCCGCGGTTCATCGAGATCTACCGCGAGATCTGGGAGTCCCTGGGCGAAGAGGTCCGCATCACCCGCGAGAGGGGTGCCGCTCATGTCGCCTGAGGTTCTCAGCACCCCGGTCGTCGACACGGCCAAGATTCCGGGCCGCGCGCACTCCCGAGCCCGTGCCGCCCGCAGACGCAAGATCGTGGTGGGTACCTCACGGGTGCTGCTCCTGGTCACCGTGCTCGGCTTGTGGGAGGTGCTTTCCCGGGCCAAGGTCATCGACCCGTTCAACTTCTCGATGCCCTCGAAGATCTGGGAACAGATCCAGACCTGGGTGATGCACGGGACCGCGCTCGGCTCTCTCGGCGAGCAGATCTGGTACACGCTTCACGAGGCGCTGCTCGGCTGGGTCATCGGCGTGGTCGCCGGCGTGCTCTTCGGCATCGCCCTGGGGCGGATCACCTTGCTCGCAGACATCCTTGGTCCATACATCAAGGTGCTCAACTCCATACCGAGGATTGTCCTCGCGCCCATCTTCGTGATCTGGTTCGGACTCGGACCGGCCTCCAAGATCGCCTCGGCCGTGGTGCTCGTCTTCTTCCCGGTGTTCTTCAACGCCTTCCAGGGTGCTCGGGAGGTCGACCGGAACCTGGTGGCCAACGCACGGATCCTCGGCGCGAGCGACCGCCGGGTGACGCTTCAGGTCGTCATTCCGTCCGCCACCTCGTGGATCTTCACCAGCCTCCACGTCAGCTTCGGCTTCGCGCTCATCGGCGCGATCGTCGGCGAGTACATCGGCGCCACCAAGGGCATCGGCCTGCTCGTCGCGCAGTCGCAGGGCACCTTCAACGCGGCCGGCGTGTACGCGGCGATGGTCATCCTCGCTGTCGTCGCCCTGCTGGCCGAAGGACTCCTGACCTTCGGCGAACGCCGCATCTTCCGCTGGAAGCCGTCGGAATCCGACCGCTGACCCCGGCTTGCGGGCACACACGAACCCGCCCCCACTCCCTCCCGACTCCGCCGTACGCACGCACGGCCCCTCCTCCCTTCACAAGGACGTGAACCACCATGCGCAAGACCGCCAGATACTCCGCGCTCGCAGCCGCCGGTCTGCTCGCTCTCACCTCGCTCACCGCCTGCGCCAACGACGCGGCGAGCACGACTGCCGACTCCGGCAGCGGCGGGGGTGGCGGCAAGGGGGAGCACGTCAAGATCATGGTCGGTGGCCTGGACAAGGTCATCTACCTGCCGGCGATGCTCACCCAGCGGCTCGGCTACTTCCAGGCCGAGGGCCTGGACGTCCAGCTCCTCAGCGAGCCGGCCGGTGTCCAGGCCGAGACCGCCCTCGTCTCGGGACAGGTGCAGGGGGCCGTCGGCTTCTACGACCACACCCTCGACCTGCAGACCAAGGGCAAGGCCGTCGAGTCCGTCGTGCAGTTCTCGCACGCTCCGGGTGAGGTCGAGATCGTCTCCAACAAGCGTTCGGGCGACATCACTTCACCCAAGGACTTCAAGGGCAGGAAGCTCGGCATCACCGGACTGGGTTCCTCCACCGACTTCCTCACGAAGTACCTCGCGGTCAAGAACGGCGTGCAGGTCAGCGAGTTCACGCCGGTCGCCGTCGGCGCCGGGCCGACGTTCGTCTCCGCTCTCCAGCAGGGCGCCATCGACGGCGGCATGACGACGGACCCCACCGTCGCCACGGTCATGGAGAAGAACCTCGGCAAGGTCCTCATCGACATGCGGACGCCCGAGGGCTCCCAGAAGGCGCTCGGCGGGCCGTACCCCTCGTCCAGCCTCTACATGCAGACGGACTGGGTCAACAGCCACAAGGAGACGGTCCAGAAGCTGGCGAACGCCTTCGTGAAGACCCTCCGGTGGATGTCCGAGCACAGCGCCTCCGACATCGCCGCCAAGATGCCCGCCGACTACTCCCAGGGCGACAAGACGCTGTACGCCGGGGCCATCAAGAGCACGCTCCCGATGTTCACCGAGGACGGTGTGATGCCCGAGAACGGTCCCGAGACCGTCGAGAAGGTCCTCAAGGCGTTCAACCCCAACATCAAGAACGCCGACGTGGACCTGAGCAAGACGTACACCACGGAGTTCGTGAAGAAGGCGGCCGGCTGACCGGCTGCGGCCGGGAACGCGTCTAGCTGTTCTGTCGCGCGTACGACTGTGCTCCCCCGGCAGTCGTACGCGCGACGGGTGCGGGGCTGTCGCGCCTCGTCGGCCGTGTCCTCAGGCGCGGGTCGCCCAGAAGTAGCGATGCTCCGGGCGGCCCGCATCGCCGTATCTGAGGGTCAGTCCGGCCCTCCCCGTACGCTCCAGGAGCTTCAGATAGCGCTGCGCGGTCTGCCGGCTCAGTCCGGTCTCCTCCGCGACCTCCTGCGCCGACAGCGAGCCCTCCGCGCTCAGCAGGGCGCGCCGTACGAGCTCGGCGGTCGGAGGGGAGTGCCCCTTGGGCAGATCGGGCACGATGCCTGCCGAGAGGGCCCCGAAGATCCGGTCCACATCGGACTGTTCGGCCTTGCCGCCGCAGTCGAGGGTGCGTCGCAGATCCGCGTACGCCTCCAACTTGGCCCGCAGCCCGGCGAACGAGAACGGCTTGACCAGGTACTGGAGTACGCCCTGCCGCAACGCCGCCCGGACGGTCGAGATGTCACGTGCCGCGGTCACCATGATCACGTCGGTCTGGTGGCCCCGTCGGCGCATCTCCTGGACCACCGCGAGGCCCGTACCGTCCGGCAGGTAGTGGTCCATGAGGACCAGGTCCAGGCGCGGCAGCGTCTCCATCCGGCGCAGCGCTTCGGCGGCGCTGTGCGCTTCCCCCGAGACACGGAAGCCCGGCACCTTCTCCACGTAGGCGGCGTTGACGCGAGCGACCCGAGCGTCGTCGTCCACGACCAGGACCTCGATCATCGCGACTTCCCCTCGGCGCTCCGGTCGCTCCGGGCGTTCCTGGTGCCTCCGGTGGCGGCATCGGCGGTCTCCGGAGAGGGGAGCTGTCGTACGACTCCTGGTTCCTGACCGGGGACGGGGGCGAGCCCGTCCTGCGCCGCGAGCCCGTCGTCCAGCACTCCGCTGTCCTTCGGCGCGAGCCCCGGGTCCGTCAGCGCCTCCGGCAGGACGACCGTGAACTGCGCGCCTCCGCCGTCCGCATCGGCCACCTCCGCGCTGCCGCCCTGCCGCTCGGCGAGGCGCCGCACCAAGGAGAGGCCGATTCCACGTTTGCCGTGCGCGGGGGGCTTCTTGGTGCTCCAGCCGTCCGTGAAGATCAACTCCCGCCGTTCCTCCGGGATGCCGGGCCCGGTGTCCCGCACCTGAAGTACGGCGGTGCGCCCTTCGGAGCGCAATTCGACCTCCACGCGCGCGTGGAGCGTGCCCGCGACGGCGTCCAGCGCGTTGTCGACGAGGTTCCCGACGACGGTGACGAGCCCTCGCGGGTCGATCAACCGGTCCGGCAGCAGCGTCCGGTCCGAGATCCACAGCGCCACCCCACGCTCGGTCGCCACCGTCGCCTTGCCGACCAGGAGGGCGGCGAGCAGCGGATCGTGGATCTTCTCGGTGACCTGTTCCGCGGTGACCCTGTGGTCACCGACCACCTCTCCGACGAATTCCACTGCGTCGTCGTACATCTCCAGTTCGAGCAGCCCCAGGAGCGTGTGCATGCGGTTGGCGTGCTCGTGGTCCTGCGCGCGCAACGCGTCGATCAGGCCGTGCGTGGAGTCGAGCTCGCGGCCGAGCTGCTCCAGTTCGGTCCGGTCGCGCAGTGTGGCGACGGCGCCGCCGTCCTCGGTGGGCATCCGGTTGGCGACCAGGACGCGCTGACCGCGGACGGTGAGCAGGTCCGTGCCGGTGACGCGCCCGGCCAGCACATCCGTCGTACGGCCAGGTCCCAGCGCGTCGTCGAGCGGCTGTCCGATGGCCTCGGAGCCGACCCCCAGTAGCCGCTGCGCCTCGTCGTTCAGGAGGCGCACGCGACCGCCGCGGTCGAGGGCGACCACGCCTTCCCGGATGCCGTGCAGCATCGCCTCGCGCTCCGCCAGCAGCGCCGAGATATCGGAGAAGGCCAGGTCACGGGTCTGTCGCTGGACCCTTCGGGAGATCAGATACGCGGCCAGCGCGCCGACGGCCATGGCCGCGCCCGCGTACGCGAACAATCCCGGGATCGCGTCGATCAACCGGGCCCGCACACTGTCGTACCTGATACCGACCGACACCGCCCCGATGATCCGGCCGTCGGCGTCGCGCAGCGGCACCTTGCCTCGTGCGGAGCGGCCCAGCGTTCCGGTGTCGATGTCCATGACGTCGCTGCCGGCCAGGGCCCGGTCGGGGTTCGTCGACACCGGCTTGCCGATCTCGGCAGGGTTCCTGTGGGACCAGCGGATGCCCTGCATGTTCATCACGACGACGTACTCGGCACGGCTCGCCTTCCGTATGCGCTCGGCCTCGGCCTGCACGGGGCCGGTCGTGGAGGGAGTTGTCCTCTGGAGGTCCACGGCGATCTGCGGCTGCGCGGCCGTGGTCCGCGCGATCGCGAGGGCGCGCTGCATGGCCTGGTCGTCCAGCTGCGCGCTCAGCGGCGCGAGGAACAGCCCGGTGGCGAGTACGGCGACTCCCGCCGCGATCGCGATCTGCATGAAGAGCACTTGTGAGAACACTCGCCGCGGCAGACCGAGGCGCAGTCGTCGTACGGGGGGAGTGGGGCTCATGCCCCTGACGGTACGGGGGCGTACGCGCCCCTCCGAAGGGAGTGTGGCGTGGATCTCTTGATCAATGGGCGAGGCGGTCGTGGGGCTGGCTGAGAGGAGAGGGATCTGGGAGGCGGGATCCGGGAGCTTGTGGTCGGTGCGCGGGAAGTCCGTGCCTGACGCCGACGGGTAGGGCACGGCTTCATTGATCGGGCAGCGGGAAGCCGGGCAACGGCCCGGTTCGGGCGAGCCCGGCAGCTCCGGCCGTCGGGCCGGACTCCGGAGTCGCCGATCCGGCGCCAGGGAGCGGACGAGGGCTCCCGGTTCGCGCGAGCCTCGGACTCTGGCCGGCGGGGCCAGGTCGCGGTGTCGTTGATCCGGCGGTACGGAGCCGGCGACGGCCCCGGTTCTTTCGGGCGAGCGCGGGACACGGGCCGTCAGCAGGCCACGGCGACCGCCGCCTCCTCCAGCTGCCGTACGGCCACCACGTCCATCCGCGCGGGTGAACCGAGTGCCGAGCCGCAGCTCTCCGGGCGGGGCGGCAGCGAGGCGCCCTGCGCGATCATGACCCGCCACAGGCGGCCGTCGGCGTGGGCGACGGTCACCGCCCAGCGCGGCGCCGCGCCCTCCGTGCGGATCACCGTCAGGACATCGGCGGCGTGCTCTCCCGAAGCCGTCCGTACGGCCAGCTCGGCCGCCTGGCCGGGGCGTTCCCAGGCGGAGTTCCCGCGACAGCCCTCGGTGACGACACGGCCTTCCCGGACGCCCTGGAGGATCTCCTTGACGGCGTGGGCCTCGGCACGGCCGTACGCGTACCCGTACGGCAGGACCAGCACCGTGGGCGAGAAGCGATGACCACCCAGATGGGTCACCTCCCAGACACCGTTGACACCGGAGGCGGCCAGTTCCGCCGCCAGGGGCCGTCCGAGCAGGGCGCAGCAGCGGTCGCGCTTGCCGTTGGTGCAGACGAGGGCCAGCGGATCGTCGGTGTGGGGCCGCCCTCGGAGAACCTGGTCGAAGGAGCGCGGATCACCCGTGCCGAGCGCGGTGAAGTCGAGGTCGAGCAGCCGCCCGGGATCACGCGTCATTGCGGCGCGCAGCCATACGTTTCCTGGGGTGGTGTGGGCCGCGTACACATGCCGCTCGGCGGGCGCACCGCAATCGGCATGGCGCCCGGGACGGCGGATGAGCGCGATCCGTACTCCTGTGCCCTGCGCGGCGGCTTCGAGGGCGCGGCCGAGCGTGGGGTCCAGGTGGCTCGAAGTGAGCGCCTTCGCACCCCAGGGTCCGGGCTGCTCGATGAGCAGCCATGTCGTCGCGGTGGCCGCGGTCCCGGAGAGGGGCTCGTCGAGGTGCCGCGACGCGGTCGTGCACGTACTCACAGAGGTGAGCCTAACCTGACTTCGCCCGGGGAGACTTCCCGCCGTGTACACGGGGGCGCGTCAGGGTTGGTCCGGGCGCGCTGTCGGGTGTGCGGAAGTGCGTGTGGGGCGAGCGCGCAGGGAGGGCGCGCACAGGGCGCTCTTCTCACGCCCGGCGTGCGCCGTCTAGCGGGGGAGCGGCTGCGGTGGCCGCTCGCCCACGTAGTGCCCGCTCGGTCGCATCCGCAAGGGGCGCTCCGCGTACTCCTCCAGGATGTGGGCGATCCAGCCCGCCGTCCGGGCGACAGCGAAGATCGTCTCTCCGGCCGAGGCCGGCATGCCGGACGAGACGGTGAAGACGGCCAGGGCCAGGTCGACATTGGCGTGCAGGGGTGTGTGGCGGGCCGTGGTGGTCACCACGTCATGGGCCGCCGCCATGGCGGGCGCCGCACCGGGCACTTCCTCCAGGAGCGCGAACAGGGCACGCGCGCGTGGATCCTCGCCCGGGTAGAGCCGATGGCCGAGTCCGGGGACATGGCGCCCGGCGCGCAGTTCGTCGGCGACCACGGGAGCGGCGGTGCCCTGGTCCAGAACGTCGAGCAGCAGCCGGTGCGCGAGCCCGCTGGCCGCCCCGTGCAGGGGCCCTTCGAGGACGCCGAGGCCCGCCGACACGGCCGCGTACGCGTGGGCGCGGGCCGAAGCCGCGACCCGCACCGCCAGCGTCGAGGCGGCCAGGTCGTGGTCGACGAGCAGCCCGAGTGCCGTGTCCAGTACGCGCAGTGACGCGTCGTCAGGTGTACGTCCGCTGAGCCGTGCCCACAGCCGATGGGCCAGCGGGCCCTCGTCGCGGTGGTCGTGCCGTACCGGGGGAAGCGCGGCGACGAGGGTGGGAATGAGGGTGCGCCCGGTGCCGAGCACGGCGCTCTCGGAGAGGTCGAAACGCAGTGGATCGGCCGCCGCGGCGGCGATCGCCGCGACGCGCAGCCGGTCGGTCGGGCCGCTGTGCTCGGGCAGCGCGTCGACGCTGCGCCGGGCGATGGCCGCGGAGGCCTCCGGGGTCGTGAAGGTGACGCCGGGGCGCAGCTCGCCGGTCCACAGCCATTCGGCGATCTCTTCGTAGGAGTACCGCGCGGCCAGTTCCGTCGCGTCGACGCCTCGGAAGTAGTACCGATCCTTGTCGATCAGGGTGATGCGGGTGCGGACGGACAGCTCGCCGCCACTGCTCGAAGTACCCCCGCTCTCCCGTCTGTTGCGCCGCGCGAGTGCCTCCACCTCCTTGGTGTCGAACGTGCTCCCGCGTCCTCCCGGCTCCCGCCTGCTGCTGAGCTGACCGCGGCTCACATACGCGTACACGGTCTCCGGCTTCACGCCGAGCAGTTCGGCGGTCTCCTTGGTGCTGAGCCGCCGGCCCTCGCGTGCCGGCGTTGCCGCTTCTCGATCCCTCATGAGCGCCACCGTATCTGTGGATCAGTGCATTGATTGGATCAATATTGACAGTCACACAGTCAAGCATGGACAGTCGAATCAAGTCCAGGGAGGAAACATGCCGATCAACCGGGCCGCGTCCACCTCTGTCGACGTGCCGCGAGGACTCGCGGGCGTCGTCGTCACCGACACCGAACTGGGTGACGTCAGGGGGCTGGAGGGCTTCTACCACTACCGCCAGTACTCGGCCGTCGACCTCGCGCAGACCCGCGGCTTCGAGGACGTCTGGCATCTGCTGGCCCATGGTGAACTGCCCGACCGGGCTCGCCGTGCCGCCTTCGCCGCGCGGACCGCGCGGCTCCGCCGGCTGCCGGACGACGTGCGCGCCGCGCTGCCCGCGATCGCGGCGGCGACCGGACCGTCGGGACCACTCGCCGGACTGCGCACCGCGTTGTCGCTGCTCGGGGCCTCGCTGGGGTTCCGTCCGGTCTACGACATCGACACAGGGCGGCGCCGCGACGACGGCCTTGCGGCGACGGCGGCCGTGCCGACGCTGCTCACCGCGCTGTACCGGCTCGGACAGGGGCTGGAGCCGGTGGAGCCGCGCGAGGACCTGGGGTACGCCGCCAACTACCTGTACATGTTGACGGGTTCGGAGCCGGAAGCGGCCCGTGCCCGTGCGGTTGAGCAATACCTCATCTCAACCATTGACCATGGATTCAATGCATCAACGTTCACGGCACGGGTGATCGCGTCCACCGGTGCGGATGTGGCGGCCTGCCTCGTTGGCGCGGTCGGGGCCCTCTCAGGCCCTCTCCACGGGGGTGCTCCCAGTCGTGCCCTGGACACCCTCGACGCGATCGGGACCCGCGACCGTATCGACCCCTGGATCCGCGAGCGTGTCCTCGCCGGCGATCGCATCATGGGCTTCGGGCACCCCGTCTATCGAACGGAGGACCCGCGTTCGCGCATGCTCCGCGGGCTGGCTCAGGGGTTCGGCGGCCCGCTCGTCGAGTTCGCCGTCGAGGTGGAACGCCAGGTGGAGGCGATCCTGGCCGAACTCAAGCCGGGCCGCGAGCTGCATACCAACGTGGAGTTCTACGCCGGTGTGGTCATGGAACTCTGCGGGCTGCCCCGCGGGATGTTCACCCCCACGTTCGCCGCCGCCCGTGTGGTCGGCTGGAGCGCCAACATCATGGAACAGGCGGAGGACTCGAAGATCATCCGCCCGGCGGCCCGGTATGTGGGACCGGTTCCGCCGGTGGCGGTGCCCGCTCTCGGCTGAGCGGCCCGAAACGGGCCCGGCACCAGGTCGGTGCCGAGCCCGGGGTGGCGGTTGTTCCGGAACCACTGCCGCTACGCGCGGGGAATATCGTCCTTGGCCTGGACGAGTGTCTCGCGCGTGATGACCACGATCCGCTCGTCGTCGGCTCGTGCGGCGTCGTGCGGGAGCTCCTGCTCGAGCTCCTGAGTGGCCTCGCGCCCGATGACGGCGAAGCTGCCGTCGCTGAGCTCGAAGATGTCGGGACAGGACTGGCCAGTTGCGCTGCCTCGTGCACGGGGAGAGGCACCGATCCGACGGACGACAGTCGTCATTGTCTCGGCCTTTCGTGCGGTGACCCTGAGGTCACGGTGTAGGTCGTCCCGTGGCCGCCCACCGGACAGGGGCGGCTTGCGAATCGGGGCTACCGAGGGCAAAGCGAACGCATAGCGATGTGATGGTCTGCCGTACTCGCGTGAGAGTACGGCGTTCGGCCACCTATACGTCGGGAATATCCGCCTTCGCGTGAATAAGGGTTTCCCGGGACACTACGACGATCCTTTCGTAGTCTGCCCGGGACGCGTCGGGGGGAAGATCGGCGTCGAGTGTCTCGGTGACATCTGTTCCGATCACAGCGAACCTGCCGTCGGACAGTTCGAAAATGTCTGGGCAAGTGGCACCGGACGTACTTCCTCGCAAACTCGGAGGAGTGCCAATCCGACGGATGATGTGGCTCACTGTTCTTGATTCCCTTTGATCTCGAGGTGGGATTGCCTGCGCACTGTTGCTGCGCGGCACGATGCGGCCCTGTGGGGCTGCGACCTCGGACCGGGCGGCGTGGAGCGACGGTTCGGTGGGGATCGACCCAAACGTAATAGCGCAGCAGTCAACCCTGTTGGCAACTGAGGAAACGCGGCGGTTTACTGGTTCGTTATGGCCCGAAGGTGTGATCCGCCCGCCAGGGTGGCGCAGATGAACATGTTTGCGCCGGAGCGTGGCGGACGGAAGGCGCTACTCGCTCGGCGGTTCACCCACGACCCACCACTCGTCCGTGTCCGTCTCCTCCAGCTGGGCCAGGAGATCTTCGACCATAAGTCCGATTTGGGCTTCTTCTGATGTGCTGATGAGAGCTGCTCGATGAGGGCGCGTCGCATACCAGTACTCGCGGAAGATCGGGTGCTGGAGCCATCCGCGGGCAAAGCCGAAGAATTCCTCGCGGGTGATGTTGCCCATGCGGTAGTAGCAGAGCGCGTTGGTGTACAAGGCGTTGGTGAAGAGGAACTGGCGCTGTTTCCTCGGGGAGACGTTCCCCTCGTACGCGTCCAGTACCTCGGCCAGTTCGGGATCGTCCATGGCCTTGCTCAGCAGCTCCCAGTGAAGACGCTGTTGGTGGGCGAGATTGGCCTGTCGCTGGGTCTGAGCGGCTTGCTCGAGCAGCTCGATCCGCGCGTGCAACGCGTCAAGCGTGGTTCGCTGCGCGACGAGGGTGACGGCGGCCCCTGTCAGCAGGCCGACCGCTGCCGCGGCGGCGGAGCCCAACCCACGCACTTTGACTTTCCGTGTGGCCATGTCAACCCCCGAATCAGGCGACCGTCCGCCGGTCGTCGGTTGTGGGGCGACAGGGAGCGGACCGGCGAGCGGTGGGCGGCGCGCTTGCCGCCCCCCAGTGTTGCCGAGCGGCTCTGATCGGCAGGGAGGCGGAGAGGAGGCGCACGGAGGGATGTGCGGGTCGCGTCCACCGGCGCCATGTCCAACGTGTGCCCCGCGAGCGCCGCTAACAATCGTTCACTTCGGGGCGTTTCCTCCCACTCGTATGCTGGGTCGGCATTCATTCCCCGCGTGAGCGCCGGTCCCGTGAGCCGGTGCGCGCACAGGTTCAGAGAGGGCGCATGGTGAGCCAGTCGAGTCCCCGGCAGATCCCGGTCATCGTTCTCGCCGGTTTCCTGGGGTCCGGCAAGACCACGCTGCTCAACCATCTCCTGCACCGCAGCGGTGGCAGCCGTATCGGAGCCGTCGTCAATGACTTCGGGGCCATCGAGATCGACGCGATGGCGGTGGCCGGAGCGCTCGGCGACTCCACGGTCTCGCTCGGCAACGGGTGTCTGTGCTGTGCGGTCGATGTCGGTGAACTTGATCAATATCTGGATCGGCTTGCTCAACCCTCTGCCCGGATCGACGTGATCGTCATCGAGGCGAGCGGGCTCGCCGAGCCCCAGGAGCTCGTGCGCATGGTGCTCGCCAGCGAGCATCCGGGGATCGTGTACGGAGGGCTCGTCGAGGTCGTCGACGCCGCCGAGTTCGCCGGCACACGCGAGAAGCATCCCGAGATCGACCGGCACCTCGCTCTCGCCGATCTCGTCGTCGTCAACAAGACCGACCGGGCCGACGACGCCGGGCGGGTGCTGAATGCCGTCCGGGAGCTCGCCGACCGCGCCGCGGTCGTCCCCGCGACCTACGGTCGTGTCGATCCGGAGTTCCTCTTCGACTGCAGGCCCAGCGAGGAGCGCATCGGACAGCTGTCCTTCGACGATCTCCACGCTCATGAGGAAGGCGAGGAAGGCGACCCGGGGGAGGGCGGCCATGAGGAGTACGGCCACCTCGGCCATCTGCACTCCGCGTACGAATCCCTCTCCTTCAGCTCCGAAGTGCCGCTGCAGCCACGGCGGTTGATGGCATTCCTCGACAGCAGGCCCGATGGGCTCTACCGGATCAAGGGATACGTCGACTTCGGCGTCCAGGACACCCGCAACCGGTACGCCGTGCACGCTGTCGGGCGGTTCCTGCGCTTCTATCCGGAGCCCTGGGCCGACGCGGACGAGCGGCTCACCCAGCTCGTCCTCATCGGCTCCGGGATCGACGCGGTGGCCCTGGCCAAGGAGCTGGAGGCATGCAA
The DNA here is from genome assembly GCF_055567635.1 of Streptomyces sp. NPDC026500. NCBI lineage: Bacteria > Bacillati > Actinomycetota > Actinomycetes > Kitasatosporales > Streptomycetaceae > Streptomyces > Streptomyces sp. NPDC026500. The sequence continues at coordinate 261,972 of NZ_JBVHQB010000006.1, read as the reverse complement.
AGAGGACGTCCCGCATGCCGACGAACACAGCATGTGGGGCGTCCTCCGCTACGTACAGGAGCCGAACCCGGAGGGCTGACCGCGGACTACACCGGGCCCGCCACCACCGACACCGGCTTGCCGAGCGAGATGCCCGAGCCGTCACGGCGCGGGTCGATCTCCGGCAGGTCGACGGGCATGCCGGTCTTCTGCGCCGCGCGTCCCGGCGTCGGACCGGCCCAGGCCAGCGACAGGCAGTCCTCGCCCTTCAGGAACCGCTGGCAGCGCACACCGCCCGTGGCGCGGCCCTTGCGCGGGTACTGGTCGAAGGGAGTCAGCTTGGCCGTGGTCTGGACGGAGTCGTCCAGCGTCCCCCGCGAACCCGCCACCGTGAACACCACGGCGTCGACCGCCGGGTCGACCGCGGTGAACGAGATCACCTTCGCGCCCTCGGTCAGCTTGATGCCCGCCATGCCGCCCGCGGCACGGCCCTGCGGGCGTACCTGCGAGGCCTGGTAGCGCAGCAACTGGGCGTCGTCCGTGATGAAGACCAGGTCCTCCTCGCCGGTGCGCAGCTCGACGGCGCCGACGATCCGGTCGCCGTCCTTGAGGGTGATGACCTCCAGCTCCTCCTTGTTCGAGGGGTAGTCGGGCACCACACGTTTGACGACACCCTGCTCCGTGCCGATCGCCAGGCCCGGCGACGTCTCGTCGAGGGTCGCCAGACAGATCACCGTCTCGTCCGGCTCCAGGGTGGACAGGAACTCCGAGATCGGAGCGCCCCCGGAGAGATTGGGCGCCGACGCCGTCTCGGGCAGCTGCGGGAGGTCGATCACATTCAGGCGGAGGAGGCGGCCCAGGGACGTGACAGCACCGATCTCGCCGCGTGCCGTGGTGGGCACCGCGGAGACGATCACGTCGTGCTTGGTGCGCTTGCCGTCCGGTTCCTCCCCGAACGGATCAGCGGTCGCCGTGCGCGCCAGCAGTCCCGTCGAGGACAGCAGAACCCGGCACGGGTCGTCGGCGACCTGGAGCGAGACCGTCGCGGTGGGGCTGCCCGCGGACTCCAGGAGCACCGTACGCCGGTCGGTGGCGAACTTCTTGGCCACCGCGGCCAGTTCGCCGGAGACCAGCTTGCGCAGCTCCGCGTCCGACTCCAGGATCCCGGTCAGCTCGTCGATCTCGCCGTTGAGCCGGTCGCGCTCCGACTCCAGCTCGATGCGGTCGAACCGGGTGAGGCGGCGCAGCGGCGTGTCCAGGATGTACTGCGTCTGGATCTCCGAGAGGGAGAAGTGCTCGATCAGGCGTTCCTTGGCCTGCGCCGAGTTGTCGCTGGAGCGGATGAGGCGGATGACCTCGTCGATGTCCAGGAGGGCGACGAGGAGACCCTCGACCAGGTGCAGCCGGTCGCGCTTCTTGGTGCGGCGGAACTCGCTGCGGCGGCGCACGACGTCGAAGCGGTGGTCGAGGTAGACCTCCAGCAGCTCCTTGAGGCCCAGAGTGAGCGGCTGACCGTCCACCAGTGCCACGTTGTTGATGCCGAAGGACTCCTCCATCGGCGTCAGCTTGTAGAGCTGTTCGAGGACCGCCTCCGGCACGAAGCCGTTCTTGATCTCGATGACCAGACGCAGTCCGTGCGAACGGTCGGTGAGGTCCTTGACGTCGGCGATGCCCTGGAGCTTCTTCGCGCCGACCAGGTCCTTGATCTTGGCGATCACCTTCTCCGGGCCGACGGTGAAGGGCAGTTCGGTGACGACGAGGCCCTTGCGGCGCGCCGTGACGTCCTCGACCGACACCGTGGCACGGATCTTGAAGGTGCCGCGGCCGTTCTCGTACGCGTCCCTGATCCCGGAGAGGCCGACGATCCGGCCGCCGGTGGGCAGGTCGGGGCCCGGGACGTGCTTCATCAGCGTCTCGAGGTCGGCGCCCGGGTACCGGATGAGGTGACGGGCGGCGGCGATGACCTCGCCGAGGTTGTGCGGCGGCATGTTGGTGGCCATGCCGACGGCGATCCCGGAGGAGCCGTTGACCAGGAGGTTCGGGAAGGCGGCCGGGAGAGCCACGGGCTCCCGCTCCTGGCCGTCGTAGTTGGGCGAGAAGTCGACGGTGTCCTCGTCGATCGACTCGGTCATCAACGACGTCGCGTCGGCCATCCGGGCCTCGGTGTAGCGCATCGCGGCCGGCGGGTCGTCGTTGCCGAGCGAACCGAAGTTGCCGTGGCCGTCGACCAGGGGAAGACGCATGGAGAAGGGCTGCGCCAGACGCACCAGGGCGTCGTAGATCGACGCGTCGCCGTGCGGGTGCAGCTTGCCCATGACCTCGCCGACGACGCGGGCACACTTCACATAGCCGCGGTCGGGACGCAGGCCCATCTCGTTCATCTGGTACACGATGCGGCGGTGCACCGGCTTGAGGCCGTCGCGGGCGTCCGGCAGGGCTCGCGAGTAGATGACCGAGTACGCGTATTCGAGGAAGGAGCCCTGCATCTCGTCCACGACGTCGATGTCGAGGATCTTCTCCTCGTACGAGTCGTCGGGCGGCGGGGTCTTCGTGCTGCGGCGGGCCATCGCTGCTGCGGCTCCTTCACAGTCTCTGCCGGGGCATGAACGGGTTCTGACGCGCACCATTGTGGACCGCCCCACTGACAACGCCGACCGCGACCCGTCCGTAGCGCCCCTCCGGCGCGCTCCGCGGGCGTCGCCGCGACCGTTCCCGAGCGGCCCTCGAGCCCAGTACCCGGCGGCCCGCGAACGTATCCGCGGTGGTTCCCGGAGGGTTCCCCGGGGTGTGTCAGGGACACGCGTAAGTCTCGCTCTCGGCGTACGAGGTGCGGGAACTTCGCCAGCCGTCCGCGCGCTTGCATACAGTGGCAGGACCGACAGGAATGACGCAGTTCCGCGATCGAAGGGACGTACATGCCCATGGGTCACACGGCCACAGCTGAGGCAGGCTCCGGCGGCCTGACAGCGACCGAGCACCGCCTGGCCAACGGCCTGCGCGTGGTGCTCTCCGAGGACCATCTGACCCCGGTCGCCGCGGTGTGCCTCTGGTACGACGTCGGCTCGCGCCACGAGGTCAAGGGCCGGACCGGACTCGCCCACCTCTTCGAGCACCTGATGTTCCAGGGCTCCAAGCAGGTCCACGGCAACGGTCACTTCGAACTCGTCCAGGGTGCCGGCGGCTCGCTCAACGGCACGACGAGTTTCGAGCGCACCAACTACTTCGAGACCATGCCCACCCACCAGCTGGAGCTCGCCCTCTGGCTGGAGGCCGACCGCATGGGCTCGCTGCTCGCGGCTCTGGACGACGAGTCCATGGAGAACCAGCGCGACGTCGTCAAGAACGAGCGCCGGCAGCGTTACGACAACGTCCCGTACGGCACCGCGTTCGAGAAGCTCACCGCGTTCTCGTACCCCGAGGGCCACCCGTACCACCACACCCCGATCGGGTCGATGGCCGACCTGGACGCGGCCACCCTGGAGGACGCCCGAGCGTTCTTCCGCACCAACTACGCGCCCAACAACGCGGTCCTGTCGGTCGTCGGCGACATCGACCCGGAGCAGACGCTCGTCTGGGTCGAGAAGTACTTCGGCTCCATCCCCGGGCACGACGGCAAGGCCGCTCCGCGGGACGGCTCGCTGCCCGACATCATCGGCGAGCAGCTGCGCGAGGTCGTCGAGGAGGACGTCCCGGCGCGCGCCCTGATGGCCGCCTACCGGCTCCCGGAGGACGGCACGCGCGCGTGCGACGCGGCCGACCTGGCGCTCACCGTCCTCGGCGGCGGCGAGTCCTCACGGCTGTACAACCGGCTCGTACGCCGTGACCGCACCGCCGTCGCGGCCGGGTTCGGCCTGCTGCGGCTCGCCGGAGCGCCCTCCCTGGGATGGCTGGACGTGAAGACGTCCGGCGACGTCGAGGTCCCGGTGATCGAGGCCGCCGTCGACGAGGAGCTCGCCCGGTTCGCCGAGGAGGGCCCGACAGCCGAGGAAATGGAGCGCGCGCAGGCCCAGTTGGAGCGCGAGTGGCTCGACCGGCTCGGCACCGTCGCTGGCCGCGCCGACGAACTGTGCCGGTACGCCGTCCTGTTCGGCGACCCGCAGCTCGCCCTGACCGCCGTGCAGCGCGTCCTCGACGTCACGGCGGAGGAGGTCCAGGAGGCCGCCAAGGCCCGCCTGCGCCCCGACAACCGCGCGGTGCTCGTCTACGAGCCGACCACCGCCGAAGCCACCGACGCGGCTGACTCCGCCGACGAGACCGACGAGGAGGCGGCGAAGTGACCGAGCTCGCCACCATGGACTTCCACCCGCAGCCCCAGGCCGGCCGGCCCAAGCCGTGGGCGTTTCCCGCCCCCCAGCGCGGCACCCTGGACAACGGTCTGACCGTGCTCCGCTGCCATCGCCCCGGCCAGCAGGTCGTCGCCGTCGAGGTCATCCTCGCCGCGCCGCTGGAGGCCGAGCCCGCGGGCCTGGACGGCATCGCCACGATCATGGCGCGCGCCTTCTCCGAGGGCACCGACAAGCACTCGGCCGAGGACTTCGCCGCCGAACTGGAGCGCTGCGGCGCCACACTCGACGCGCACGCCGACCACCCCGGTGTACGCCTGTCCCTCGAAGTCCCGGTCTCGCGCCTGGCCAAGGCGCTGGGCCTGCTCTCCGACGCGCTGCGGGCCCCCGCGTTCGCGGACAGCGAGGTCGAGCGGCTGGTGCGCAACCGGCTGGACGAGATCCCGCACGAGACGGCCAATCCCGCCCGTCGTGCCGCCAAGGAGCTCTCCAAGGAGCTGTTCCCGGCGAGCGCGCGCATGTCGCGCCCGCGCCAGGGCACCGAGGAGACCGTCCAGAAGATCGACTCCGTGGCCGTACGCGCCTTCTACGACAGGCACGTACGCCCCGCGACGGCCACCGCCGTCGTCGTCGGTGACCTGACCGGTGTCGACCTCGACGAGCTGCTCGGCGACACGCTGGGCTCCTGGACGGGTTCGTCCGCCGAGCCGCGTCCCGTGCCGCCGGTGAGCGCCGACGACACCGGCCGCGTGATCATCGTCGACCGCCCCGGCGCCGTCCAGACGCAGCTGCTCATCGGCCGGGTCGGCGCCGACCGGCACGACCGCGTGTGGCCCGCCCAGGTGCTCGGCACCTACTGCCTCGGCGGCACCCTCACCTCACGTCTCGACCGCGTCCTGCGCGAGGAGAAGGGCTACACCTACGGCGTACGGGCGTTCGGCCAGGTCCTGCGCTCCGCGCCGGACGGCACCGGTGTCGCGATGCTCGCCATCAGCGGCTCGGTGGACACCCCGAACACCGGTCCGGCCCTCGACGACCTGTGGAAGGTGCTGCGCACCCTCGCGGCCGAGGGGCTGACCGACACGGAGCGCGACGTCGCCGTGCAGAACCTGGTGGGTGTCGCGCCCCTCAAGTTCGAGACGGCGGCAGCCGTGGCGAGCACGCTCGCGGACCAGGTCGAGCAGTACCTGCCGGACGACTACCAGGCGACGCTCTATCAGCAACTGGCCGCCACCGGCACGGTGGAGGCCACCGCGGCCGCGGTGAGCGCCTTCCCGATGGACCGTCTGGTGACCGTCCTGGTGGGCGACGCCGCGACGATCGAGGAGCCGGTCAAGGCCCTCGGAATCGGTGAAGTCAGCGTGGTGGCCGCCGAGTAGGGCCCGTGCGACCGAGGAGGGCCCTGGTGACTGAAGAGTCGTCAGGGCTCTCTTTTTCCCGCATGCGGTCCCCAAGATGTCCGTATTCGTGCGGGAGTTGCCCTTCTGCCCTGTGGGATGCGTTACAAAAATCGTGATCCGTTTGTTGTTCGAATGACACCACGTTTAGCGTCGGTCCGGCTGTTCGCCACGCACTGCGCCGCGCCCGCGGCACCGGACAGTCATCGCCGAGTCCCCTATGGCGCGAGTCAGGGGAGCCGGGGACCCACACGTAGTCCCTGGGGTGAATCGGACGCCCTCCCCGGAGGGGGTCCGTAGGAGACCTTCCTGCTCCGAACCCGTCAGCTAACCCGGTAGGCGAGAGGGAAGGAAAGGATCAGCCCCTACATGGCGTTCACCTGTGGCACCGGCAAGCATCGTCGTCCGAGCCGGGTGCACAGCACCACCACGACCGCCGTCGGGGTCGCGGCGCTCACCACCACCGGTGTGATCGGAACCCTGGCCGCCCCCGCGTTCGCGGCGGAAGCCTCCGTCGAGCAGACCGGGCTGACCCAGGCCGTCACCCTCGGCGACTCGGTCGCCGACCAGATCGACGCCCAGGCCTTCGCCCAGCAGCGTGCCGCCGACGAGGCCGCCGCGCGGAAGCAGGCCGAGCAGACCGCGCGCAAGCACGCCGCGGAGCAGGCCGCGAAGTCCCGCGAGGCCAAGGAGCGCGCCGCCCGTGAGGCCGAGCGCAAGCGCCTGAACACGTTCGTCATCCCGATCACCGGTTCGTACATCTCCACCGGCTACCAGGCCAGCAGCAGCCTCTGGTCCTCCGGCAGCCACACCGGCGTCGACTTCCACGCCGCGTACGGCACCTCGGTCCACGCCGTGGGCTCCGGCACCGTCGTCACGGCCGGCTGGGGCGGCGCCTACGGCAATCAAATAGTGATCAAGATGCACGACGGGACGTACACCATGTACGGCCACCTGTCGTCCATCGGTGTGTCCGTGGGGCAGACGGTCACTCCGGGGCAGCAGATCGGCCTCTCCGGGGACACCGGCAACACCACCGGACCGCACCTTCACTTCGAGGCCCGTACGACCGCGGAGTACGGCTCGGACATCGACCCGGTCGCGTACCTGCGCTCGCACGGAGTCAACGTCTGACGACCGCTTCGCGGCTTCTTCACCGCTTTTGATGCCCCGGCTCAACGAGCCGGGGCATCATCGTTTCCGGAGGCCCTCTGTCCAAAAAATATCCATGGATTCAGGCCCGCCATCGGAAATTCAGGCTTCCTGCAATAGAGTCACTGAACAAGCGTCAATCGATGGCGTTTCGCGGGGATTAAAGCGGAGGTCGGTCATGCGTATTCCGGCGCACTCGGTATGCACGGCGATCCGTGACGACATCGTCGCGGGTGTCTACGAGCGCGGCGGCCGGCTCACCGAGGAACTGCTCGCGCGGCGCTACGGCGTCTCGCGCGTCCCCGTGCGCGAGGCTCTGCGCACCCTGGAGGCCGAGGGCTTCGTGGTCACCCGCCGGCACGCGGGCGCGTGCGTCGCGGAACCCAGCGAGCAGGAGGCCGCGGACCTCCTGGAGATGCGCATGCTGCTGGAACCGCTGGGCGCCGCGAGGGCCGCCCAGCGGCGTACGGAGGCCCACCTCAAGGTGCTGCGAGGCCTCGTCAGGCTGGGGCAGGAGCGTTCCAGGAGAGGCCACAGCGAGGATCTGCGCTCTCTGGGCGGCTGGTTCCACGAGACGCTCGCACAGGCGTCCGGCAGCCCCGCGTTGACCTCCACGCTCGCCCAGCTGCGACACAAGATCGCCTGGATGTACTCGGTGGACGCGCCGGCCAACCCCGCGGAGTCCTGGGCGGAGCACGGCGGGATCGTGGACGCGGTAGCCCGCGGCGACAGCGAGCGGGCCCGCGCGATCACGGCCCTGCACACCGAGCGCGCGACGACCGTGCACCGGCTCCGATTTCCCGGCGGCGAGCGGGCGGACCGTGTGAGAAGTTCGCAACATCCCGTAAACATGATGGGCCCGCGTCATTAACACGGGCGCCGTATACAAAGAGGGATATTCGGCAGGGGCTTATTTCTGATGCCCTTTTATTCGCGTCTCCGGAATTGCGGTGCGCGCTATTCCCGTGACCGCGGCGTGAGGGCCGCGCGCGTCGCCGGGGGAATTCCTGCGCGGGGTACGGAAAACGGCTGAGCCGCACCGCCCGGGGGAAGGGGCGGCGCGGCTCAGCCGCGTGTGTCCTGGGTGCCTTGTGGGCTCAGACGGTCTCGGGGAGCTCGTCGAGCCCCTCGGCGACCAGCTTCGCCAGACGGTCGAGAGCGGCGTCCGCGCCCTCGGAGTCCGACGCGAGGACGATCTCCTCGCCGCCCTGGGCTCCCAGGCCGAGGACCGCGAGCATGGAGGCCGCGTTGACGGGGTTGCCGTCGGACTTGGCGATCGTCACGGGGATGCCGGAGGCCGTGGCGGCCCGGACGAAGATGGAGGCGGGGCGGGCGTGGAGGCCCTCGGTCCAGCCGACGTTGACGCGGCGCTCAGCCATGTGATGCTGCCCTTCGGGTTTTCAAGGTTGTCTAGACCAGTGTTCCATATCGTGAGGCATGCCCGGACGGACCCGGGTTCCGCCCGCTGCGGCGCCGGTCCGCGGCCCCGCTCCGGCGTCCGTCACCCTCAGACTGCCTCGCGCCGTTGTCGTACGCGAGCCGTACTCTGGGCCCCATGCAGACCTCGTCGGACCGGCACGAGTACCCAGCTCACTGGGAGGCCGACGTGGTGCTGCGCGACGGCGGCACCGCACGCGTCAGGCCCATCACCGTCGATGACGCCGAGCGCCTGGTCAGCTTCTACGAGCAGGTGTCCGACGAGTCGAAGTACTACCGCTTCTTCGCGCCGTATCCGCGGCTGTCCGCCAAGGACGTCCACCGGTTCACCCACCACGACTTCGTGGACCGCGTGGGCCTCGCGGCCACGGTGGGCGGCGAGTTCATCGCCACGGTGCGCTACGACCGCATCGACGCCGACGGGATGCCCGCGTCCGCGCCCGCCGACGAGGCCGAGGTCGCCTTTCTCGTACAGGACGCCCACCAGGGCCGCGGCGTCGCCTCGGCGCTGCTCGAACACATCGCGGCCGTGGCCCGCGAGCGCGACATCCGCCGCTTCGCCGCCGAGGTGCTGCCCGCCAACAACAAGATGATCAAGGTGTTCACGGACGCCGGATACACCCAGAAGCGCAGCTTCGAGGACGGCGTCGTACGCCTGGAGTTCGACCTCGAACCCACCGACCGGTCGCTCGCCGTGCAGCGCGCGCGGGAGCAGCGCGCCGAGGCCCGCTCCGTGCAGCGGCTGCTCGCCCCCGGCTCGGTCGCCGTCATCGGCGCCGGACGCAGCCCCGGCGGGGTCGGCCGCAGCGTCCTCGACAACCTGCGGGAAGCCGGATTCACCGGGCGTCTGTACGCCGTGAACGCGGCACTCCAGGAGAAGGAACTCGACGGAGTCCCGGCCCACCGCTCCGTCCGCGACATCGCCGAGCCCGTCGACCTCGCCGTCGTCGCCGTGCCCGCCGAGCACGTTCCCGAGGTCGTCACGGAATGCGGCGAACACGGGGTGCAGGGGCTCGTGGTGGTCTCAGCCGGGTACGCCGAGAGCGGTCCCGAAGGACGCGAACGCCAGCGCGAACTCGTGCGGCAGGCGCGCACGTACGGGATGCGCATCATCGGGCCCAACGCCTTCGGCGTCATCAACACGTCCCCCGAAGTGCGGCTGAACGCCTCGCTCGCCCCGCAGATGCCCCGCCCCGGACGCATCGGCCTGTTCGCGCAGTCCGGCGCCATCGGCATCGCCCTGCTGTCCCGGCTGCACCGGCGCGGCGGCGGCGTCACGGGCGTGACCGGCGTGTCGACCTTCATCTCCTCCGGGAACCGGGCGGACGTCTCCGGCAACGACGTACTGCAGTACTGGTACGACGACCCGGACACCGACGTCGCCCTGATGTACCTCGAATCCATCGGCAACCCGCGCAAGTTCAACCGCCTCGCACGGCGGACGGCGGCGGCGAAGCCGCTGGTCGTGGTCCAGGGCGCGCGGCACGGCGGGGCCGCTCCCCAGGGCCATGCCGTACGGGCCACCCGGCTGCCGCACGCCACCGTGTCCGCGCTGCTGCGCCAGGCCGGAGTGATCCGGGTGGACACCATCACCGAACTCGTCGACGCGGGCCTGCTGCTGGCCCGCCAGCCGCTCCCCAAAGGACCCCGCGTGGCGATCCTCGGGAACTCCGAGTCACTGGGGCTGCTCACGTACGACGCGTGTCTCGCCGAAGGGCTCAGGCCGCTGCCGCCGCGTGACCTGACCACGGCGGCCTCGGCGGAGGACTTCCACCGGGCGCTGTCGCAGGCCCTCGCCGACGACGGCTGTGACGCCGTGGTCGTGACGGCCATACCGGCGCTGGGGGAGACCTCGGCCGCCGACGCGGAGCTCGCCGAGGCGCTCCGGTCCTCAGCCCTGGCGGCTCCGGCGAAACCCGTGCTCGTCGTGCACGTCGAACTGGGCGGGCTCGCCGAGGCCCTGTCCGCCGCCGCGAGCACCGCCCCCCAGGCCCCCGGGACGGCGCCCGGCGCGGCGCCCGGCGCCCGCTTCCACCCCTCGGACCGATCGCCCACCGCGGTGCGTGCCGAATCCGCGCCGGACTCCCGGCTCATCCCCGCCTACCCGGCCGCCGAACGTGCCGTCCGCGCCCTCGCCGAAGCCGTCAAGTACGCCCAGTGGCGCCTGGACGCCGGCGAGCCCGGCAAGGTGCCCGAGTACGAGGACATCGACGAAAAGGGAGCGGCGCAGCTCATCGACGACCTCCTCGCGCGCGGGGAGGGCCTGACCCTGGGAGGCGAGGAGACGGGGGCACTGCTCGGGCGGTACGGCATCGACGTACACCGTGCCCTGCCCGCCCCCACTCCGGACGACGCGGTGGAGGCCGCCCGGGCCATCGGTTACCCCGTGGCCCTCAAGACCACCGCCCCGCACCTGCGGCACCGCGCCGACCTCGGCGGCGTACGGCTGGACGTGGCGGACGAGGAACAGCTGCGCCGGGCCTACGCGGAGCTGACCGAGCTGTTCGGGACGCCGACGGTGCTGCGCCCGGTCGTGCAGGGGATGGCGCCGCGGGGTGTCGACACGGTCGTCCGCGCGGTGATCGATCCGGCGGCAGGGGCAGTGCTCTCCTTCGGGCTCTCCGGAGCCGCCTCCGAACTGCTCGGGGACACGGCGCACCGGCTGATTCCGGTCACCGACCGAGAAGCGGCTTCTCTGGTGCGGTCGATCCGGACGGCGCCGCTCCTGTTCGGCTGGCGGGGCTCCGCGCCGGTCGACACGGCGGCCCTCGAAGAGCTCATGCTGCGGGTGTCCCGGCTGGTCGACGATCACCCGGAGGTCGTCGCGGTCTCGCTGGAGCCGGTGGTGGTCGCCCCGACCGGCCTGAGCGTGCTGGGCGCGACGGTGCGACTGGCCCGCGCCCCGCTCCGGGACGACCTCGGCCCCCGGACACTGCCCGTCGTCTGAGTCGTCTGAGTCGTCTGAGTCGTCCGAGTCGTCCGAGGGGTGCGTTGCCTCCGGGGACGGCGGGCGCCCCGGCCGGGGACGCTGGTCGTCGCCCGAGCGGTGCCGTCCGCGATCTCCCCGGCCCGGAACTCGGCGCAGTCCCAGGCGGCGTCCAGGGTGCCCCCGTCCGTCCGGAGTGCCGCAGCACCCGCTCCCGTGCCTGCACCGGTCCCCGCCCCGTCTGGGCCGTCGCATCCGCGCCATGGCCCTTGCCGTGCCCGCGTCGCACCGGCCGCCGTCGCCGAATCGATCTGATCGGTCCACGACAGACCCACGCGAGCGGTGCCTCGCAGTCAGTGGGCCCCCGTAGGATGGACGGCATGGCCAAGACCAGTACGACGACCCAGGGGCTGCGAGCGGCGATCGAGCGCAGCGGCTACTACCCGGCCCTCGTGGCCGAGGCGGTGGAGGCCGCGATCGGCGGCGAGACCATCCGGTCGTACCTGGTCCACCAGGAGACGACGTTCGACGCGAACGAGGTCCGGCGGCACGTGACCGTGCTCGTCCTCACCGGCAACCGTTTCATCGTGAGCCACACCGACGAGCAGAACGCGGACACCACGTCCCCGACGCCGTACGCCACGACCTCGACGGAATCGGTCAAGCTCGGCCGGATCTCCTCGGTCGTGGTCAGCCGCGTCGTCGCGAACCCGGAGTCGTACACGCCGGGCACGCTTCCCCGCGAAGTGGTCCTGACCATCGGCTGGGGCGCCGTCTCCCGCATCGACCTGGAGCCGGCCGCCTGCGGTGACCCCAACTGCGAGGCGGATCACGGCTACACCGGCAGCTCGACGGCGGACGACCTGAGCCTGCGGGTCAGCGAGGCGGGGGACGGTCCGGAAACCGTCCGTCAGGCCCTCGCCTTCGCGCAGTCCCTCTCCGAGGCGACCGCGGACGTCGCCCGCTGATGGCCCTGCACACCTGGGATCACCCGGAACCGCTCGCCATCGACTCCGCGCCCGTCCCCGAGTACGGCGCCGGTTCGCTGGCCGACCTGCTGCCCACGCTCGCCGCCGGCATGTCCGTGCCCGGTGCGACCGCCGCCATACCCGAACTGACCGAAGCCGACCGGAACTGCGTGTTCCTGATCGACGGTCTCGGCTGGGAGCAGCTCAAGGCTCACCCGGACGAGGCACCCTTCATGACGTCGCTCCTCGCGTCCTCACGCGGCGGCACGGGGCGTCCGATCACCGCGGGCTACCCGGCCACCACCGCGACCTCCCTCGCCTCCGTCGGCACCGGCCTGCCTCCGGGCGCGCACGGCCTGCCCGGCTACACCGCGCGCAACCCCGCCACCGGTGAGCTGATGAACCAGCTCCGCTGGAACCCGTGGACCGAGCCGCGCGCCTGGCAGCCCTACCCCACGATCTTCCAGCTGGCCGAGGCGGCGGGTGTGCACACCGCCCAGGTCTCCTCGCCGACGTTCCAGAACACACCGCTGACGAAGATCGCGCTGAGCGGCGGGACGTTCCACGGCCGACTGTCCGGCGAGGACCGCATGGACCTCGCCGCCGAGCAACTGGCCGCCGGGGACCGCTCCTTGGTCTACACGTACTACGCCGAGGTGGACGGCAAGGGCCACCGCTTCGGTGTCGACTCGGACCCCTGGCGCGGCCAGCTGATGTATGTCGACCGCCTGGTCCAGCGACTCGCGGAGCAGCTGCCGTCGCGCACGGCGCTGTACGTCACCGCCGACCACGGCATGATCGACATCCCGTTCGACGAGCAGCACCGCATCGACTTCGACGAGGACTGGGAGCTGCGCGCCGGGGTCGCCCTGCTGGGCGGCGAGGGCCGCGCCCGCCATGTGTACGCGGTCCCGGGTGCCGAGGTGGATGTGCTGACCTGCTGGCGCGAGGTCCTCGGCGAGCAGTTCTGGGTCGCCTCCCGTGACGAGGCGATCGAAGCGGGCTGGTTCGGCCCGCGCGTCGACGAGCGAGTGTACGGCCGGCTGGGTGACGTGATCGCGGCCGCCCGGGACGATGTCCTGATCACCGCCTCCGAGCGGGAGCCGAAGGAGTCGCTGATGGTCGGCAACCACGGTTCGATGACCCCGGCCGAGCAGCTGGTGCCCCTCCTCCAAGTACGCTCCTGACGCCCTTCCCCCTTCCTCCGTTGCCGAAAGGTGCTCAACTCCCCATGCCCGAGCTGGTGTTCTTCTCCGGAACGATGGACTGCGGGAAGTCCACGCTGGCTCTCCAGATCGAGCACAACCGCTCGGCGCGGGGTCTGCAGGGCATGATCTTCACGCGCGACGACCGCGCGGGCGAGGGCAAGCTCTCCTCGCGCCTCGGTCTCGTCACCGACGCGGTCGAGGTGGCGGACGACCAGGACCTGTACGCCTATCTGGTCGACCACCTCTCGCAGGGAGGCCGGGCGGACTACGTGATCGCGGACGAGGCGCAGTTCCTGGCCCCGCCGCAGATCGACCAACTGGCCCGTGTGGTGGACGACCTGGGTGTCGACGTCTTCGCCTTCGGGATCACCACCGACTTCCGTTCCAAGCTCTTCCCGGGCTCCCAGCGCCTCGTCGAACTGGCCGACCGGGTCGAGGTCCTCCAGGTCGAGGCCCTGTGCTGGTGCGGAGCCCGCGCCACGCACAACGCCCGCACCGTGGGCGGCGAGATGGTCGTCGAAGGCGCCCAGGTCGTCGTCGGCGACGTCAACCAGCCCGAGAACATCGGCTACGAGGTCCTGTGCCGCCGGCACCACCGCCGCCGTATGACAGCCGCCACGGCCCACGCGAGCGCCCTGTCCCCCGACGTCCTGCCGATCCACTCGGTCTGAGGCCTGTTCCCGGAGACCTGCTGCCCGAGGTCCGACGCGTGAGCCCCATGCCCGCCCCCATGGCCGACGCCCGGCCCGGCGTCGGATCGTCGGGCCGGACCGCTCAACGGGTCATGTGACGGAATGGATCAGGGAGAACATCGCGCCCTCCGGATCCGCCACCGTCGCCACGCGGCCGTACGGGGAGTCCTGGGCCGCCCGCAGGAGGTGGCCGCCGAGTTCCGTGACCCGGCGGACGGTGTCGTCCAATGCGGCGGCCTCGAAGTACGTCAGCCAGTGCGGGCCCCGGTCGCGCGGCAGGGCGTTTCCGACGCCGTGGATGCCGGCCACCGGCCGACCGTCGATGTGCAGGGTCACATAGTCGAAGTCGGCCGACACGGTCGGCTCCACTTCGTAGCCGAAGACCCCCTGGTAGAACTTGACGACGCTCTCGGTGTCACGCGTCACGAGCTCGTCCCACGCCGGCGTGCCCGGCACGCCGGTGATCCCCGTACCCAGATGGGCCGCCACCTGCCAGATGCCGAAGACGGCGCCCGACGGGTCGGAGGCGATCGCCAGGCGGCCGGCCTCGGCGGCGTCGATCGGGCCCACCCCCACGGTGCCGCCGCTGTGCCGTACCTTCTCGGCGGTCTGGTCCACGTCGGCCGAGGCGAAGTAGGGCGTCCAGGCGATCGGCAGGTGCCGGTCGGGCGGCAACTGGCCGATCCCGGCCACCTCGTGGCCGTCGAGAAGGGCCCGCGCGTACGGGCCGAGCTGCGGGGGGCCCGGCTGGAACTCCCAGCCGAACAGTGCTCCGTAGAAGTCCTGGGTCGCGGCCATCTCATGCACCATCAGACTCACCCAGCAGGGTGTGCCGGGCGCGTGCCGAGCGTGCGTGGTGCCGTTCGGGCCGGCCGATTCCCGTGCCTCGGTCATCGTCACTCTCTTCTCGGCCCCTCGCGGTGGCCGGTCACCTTCCGCCTGCGAACACGCGTACTCAGTCGCGTGCGTGCACGCCCCGTGCCGATGTTCGCACCACCGGTCGTGCCGTGCGTCCGGGCCGCGCCGCCGTTGAGCGGTGCACGGACGGCGGACGCCCGATCTGCCGTTCCTCATCCGTTTCGGAGTGATTGCCGCGTGGTGTCCATCGGTTGTACAGCATGTGCCCGATCCCATACGCCTGGTGATCGGACCTGTCCGGCGGAGCAGAGTAGCCGGACATGGACGAAGCGGCCACCCCGTGCGCGAGGATGGTGGCCATGAACGCCATCATCACGGCACCCGAACTCGCGAGTGACCTGGCGGGGCCGAACCCGCCGGTGCTCCTCGACATCCGCTGGCAGTTGGGCGGCCCCAACCTGCGCTCCGAGTACGAGAACGCGCACATTCCCGGTGCCGTCTTCGTCGATCTGGATTCCGAACTCGCTGGTCCGGCCGGTGCGGCGGGCCGGCATCCGCTTCCCGACCCCGAGGTCTTCGGCGCGGCGATGCGGGCCGCGGGAGTGTCCGAGAACCGCGACGTCGTTGTGTACGACGGCGGGCAGGGCTGGGCCGCCGCGCGCGCCTGGTGGCTGCTGGGCTATTCGGGTCATCCGTCGGTACGCGTGCTTGACGGCGGGTTCGGCGCCTGGAGCGGACCGGTGTCCTCCGAGGTCCCCTCGCCGGTGCCCGGAACCTTCGTACCGGCGCTCGGCGCCCGGCCGGCGCTCGACGCGGACGGGGCCGCAGCGCTCGCCCGCACGGGGCTGCTGCTGGATGCCCGCGCGGGGGAGCGGTACCGGGGCGACGTCGAGCCGATCGATCCGGTCGGCGGGCACATCCCGGGCGCCGTCTCCGCGCCGACCGCCGAGAACGTCACGGAGGACGGACGGTTCCTGCCGTCGGCCGAACTCGCCGACCGCTTCAAGTCCTTCGGCGTGACACCCGCGTCCGAGGTGGGCGTCTACTGCGGCTCCGGAGTCTCGGGCGCCCATGAGGTGCTGGCCCTCGCCGTGGCCGGAGTTCCGGCGGCGCTGTACGTGGGTTCATGGTCGGAGTGGTCCCAGGACGGGAACCGCCCCGTCGCGGTGGGTCCCGACCCGCAGTGAAACCGGCGGCGGTGCCCAGGGCGGTTCCCGCAGGAAGGTCCGCGGTGCCGTCCGCGGCAGCACCCGTGGTGCCGCCCCTACGAGCGCCTGTGGTGCCTCTCACCGACACCTGCGGGCCCGGCGGTAGCACCTGCGGTGTGACCGCCGGGTGGCGGCACGGTGCGCCGTGTGGTCCGTCGTGCCGGACGTAGGCGCCGGCCTCGCCGCTCGGCGCATGACGAGGGGGCCCGCACCGATCCGGTGCGGACCCCCTCGTCGTAGATCTGCCTGGTCCTGCTAGTCCTGCTTCTTCCGCCGTGTGCCGAAGACGATCTCGTCCCAGCTCGGGACCGCCGCTCTGCGGCCGGGACGGACGCCGTCGGCCTCGGCCTGGCGGTCGGTCGCGCCGACGAGCCGGTCGCGATGGCTGCCGACCGAGCGGGGCATGAGCACGTCCGCGTACGCGGAACCGGCACCCGCCGAGGCGGCGGGAGCCGGGGGCTCCTCCTCCTCGGGTTCGGGGACGGGCTCCTCGGCGGCGGGCCGCTCGGCGGGGGCGGGCCGCTCGGGCACCACCATGTCGCCACGGAAGCTGGGCACCGCCTCCAGGAGGCTGGTCAGCGAGTCCCGGTCCTCCGCCTCCTCGGCCGGCTCCGGGGAGGCCGAGGGCAGGCTCGGCCGCTCCATCTGCCGGTCCAGGGCGCGGTCCAGCGGACGGTCGCGGGGCAGCCGGGCGATCCGCGGCACGAACGGGAAGCTCGGCTCGGGCGCCGCGAGGTCGTCGGACTCGCCGATCAGCGAGCGTGCCTCGTCGTCGACGGCCTGGACGAGCCGCCGGGGCGGGTCGTAGGTCCAGCTCGCGGCGTGCGGTTCGCCCGCGACCCGGTAGACCAGCATGACTTCCCAGGTGCCGTCGTCGCGGCGCCAGGAGTCCCACTGCACGGTGTCCTTCTCGGCACCCCGGATCAGCAACCGCTCCTGGACGGCCTCGCCGAGCTGGGGTCCGGCGTTCTCTCCGGGGCGGCGGACGGGGGTCTTCCTGGCGCGCTCGGCCATGAAGGCGCGCTCGGCCAGCACGGGTCCTTCGAAGCGGCGTACGCGATCGACGGGGATTCCGGCGAGCTGGGCGACTTCCTCCGCGGAAGCGCCGGCGCGTATACGCGCCTGGATGTCTCGGGGGCGGAGATGGCTCTCCACCTCGATCTCGATCTGGCCGAGGCGGGGACGGTCGCCGCGTACGGCGGCGCGCAGACGCTCGTCAATCGGAAGCGTGTACTCCGTACTGTCCGCAGCCTTCAGCACCAGCCGTGTGCCGTCGTTAGAGACGGCCACGACACGCAGTTCGGGCATGGGGACCTCCCGGGTGGTGCCTGCCGACGTCACGTGCGTCGCTGCTTCCGCTAGTCGAGTGTGGCCTGCCCGGGTGCAGCCTGCCACAACCTTGCCGAGTTGCCCGGCGTGTCGGGCACGGGCCCGGGGTCGCCGTTATGGCACGGTTACCTATTCGCAACGCTAAGTGACGAACTCCATCACCCTGTGCAACGAGCCCCCTCCCGGCGGTCCTGCAAGGCCCCGGACACCCTGGCGGGAGTCCGGACCCAGGGCTCGCAACAGTACTCCATTCGGGCCACTTGCGTGGATCGGCACGCCGCCCAACTTCGAGCGGGGGGTGCTAGTTGGCCGATCCCGGCGCCCTTTCGGTGGCCATGGAGCGTGGCGCACTTCACGTAATCGGCAGAAATGGAACTAATCGTTTCGCCTGTACGTCCCTTTCTCGTGCGGTTGATCGATCAAGTACGGGGAAGGCAGGCAAGGTCCGGGAATGCGTAAGAAGCCGGATGTCGGCGGCGAGCAGCCGGGTACCGACGTGGAACCGAGGAAGAGGCGGCTGGACCTGAGCGTCCCCCAAGTGGCGGGGAGCGCGGTCGCCGCGGTGGTCGCCGCGAAACTCGCGTCCTACTTCGGTGTCTACGGGACGATCCTGGGTGCCGGCCTGGTCAGCGCCGTCGCCACCTGCGGAGGAACGGTCTTCCAGCACTTTTTCAAGCGCACCGGCGAACAGATCCGTGACGTGAAGGTGCAGACGAGGCCGAAGCCCCGGCAGCTGCCCGGTCCCCCCGGAGAGTTCACCGAGGGGACCGTCTACCGCGCGCGGGTCAGGAGCTGGAAGAGGCCGCTGGTCGCGACCGCGCTCGTCTTCGGCGTCACGATGGCCGGAATCACCTCGTACGAGATGGTCTCGGGGCAGAGCTTCAGCGGCGACGGCACGAGCACGACGGTCGGCGACGCCTTCAAGGGGCACAGCGCCGGTTCGGGGAGTCCGGATCCCGGTAGGGCTCCGGCGACCGGGTCTTCGCCCTCCTCGGCCCCGGCTTCTCCGGAGGCGCAGGCGCCGTCCGCCGACAGCGGCGGCTCAGGTGACGTGGGCGGCGACGGTGGTGGCGCGACCTCGGTGCCGACGCCGGGCGACGGCGCGTCCTCGGGACCGGAAGCCGGGGACGGCACCCCGGCTCCGGCACCCAGCGCGACCGCTACGACCCCAGAACCCTCCGCAAGTAGTCATTCGCAAAGCGCCGGTCCGGATCGAGCCGATCCCGCAGCGCAGTGAACTCGCCGAAGCGCGGATAGGCCTTGGAGAAGTACTCCGCGTCGCGCGTGTGCACCTTGCCCCAGTGCGGCCGCCCCTCGTGCGCGGTGAAGATCCGCTCGGCCGCGGTGAAGTACGCCTGATAGGGGGTGCCCTTGAAGATGTGGACGGCGATGTACGCGCTCTCCCGTCCGGACGCCGTGGAGAGGGTGATGTCGTCCGCGGGCGCGGTCCGCACCTCCACGGGGAAGCTGACCCGCAGGGTCGAGCTGTCGACCATCGACTTCAGCTCGCGCAGTGTCTCGACGAGGGCCTCGCGCGGCACGGCGTACTCCATCTCCACGAACCGCACGCGGCGCGGAGAGGTGAAGACCTTGTACGGAATGTCCGTGTAGGTCCGCGAGGACAGCGCGCGACTGGAGAGTCCGGCGATCGAGGGGATGGCCGCGGGAACGGCCCGGCCGAGCAGATTGGCCACCTGGAAGGCGCCGTTGGAGAGGAACTCGTCCTCTATCCAGCCCCGGATCGGCCCCACCGGGTTCTCGGGGCCCGCGCTGCGGTTGTTGCGCTTGGTGTTGCAGTTGCCTGTGTGCGGGAACCAGTAGAACTCGAAGTGCTCGTTCTCGGTGAAGAGTTCCTCGAAGTCGGCGGTGACCTTGTCGAAGGTCATCGGCTCCTCGCGGGCCGTGAGGAGGAAGACAGGCTCCACGGAGAAGGTGATCGCGGTGACGATTCCCAGGGCGCCGATCCCGATGCGGGCCGACGCGAAGATCTCCGGGTTCTCGTTCTCGGAGCAGGACAGGACCGAGCCGTCCGCCGTCACCAGTTCAAGGCCCTTGATCTGCGCGGCGATCGAGGCCGAGTCGCGCCCGGTGCCGTGCGTACCGGTGCTGGTCGCCCCCGAGACCGTCTGCTCCATGATGTCGCCCATGTTCGTGAGCGACAGACCCTCGCGTGCGAGGGCCATGTTGAGCCTCTTGAGCGGGGTGCCCGCCTCGACCGTGACCGTCATGGCCGCACGGTCGATCTTGCGGATTCCGGTCAACAGTTGAGGGCGGATCAATACACCGTCGGTCGCCGCGGCGGCCGTGAAGGAGTGCCCGGTGCCGACGGCCTTCACCGTCAGGCCGTCCTCGGCCGCCTTGCGTACGGCGGCGGAGAGTTCGTCGACCGAGGCAGGGGTGACCTCCCGTACGGGACGGGCGGTGACGTTCCCCGCCCAGTTACGCCACGTGCCGCTCTTCCCGCTCACTGTGGTGCTCATGAGACCCTCCCCGCTGCGGAACCGGCCTGCTGAGCCGGCGATACCCGAGGAAACCGACCGCCACCGCGACGGCCCCGGACACCGCCGGAACCCCGTACCCGGCCTTCGCGCCGGCGGAGTCGATCACCCAGCCGGCCACGGAGGAACCGAGCGCGACCCCGACTGCGAGTCCTGTGCTCACCCAGGTCATGCCTTCGGTCAGTTTCGCGCGAGGTACGTGCTGTTCGATGAGGGACATCGTCGTGATCATCGTGGGAGCGATGGAGAGGCCCGCAACGAACAGCGCCACGGCCAGGAACAGCAAGTTTCCGACCAGTAGGAGGGGGATCATACTCACGGCCATCGCACATATGCCCAGCAGCCACCTGCCTTCGGCTGCCCCCTTGAAGTGCAGCAGCCCGAAGACGGCCCCCGCGAGGCAGGAGCCCGCCGCGTAGAGGGCCAGGACGATGCTCGCGGCGCCCTTGTGGCCCTGCTCCTCGGCGAAGGCCACGGTGACCACGTCGACGGCTCCGAAGATCGTCCCGGTCGCCACGAACGTGGCCACCAGGACCTGGAGTCCGGCCGAGCGGAGCGCCGAGCCACCGCTGTGCTGCCCGCGCGGATGCGGCTGCGGCTCGGTGGCGCGCTGGGAGGTCAGCCAGAAGACCCCGGCCGCCAGGAAACAGGCGGCGAGCAGCGGTCCGGCCTCCGGGAACCACACCGTGGACAGGCCGATGGAGATGATCGGCCCGAAGATGAAGCAGATCTCGTCCACCACGGACTCAAGGGAGTACGCGGTGTGCAGTTGCGGGGTGCCTCCGTAGAGGGCCGCCCAGCGGGCCCGGATCATCGCGCCGATGCTCGGGACGCAGCCGATGCCGGCCGCGCACACGAACAGCACCCAGTCCGGCCACTCGAAGTGCGAGGCGAGCAGCAGCCCCGCGGCCGCCGTGAGCGCGAAGAGCGTCACAGGGCGCAGGATCCGCCGCTGACCGTGCCGGTCCACCAGTCGCGAGATCTGCGGGCCCATCGCCGCGGCCGCCAGGGCGATGGTCGCCGACAGGGCGCCGGCGAGGCCGTAGCGCCCGGTCAGCTGGGAGATCATCGTGACGATGCCGATGCCCATCATGGACAGCGGCATCCGGCCGAGCAGGCCCGCTGTGGAGAAGCCCTTGGAGCCGGGGGCGGCGAACAGGGCGCGGTACGGGCTGGGCACGAGGGTCTCCGTCGGCTCGGCTCGGCCCCTCCCCGACGTCGCGGGCGGCCCGAACTTCGGTAAGGCGTGAAGCTGGCCGATACAGCTTACGTGTCGGATGAACTTACGTGTTAGGTGCACCTAACGGGCGCCTTCCGTACCTCGCTCAGGGCGGCCTGCGCATGCCTCGTCACCCCGCCGGTTCTCGCCCGTCAGCGGCGGGTGGCAGGATCGGACGCATGCCAGAAGTGCTCGATGCCACCCCCTACGACGCCCTGCTCCTGCTTTCGTTCGGCGGTCCGGAGGGCCCGGACGAAGTCGTCCCGTTCCTGGAGAACGTGACACGGGGCAGGGGTATCCCCAAGGAACGGCTCAAGGAGGTCGGGCAGCACTACTTCCTGTTCGACGGGATCAGCCCCATCAACGACCAGAACCGTGCCCTGCTCGATGCGCTGCGCAAGGACTTCGCCGAGCACGGTCTGGATCTGCCGGTCTACTGGGGCAACCGCAACTGGGCGCCGTACCTGACCGACACGCTGCGCGAGATGGCCGCCGACGGACGGCGCCGGACCCTGGTGCTGGCCACGAGCGCGTACGCCTCGTACTCGGGCTGTCGGCAGTACCGCGAGGACCTGGCGGGGGCGCTGACCGTCCTGGAGGGGGAGGGGCTGGAGCCGCCGAGGATCGACAAGCTGCGGCACTACTTCAACCATCCCGGGTTCGTGGAGCCGATGACCGAGGGCGTCCTCAAGTCGCTGGCCGAACTGCCCGAGGAGGTCCGGGCGGGCGCGCACCTGGCGTTCACCACGCACTCGATCCCTGTCGCCGCGGCGGACACCTCCGGCCCGGCCGAGGGACACGGTGGCGGTGGCGCGTACGTCCGGCAGCATCTGGACGTGGCCCGGCTGATCGCGGAGGCGGTACGCGAGGAGACCGGGATCGACCACCCGTGGCGGCTCGTCTACCAGTCGCGTTCCGGAGCCCCGCACATTCCGTGGCTGGAGCCGGACATCTGCGACCACCTGGAGGAGCTGCACGGAGCCGGGGCCGGGGCGGCGGTGATGGTGCCGATCGGGTTCGTGTCGGATCACATGGAGGTCCTGTACGACCTGGACACCGAGGCGCGGGCGAAGGCGGAGGAACTGGGGCTGCCGGTGCGTCGTTCGGCCACGGTGGGCTCCGATCCCCGGTTCGCCGCGGCGGTCCGTGACCTGGTGCTGGAGCGCGCCGCGGCCGAGAGCGGCCGACGGGTGACACGGTGTGCCCTGGGCGCGCTGGGCGCGAGTCATGACCTGTGCCCGGTGGGCTGCTGCCCGGCCCGCACGCCCAAGCCCGCCGCCGCGGGCACTGACAGCCCCTACGCATGAGGAGCCCCGTGACCGAGCCTTTGCACACCGAACTCCTCCAGCTCGCGCACGAGGCCGCCCGCCGCGCGGGCGCGCTGCTGCGAGACGGCCGCCCTGCGGACCTCGCGGTCGCGGCCACCAAGTCCAGTCCGATCGACGTCGTCACCGAGATGGACATCGCCGCCGAGAAGCTGATCACCACGCTGATCGCCGAGCACCGCCCTCGTGACGGCTTCCTCGGCGAGGAGGGCTCCGCCACCGAGGGCACCAGCGGCATCCGCTGGATCGTCGACCCGCTCGACGGCACGGTCAACTACCTGTACGGGCTGCCGACCTGGGCGGTGTCCATCGCGGCCGAACAGGACGGCGAGACCGTCGTCGGCGTGGTGGCGGCACCGATGCGCGGCGAGACGTACCACGCGGTCCGCGGCAGGGGTGCCCGAGCCTCGGGCGCCTGGGTCGGCGAACGCCGGCTGGCCTGCCGCCCGTCGCCACCGCTCGACCAGGCCCTCGTCTCGACCGGCTTCAACTACGTGACCGAGGTCAAGATCCATCAGGCCGACGTGGTCCAGCGGCTGATCCCGCTGGTGCGTGACATCCGGCGCTCCGGCTCTGCGGCGGTCGACCTGTGCGACGTCGCGGCCGGGCGACTCGACGGCTACTACGAGCGAGGTCTGCACCCCTGGGACCTCGCGGCGGGGGACCTGATCGCCCGGGAAGCGGGCGCGGTGACCGGTGGACGCCCCGGAGAGCGCCCAGGGGGCGATCTCACGGTGGCGGCCTCCCCCGGTGTCTTCGGGCCCCTCCAGCGGCTCCTGGAGGACTTCGGGGCCTGGCACGACTGACGTCACGGCCGGCCGCGGGCCGCCGACAACCGACCGCGGACGGCGCAGGACAGCGGACGGCGTGGGACCAGAGACGGCGGAGAGCGAAAACGGAGCGGGGCCCCGGTACTGGATCGATACCGGGGCCCCGCTCTCGTACGTACTGATCAGACGCGTGTGGCGCCGACCTCCACACCGTGCTCTGCGGCAAGGCGGTGCAGGTCGTCGAGCTCGGCCTGCTCGACCTCCGCGAGGAAGTCGTCGCCTGTTTCGCGAGCCCGCGTCAGGTCGGACTCGGTCGCCCTTATGCGCTGCAGAAGTCCTGCGGTGAATGCGTCCATGCTGCGCCCCCTCGTCCTGGGTCGTGGGTCGGGTGGCACGGGGGTGTGCCGATGGGAAGGGGCGATCACGTCTCTGATGGGGTGCCCAGCGCTGCCCGGTCTGGGCGGCGACGGTGCCGGACACCCACGCCCGCTCTGCGGAAGCGGTTGGACGTACCACAATGTGGCTTGCCACATGCAGAGCGTGATCGCGGGGTGTAAAGCCGTCCTCCCCCCGCTCTCTTCCGTGGAAACCTCAACCCGACGAGAAAATCTCGCATTCCCGGTCCCCTGGACGGGCTTCCCTGGTGCCCTCCCCCGTCTTACAGCCGGTTTATGGCCGAAACGGGCAGGATGGAGCTCTCATCCGTGACGGACCTGCCCGCGTGGTACGCCGAAACGTGCCCCGCCGGTGGACAGAGGAAGGACAAGCGACGTGCGCGTACTCGTCGTCGAGGACGAGCAACTGCTCGCCGATGCGGTGGCCACCGGACTGCGCCGGGAGGCCATGGCCGTCGACGTCGTGTACGACGGCGCAGCCGCGCTGGAGCGCATCGGGGTCAACGACTACGACGTGGTCGTCCTCGACCGCGACCTCCCGCTCGTGCACGGCGACGACGTCTGCCGCAAGATCGTCGAGCTCGGCATGCCCACGCGCGTGCTGATGCTGACCGCGTCCGGCGATGTCAGCGACCGTGTCGAGGGTCTGGAGATCGGCGCCGACGACTACCTCCCCAAACCGTTCGCGTTCAGCGAGCTGACCGCACGCGTCCGTGCCCTCGGACGTCGTACGAGCGTGCCGCTGCCGCCGGTCCTGGAGCGTGCCGGGATCAAGCTGGACCCCAACCGCCGCGAGGTCTTCCGCGACGGCAAGGAGGTCCAGCTCGCTCCCAAGGAGTTCGCCGTCCTGGAAGTGCTGCTGCGCAGCGAGGGCGCCGTCGTCTCGGCGGAGCAGCTCCTGGAGAAGGCCTGGGACGAGAACACGGACCCGTTCACCAATGTCGTGCGCGTGACCGTCATGACGCTGCGCCGCAAGCTCGGCGAGCCCGCCGTGATCGTCACCGTGCCCGGCTCCGGGTACAGGATCTGATCCACCGTGGCAACCACCCCCGCGCCGCCCGAGGCGCCTCCGAAGCCCACCTGGGACCCCAGAAGGGCGGAGCCGCCGTTCCCCTGGCTGCGCCCCACGATCCGCATACGACTTACGCTGCTGTACGGCGGCATGTTCCTGATCGCCGGCATCCTGCTGCTGTCGATCATCTACCTGCTCGCGGCGCAGGCGCTGAACGTCGGCAGTGAACTCCCCTTCAAGATCATTTCTGGGCAGGTCGGCAGCAGCACCTGCAACCTCCCCTCCGGGGCGGCGGACGAGCTCAACCACGCGATGTACGACTGCGTGAACCGGCAGCGCCAGCACGCCCTGGACGACCTGCTCAGCCGCTCTCTGCTGGCCTTGCTCGGCCTCGCGATCATCGCCTTCGCGTTCGGCTACGCGATGGCGGGCCGGGTCCTGTCGCCGCTGGGCCACATCACCCGCACCGCGCGCGCGGTGGCCGGCTCCGACCTGTCCAGGCGGATCGAGCTGGACGGCCCGGACGACGAGCTGAAGGAGCTCGCGGACACCTTCGACGACATGCTGGAGCGACTGCAGCGGGCCTTCACCGCTCAGCAGCGGTTCGTCGGGAACGCCTCGCACGAACTGCGCACCCCGCTCGCGATCAACCGCACGCTCCTGGAGGTGCACCTCTCCGGTCCGGGGGTGTCGACGGAGCTGCAGCAGCTCGGCAAGACGCTGCTCGCCACGAACGAGCGCAGCGAGCAGCTCGTCGAGGGCCTGCTGCTGCTCGCCCGCAGCGACAACCAGATCGTCGAGCGCAAGCCGGTGGACCTCGCCGAGGTCGCCTCGCAGGCCGTCGACCAGGTCCACGCCGAGGCGGAGGCCAAGGGCGTGAAGATCCGTGGGCAGCGTTCTCCGGTGGTCGTCCAGGGCAACGGCGTCCTCCTGGAACGGATCGCCCTGAACCTCGTCCAGAACGCCGTTCGGTACAACGTGCCGAAGGACGGCTGGGTCGAGGTCACGACCGACACCCAGCACGGCCGGGCGGTCCTGGAAGTGTCGAACACGGGACCGGTGGTTCCCGCGTACGAGGTCGACAATCTTTTCGAGCCCTTCAGGCGGCTGCGCACGGAGCGCACGGGCAGCGACAAGGGCGTGGGCCTCGGCCTGTCGATCGCCCGGTCGGTGGCCCGCGCTCACGGAGGCCGTATCGTCGCTCAGCCCCGTGAAGGGGGTGGGCTCGTGATGCGCGTCACCCTTCCCATCTGAGACCATGTCGCGGACACGCGGCGATGTTCGCTTTGCGCGGAATTTTCTGGTCACCCATCCGAGTGACCCGTGTGTGATCGATCACAAGGCCGATTTTCGGTCCATCTACTCTCCGTGATCATGCAAGCTGTCGGAAAGCCGGGAAAATCCGGGTTTTCGGGGGTCTTGATCACGGGAAGTACACGGTGGGGCGCCTTTGAAGTGCGGCCTCAGGACCGTGTACGGTCCGCATCGCCATCCAAGCCGATCACTCTTGAGGGGTCCGGTTGGGTGTCGATTGAGTAACAGACCTTGATGTGAGGCAAAATCTCCGCCTCGGGTCGGGCACAAGTCCGGCCTCTCACGCGTTACGTGCGCTGAGACACCGCAGACACCCAGAGGGGGAGAGCGACAATGGCAACGGATTACGACACCCCGCGCAAGACCGACGACGACGTCGACTCGGACAGCCTTGAAGAACTGAAGGCTCGCCGGAACGACAAGTCGACTTCGTCTGTCGACGTAGATGAGTTCGAGGCCGCAGAAGGCCTGGAGCTGCCCGGTGCGGACCTCTCGAACGAGGAGCTGGCCGTCCGGGTGCTGCCCAAGCAGCAGGACGAGTTCACTTGCATGAGCTGCTTCCTGGTGCACCACCGCAGCCAGCTGGCCCGCGAGAAGAACGGTCAGCCGATCTGCCGCGACTGCGACTGAGGCAGGGTCGGCCGTGACTGGCTCGACCTCACCCTGGAAGCGCCGCCTCCCCTCCGGGGCGGCGGACGAAGGGTCCTTCACGGGCCCTGAAGGCGTGCGTGACGACGAGCGGGGCTCTTCCGAACAGGGATCAGCCTCGCTCGACCGAGCGGGCGCCACAGACGGCCTGACGGCCCCCACGGACACTCCCGCGCCCGCCGCAAGGCGTCGCGCGGCGGCTGTCCGGGACGGGGTCATGAGGGGCGTCACCAAGAGCGGTGTCCGGGCCAGGGCGGGCCTGGCGTATGTCACCGACCGCATCATCGACATCGCCCCGCGGGTTCCCGTACGGGACCTCGCCACCCTCCGCAGACAGTTCCCGGGCCTCGGCCCCGAGGAGCTCGCGGACAAGCTCGTCGCGGGCGCCGCCGCCGCGACGTCCACCGTCGGTGCCGGGATCGGTGCCGCCGCGATGCTGCCGGTGCCGCCCGCCATGCCCACGGAGCTGGCCGCCGAGATCACCGCCGTCGCCGCGATCGAGCTGAAGCTGATCGCCGAACTCCACGAGGTCTACGGCCTGCGTCCGCCCGGCAACCTCAAGCAGCGCAGCACCGCGTATCTGAGCTCCTGGTCGGGCGAGCGCGGAATCGATGTGGCCAAGCCCGTGACGATCAACGCCGCACTGGGCGGCCAGATGAAGCGCGAGCTGCGCCAGCAGATCATGAAGCGAACGGTTCGGGACCTGCCCAACCTGATGCCGTTCATGGTCGGCGCGGCGGTCGGGGCGGTGATGAACCGCCGCGACACCAAACGCGTCGCGGGCCACATCCGCAAGGACCTGCGCAAGATGCAGGTGCCGTGGGACGCGCTCCCGCAGCTGCCACCGCTGGAGAAGCCGACGGATCCGGTGCGGATCGGAGAGATCCCCACAGACCTGGGGACCTGAAGCCGTACGCCCGGCCGGCGCCCGCGACCGTCCGTCCGCGCTCGGCCGACCGCTCGCTTCGCCGGTGGCCCGGCTCAGAGACCGCCGGACGCGGTGAAGGAGCCGACCGGTCCCCGTGGGCGGGGCCTGTGGCATGCGCCCGGAGGCCGGCGAATCGGCGGGGAAGCGTGACTGGCGACGTCCCGCAGGGATGCCGGGCCGGGGTGCTGCCTCGTCGGCGAGAGTGTGCCGAACCCCGAGTCCGCGGCATGATCCAGAACGTTGGCCCCGTAGCCCGTAGCCCGTAGCCCGTAGCCCGTAGCCCGTAGCCCGTAGCCGGTGGGCTGCCCTAGCTTTCCGCGGGCCGGGACGACTCCCGTGCCGTCTCCAGGGCGGCCACCAGGCGCTCCGGCTCCCGCGTCGACAGGTAGAGGTAGGGCGTCGGGTCCGCCGGGTCCGTGACCTGGACGCGCAGCGCCGTGGGGATGTACGAGCGCAGGAGCATGAAGGCACGGGTGTCGGCCTTGTAGGTGCGCCAGGCGCGCGCCTCCTCCTGGTCCATGATCTCCGTGTCACCGAGGGCCGATACCGGGATTTTCGCGTCGCCGGCGATCAGTGAGTCACCGACCACGCGGATGCGGATCGAGCCGTACGCACTGGCCGCGACCGCCGAGACCGCGGTGCCGCCGACCAGCGCTCCGAGCATCGGCAGCGTGCCGAACGGGAGGAAGACCAGGGCCAGCGCGACCCCGACCAGGAAGCTGATCAGCCACCACGACCGGGGTGCGGTGAGGCGTTCTTCGTACGGGGAGGCGGAGAGCTGCATGTGGCCAAGCTTGGCACGGTGCGAAGACTTGGTGGACGCGCGGGTAAGGTCTGCGGCTGTGAGTGGTACTTCCGCAGCTCTGACGCCTCCCGCCGACGCCGTCGCGCCGGTGCGGCACCCCGACGCGCCTGCCCCCGGAGAGCTCCTCGGAGCACACTACGAACAGTGTTTCGGGTGCGGTGGTGGGCAGTCCCACGGACTGCATCTGGAGGCCCGCGCGGGTGAGGGGGTCCGGGTCACGGCGGAGTTCACCGTGCGGCCCGTCCATCAGGGTGCCCCCGGTCTCGCTCACGGCGGTGTTCTCGCCACCGCCCTCGACGAGACGCTCGGATCGCTGAACTGGCTGCTGCGGACGATCGCCGTGACGGGCCGCCTGGAGACCGACTTCCGGCGCCCTGTACCCGTCGACACCGTGCTGTATCTGGAGGCCGAGGTCACCGCGGTGGCCGGCCGGAAGATCTACTGCACCGCCACCGGACGGATCGGCGGCCCCGACGGGCCTGTCGCCGTCCGCGCGGACGCCCTCTTCGTCGAGGTGAAGGTCGACCACTTCATCGACAACGGCCGCCCGGAGGAGATCCGTGCGGCGATGAACGACCCGGACCAGATCCGGCGAGCCCGTGCCTTCGAGGTGAACCCGTGACCCGTAGTCCCGGGGCCCGTGAGCCCCGTCAAGAAGTTGCTGTGCTGATCCGGCGCGTCGATCCGGAAGTCCCGCTCCCCGAGTACGCGCACCCCGGTGACGCGGGAGCCGATCTGCGCACCACCGAGAGCCGCGAGCTGAAGCCCGGTGAACGGGCCGTGCTGCCGACGGGCGTGTCCATCGCGCTGCCCGAGGGGTACGCGGCCTTCGTGCACCCGCGTTCCGGCCTCGCCGCCCGCTGCGGCGTCGCCCTCGTGAATGCCCCGGGGACGGTGGATGCCGGGTACCGTGGGGAGATCAAGGTGATCGTGGTGAATCTCGATCCGCGCGAGTCCGTGCGGTTCGAGCGCTTCGACCGGATTGCTCAACTGGTCGTCCAGCAAGTCGAGAGGGTTCGCTTCCAGGAGGTGGCGGAACTTCCCGATTCGGCGCGGGCCGCAGGGGGCTTCGGGTCCACCGGCGGTCATGCCGCCGTGGACAGCACAACGGGTGGGAATCGATACGCGTCGGTCGTATCCGACCGGGAAGGACAGTGACGTGTTCGGACGTCGCAAGAAGGGCAGTGCCGCCGAGGACGCGGCGGGCGAGGCCGAGCAGGTCGTCGACGGCGTCGACACTGAGGCGGACGAGGACGGGGAGCGCGAGCGCGTGAGGCTCGAACCCGAGCCGCGTCCCGACGGGCCCTGGGACAGTGAAGAGGTCCGTGACCCGGCCGAGGGCCGGGTGGACCTGGGCGGTCTTTTCGTGCCCGGAGTCGACGGCATGGAGCTGCGGGTCGAGGTCGCGGGCGACGCGATCGTCGCGGCGACCGTCGTCGTCAACGACAGCGCCGTGCAGCTCCAGGCCTTCGCCGCTCCCAAGCGTGAGGGCATCTGGGGCGAGGTGCGCGAGGAGATCGCCTCCGGGATCACCCAGCAGGGCGGTGTCATCGACGAGGTCGAGGGCCCGCTGGGCTGGGAGCTGCGGGCGCAGGTACCGGTCCAGCTGCCGGACGGCACGGGCGGTTTCCAGGTCGTGCGATTCGTCGGCGTGGACGGTCCCCGCTGGTTCCTGCGCGGAGTGATCTCCGGGCAGGGTGCCGTGCAGCCGCAGGCCGCGGGTCTGCTGGAGCAGATCTTCCGGGACACGGTCGTCGTCCGCGGTGAGGGCCCGATGGCCCCGCGCGACCCGATCGTCCTGAAGCTGCCGAACGACGCGCAGATGGTCCCCGAGGGTGTTCAGCAGGAGGACCAGAGTGGCTCCCGCTTCTCCGGCGGCATGGGTCAGCTGCAGCGCGGACCGGAGATCACCGAGGTCCACTAGACGGACAAACAGACAACAGGCGGGCCGCACCCCCAGGGGGTGCGGCCCTTTCCTGTATGTGGGTTCCGTAGGGCGCGTATCCCGCAGGTTCTTGTATGTGAACAGTAGTTGAGCAGCGGGTCTTTCTTCGGGCCTTGACGGAAGTCTGGTCCGTACCTATGGTCACCGGCCAGCGAAGCTGTTCAGCATCCCATGTGTAGTTCACATACAAGAACGGATGGCTCTGCATGTCCGACACCCCCACTCGGCACCGCCGCAGACGACGCCCCGCTCTCCTCGTCACAGTCGCCGCCGCGACCGCTGCACTCGTGGGCACCCTTCTGTCCTGGCCCGGCGCGCACCGGGCCGACGCGGCGCCCGCCACCTTCGTCCACCCCGGAGTCACCGTCTCCAGGGGGCAGCTGGACTTCGCCCGGACCCAGGTCCTGGCCGGCGCCCAGCCCTGGAAGGGCGCCTACGACCAGATGATGGCGAGCAAGTACGCCTCGCTCACGCGCACCCCCACGCCCCGCGCGACCGTCGAGTGCGGCTCGTACTCGAACCCGAACTACGGCTGCACCGACGAGCGCGAGGACGCGATAGCCGCGTACACCGACGCCCTCGCCTGGTACGTCACCCGCGACGACCGCTACGCCAAGAAGGCCATCGAGCTGATGGACGCCTGGTCCGCGGTGATCAAGGAGCACACCAACAGCAACGCGCCCCTGCAGACCGGCTGGGCCGGCTCTTCCTGGCCCAAGGCCGCCGAGATCATCAAGTACACGTACACCGGCTCCTGGGCGAACTCCGGCCGCTTCGCGACCATGCTGCGCGACGTCTACCTGCCGGAGATCATCAACGGCTCCAACTCCAACGGCAACTGGGAACTGTCGATGATGGAGGCCGCGGTCGGCATCTCCGTCTTCCTGGAGGACAAGACGTCGTACGACAGGGCCATGGCGAAGTTCCGGACGCGCACGGCGGCGTACGTCTACCTCTCCACCGACGGCGCCGTGCCGAAGACCGTGCCGAGCCAGAACCTCGACACGACCGCGAAGATCGTCAGTTACTGGCAGGGGCAGTCCACCTTCGTCACCGGGCTCACCCAGGAGACCTGCCGCGACTTCACCCACACCGGCTACGGCATCTCGGCCATCTCGCACATCGCCGAGACCAGCCGCATCCAGGGGCAGGACCTGTACGGCACCGATGTCGGCGAGCGGCTGCGCCAGGCGCTCGGCTTCCAGTCGAAGTACCAGCTGGGTACGGCGGTGCCGAGCTGGCTGTGCGGCGGATCGCTGAACCTCGGGCTCGGCCCGGTCACCGAGGTCGGCTACAACGCGCTGCACAACCGCCTGGGCATCGCGATGACCAACACCCAGACGCTCACCCAGCAGAACCGCCCGGCCGGCAGCAACAACCTCTTCGTGGCGTGGGAGACGCTGACGCACGGCGACAATCCCGCGTGAACCGAAGCCGGGGTCCCATCCGATGAACCATTGAGGGACCGGGCGTCCGGTCGCGATACTGACGCCCGGTCCATGGGGGATCACGGGGATCACGGGGAGGGAACATGAGCCAGGCCATCACCGGCATCGACACCGGCACCGGCACCGACACCGACACCGACACCGACACGATGGTGCGCGTCGAGAACGTCCGTCGTTCGTACGGCACCGGAGCCGCCGCCGTGCACGCGCTGCGAGGGGTCTCCTTCGATGTACCGCGCGGAGAACTCGTCGCCCTCAAGGGGCGCTCCGGATCGGGCAAGACCACACTGCTCAATCTCGTCGGCGGGCTCGACGAACCGGACGAGGGACGCGTCACGGTGGACGGCCTCGATCTCTCGACCCTCGACGAGAGCGGTCTGCTGGGCCTGCGCCGCGACCGCATCGGCTTCGTCTTCCAGTCCTTCGGGCTCATCCCCATCCTCACCGCCGCGGAGAACGTCGGGGTCCCGCTGCGGCTGCGCCGGGCGGAAGCACGCGAGCGCGAGGAGCGCGTCGAGCTGCTGCTCTCCCTCGTCGGTCTCGCCGACCACGCGGCCCAGCGGCCCGGAGAGCTCTCCGGCGGCCAGCAGCAGCGCGTGGCCATAGCCCGCGCCCTCGCCAACAACCCCGCACTGCTCATAGCCGACGAGCCCACCGGCCAGCTGGACGCGGAGACCGGCCATGCCGTGATGGAGCTGCTGCGCGCCGTCGTCCGCAGCGAGCGGGTGACAGTACTGGTCGCCACCCATGACGCGACCCTGCTCGACCTGGCCGACCGGGTGCTGGAGCTGAGCGACGGGGAGATCGTCGAGCAGTGAGGCCCCGCGGGGTCGCAGGGGGCCACGCGGGCCTTACGAGGCTGTGCGGGGGCCATGCGGGATCGCGCCGAGGGGTGTGTGCGGTGTCGTCCGGAATTCTGCGAGGCCGCGTGGAACCGTGCGAGGCCGTGCGGAACCGTGCGGGTCCGCGTGGAACTGTGCGGGTCGTGCGGAACCGCGCGAGGCCGCTGGAGCCGTGTGGGTCCGCACGGAACCGTGCGGGTCGTGCGCAACCGTGCGAGGCCGGTGGAACCGTGTGGATCGTGCGAGGTCGTGCGGGGCATCAGGGTTGCGTCAAAGACGTTCCCCGGCCGGACACTCGTCCCTTTCGTCGGGAATCTTGGCCGTAAGGTCGACGCTGCGTACACAGCGGTGACAGGAAGACAATAGGGCTCATGGGACGAGGCAAGCTTCGGATCTACCTCGGTGCGGCACCGGGCGTCGGCAAGACGTACGCGATGCTCTCCGAGGCGCATCGCCGCGTCGAACGCGGGACGGACTGCGTGGTGGCGTTCGTCGAGCACCATCACCGGCCGCGCACCGAAGTGATGCTGCACGGTCTGGAGCAGGTGCCGCGCAAGGAGCTGGAGTACCGGGGCGGCGTCTTCACCGAGATGGACGTCGACGCCGTGCTCCGGCGCGCCCCGGCCGTCGCCCTGGTGGACGAACTGGCGCACACCAACGTGCCCGGCTCCCGCAACGACAAGCGCTGGCAGGACGTGGAGGAACTGCTCGCCGCCGGCATCGACGTCGTCTCCACCGTCAACATCCAGCACCTGGAGTCACTGGGCGATGTCGTCGAGTCGATAACGGGCGTTCGGCAGCGCGAGACCGTGCCGGACGAGGTGGTGCGGCGGGCGGACCAGATCGAGCTGGTCGACATGTCGCCGCCCGCGCTGCGCCGCCGGATGGCCCATGGCAACATCTACAAGCCCGACAAGGTCGACGCCGCCCTGTCCAACTACTTCCGTCCGGGCAATCTCACGGCCCTGCGCGAGCTCGCGCTGCTGTGGGTCGCCGACCGGGTCGACGAATACCTCACCGAGTACCGCAGCGAGCACCGGGTCTCCAAGATCTGGGGCTCCCGGGAGCGGATCGTCGTCGGGCTGACCGGCGGTCCTGAGGGGCGGACGCTGATCCGGCGCGCCGCGCGGCTCGCCGAGAAGGGCGCGGGCGGTGAGGTACTGGCCGTCTACATCGCCCGCAGTGACGGGCTCACCTCCGCCTCGCCGAAGGAGCTGGCGGTCCAGCGCACCCTCGTCGAGGACCTCGGCGGCACCTTCCACCACGTGGTCGGCGATGACATACCCGCCTCCCTGCTGGACTTCGCGCGCGGTGTCAACGCCACCCAGATCGTGCTCGGCTCGTCCCGCCGCAAGACCTGGCAGTACGTCTTCGGGCCGGGCGTCGGTGTCACGGTCGCCCGGGAGTCCGGCCCCGACCTGGACGTCCACATCGTCACCCACGAAGAGGTCGCCAAGGGGCGCGGTCTTCCGGTGGCCCGCGGGGCACGGCTCGGGCGCTCCCGGATCATCTGGGGCTGGGTGATCGGGGTGGGCGGCCCCGTGGTCATGGCGCTGCTGCTGAACACCATCGACCTCGGCCTCGCCAACGACATGCTGCTGTTCCTGGCGGTGACCGTCGCGGCCGCCCTGCTCGGCGGTCTCCTCCCCGCCCTCGCCTCGGCGGCCTTCGGCTCCCTGCTACTGAACTACTTCTACACGCCACCCCTGCATCGGCTGACCATCGCCGACCCGAAGAACATCGTCGCCATCGTGATCTTCGTCGGCGTCGCCGTCTCCGTGGCGTCGGTGGTGGACCTCGCGGCCCGCCGCACCCACCAGGCGGCGCGGCTGCGGGCCGAATCGGAGATCCTCTCCTTCCTGGCGGGCAGCGTGCTGCGCGGCGAGACCAGCCTGGAAGCCTTGCTGGAGCGGGTCAGAGAGACGTTCGGGATGGAGTCGGTCGCGCTCCTGGAGCGGGCGGGCGACGTCGACCCGTGGACGTGCGCGGGCAGCGTCGGACCGGCGCCCTCGACGCGCCCCGAGGACGCCGACGTCGACGTGCCGGTCGGCGACCGCATGGCGCTCGCCCTGTCCGGACGGGTGCTGCCCGCCTCCGACCGCCGGGTGCTGGCCGCCTTCGCCGCGCAGGCCGCCGTGGTCCTGGACCGCCAGCGCCTTCAGTTCGAGGCAGACCAGGCCAAGGAACTGGCGGAGGGCAACCGCATCCGCACCGCCCTGCTGGCCGCCGTGAGCCACGACCTGCGCACCCCGCTCGCCGGGATCAAGGCGGCGGTGTCGTCCTTGCGCTCCGACGACGTGGCCTGGTCCGAGGAGGACCGGGCCGAACTCCTCGAAGGCATCGAGGACGGCGCCGATCGCCTCGACCACCTGGTGGGCAACCTGCTGGACATGTCCCGGCTCCAGACCGGCACCGTCACCCCGCTGATCCGGGAGATCGACCTCGACGAGGTCGTCCCGATGGCGCTCGGCGGCGTCCCCGAGGACAGCGTGGACCTGGAGATCCCGGAGAGCCTGCCGATGGTCGCCGTCGACGCCGGACTCCTGGAGCGCGCCGTCGCCAACCTCGTCGAGAACGGCGTCAAGTACAGCCATGTCGACGAACGGGTCCTGGTCGCCGCGAGCGCCATCGCCGACCGGGTGGAGGTACGCGTCGTGGACCGCGGCCCCGGCGTCCCGGACGAAGCCAAGGACCGTATATTCGCGCCCTTCCAGCGCTACGGAGACGCCCCGCGCGGCACCGGAGTGGGCCTCGGCCTCGCGGTCGCCCGGGGCTTCGCCGAGGCGATGGGCGGCACCCTCACCGCCGAGGACACCCCCGGAGGCGGACTCACCATGGTGCTCACGGTGCGGGCGGTGGACCGCCTGCCCGACCTGGCCGCCCGATCAGCAGTCGCAGAAAGGCAGGCCTCATGACCCGGGTCCTCGTGGTCGACGACGAGCCGCAGATCACCCGAGCCCTCGTGATCAACCTGAAGGCACGCAAGTACGAGGTCGACGCGGCCCCCGACGGAGCCACCGCGCTCCAGCTCGCCGCCGCCCGCCACCCCGACGTCGTCGTGCTCGACCTCGGCCTGCCCGACATGGACGGCGTCGAGGTGATCAAGGGGCTGCGCGGCTGGACCCGGGTGCCGATCCTGGTGCTGTCCGCGCGGCACTCCTCCGACGAAAAGGTCGAGGCACTCGACGCCGGCGCCGACGACTACGTCACCAAGCCGTTCGGCATGGACGAGCTGCTCGCCCGGCTGCGCGCCGCGGTCCGCCGCGCGGAGCCCACCGGGGGCGATGAGGACGACGTGATCGTGGAGACGGCGGGGTTCACCGTCGACCTGGCGGCGAAGAAGGTGCACCGCGACGGGCGGGACGTCCGCCTCACCCCCACGGAGTGGCACCTGCTGGAGGTACTGGTCCGCAACACGGGCCGCCTGGTCAGCCAGAAGCAGCTGCTCCAGGAGGTCTGGGGACCGTCGTACGGGACGGAGACGAACTACCTGCGGGTCTACATGGCTCAGCTGCGCCGCAAGCTGGAGGCGGACCCCTCGCACCCGAAGCACTTCATCACCGAGCCGGGGATGGGGTACCGCTTCGAGCGATGACGTGCGTCACCGGTGCGAGTGACAAAGTGCGGGCCGGTTCGAGGGGGCGGCGCGACCGCCGGATCGAGCGTGGTTCGTACCCGGTTCGGGTGACGGTGCCGCGGGTACGTAGCCGTCAGCGCCCCCCGGTACGCTTTCGGTATGAGTGCTGTTCCTCGTTCCGAAAAGCCGGCGGGCCGCTTCCGGCGCATGATGGACCGGCTCTCCTCGTCCCAGGAGGACCTGGAGTCCGAGGAGCTGCGGGAGGACGCCGCGACCGCCGGCTGCACCCGGATCGGTGACTGCCACGACCGGCAGATCGTCACGGTTACTGGTACCTTGCGCACGGTCACTCTGCGGCCGCGGGCCGGTGTTCCGGCCCTGGAAGCCGAGCTGTTCGACGGCTCGGCCGCCCTGGACGTGGTCTGGCTCGGCCGCCGCTCCATCGTCGGCATCGAGCCCGGACGCAAGCTGATCGCCTCCGGCCGTATC
This sequence comes from Streptomyces sp. NPDC026500, assembly GCF_055567635.1. Lineage (NCBI taxonomy): Bacteria > Bacillati > Actinomycetota > Actinomycetes > Kitasatosporales > Streptomycetaceae > Streptomyces > Streptomyces sp. NPDC026500. Next base: position 225,320 of record NZ_JBVHQB010000006.1, on the reverse strand, counting down.
TCGCTGAGCCGGGGCCGTAGGGTGTTGTTCAATCCGAAGTACGAACTCAGACCCCTCGGACGGGAGTAGCCGGTGACGTCGCTCGACAAGCCGACCGAAGACGCCCAGGACGCCCAGCAGGATGCGCGGGCGGTGACCGAGGCCGCACTCTTCGAAGCGTTCGGCGGCTTGCGGGGCATGGTCGAAACGGTGGTGCCGGGCCTCCTCTTCGTCACCATCTTCACGATCAACAAGGATCTGCACTGGTCGGCGATCGCCGCCCTCGCCGTGTCCCTGCTGCTCGTCGTGGTCCGCCTGGTGCGGCGCGACACCGTGAAGCACGCCTTCAGCGGTGTCTTCGGCGTCGCCTTCGGTGTGGTCTTCGCGATGATGACGGGCAACGCGAAGGACTTCTACCTGCCGGGCATGCTGTACACGCTCGGGCTCGCCGTCGCCTATATCGTCACGACCCTCGCGGGTGTACCGCTGATCGGCCTGATGCTCGGCCCGGTCTTCAAGGAGAACCTCTCCTGGCGCACCCGCAACCCCGGCCGGAAGAAGGCGTACACGAAGGCCAGTTGGGCCTGGGGCCTGATCCTGCTCGCCAAGTGCGCGGTGCTCTTCCCGCTCTACTGGTGGGGCGACACCACCCAGTTCGGCTGGGTTCTGATCGCCCTGAAGATCCCGCCGTTCCTGCTCGCCGTCTGGCTCACCTGGGTCTTCCTGGCCAAGGCGCCGCCGCCCATCGACGTGTTCGCGGAGATGGAGGCCGAGGAGCAGGCGGAGAACGAGCGCAAGGCCGCCCTCGCGAACGAGCGCGGTGAGACCGCGGCCCCGGCCCGGCACCGCCGCGAGGCGTAAGCCCCAGGACGCCTGAGCAACGCTGTTCCACGACGAAGGGGGCGCCCGGAGAAATCTCCGGGCGCCCCCTTCGTCGTACCGCCGCGCGGAACGCCCTTCCGTCGGCGGTACGTCCTCCCGTCGCCGGGACGTCGTACCGCCGACGGGAACGGTTAGCTCGTCGCGTTCGTGTCGCGGCGGACCGACAGCAGGTCCTCCAGCTGCTCCTCACGGGCCTGGGCGGCCACGAAGAGGAGCTCGTCGCCCGCCTCCAGGGAGTCCTCCCGGGAGGGCGTCAGGACGCGGGTTCCGCGGATGATGGTCACCAGCGAGGTGTCCTCCGGCCACGCGACGTCGCCGACGGTCGTGCCCGCGAGGGCGGACTCCGGCGGCAGGGTCAGCTCGACGAGGTTGGCGTCGCCGTGGCTGAAGCGGAGCAGCCGCACCAGGTCGCCGACGCTGACGGCCTCCTCGACGAGGGCCGACATCAGCCGCGGGGTCGAGACGGCGACGTCCACGCCCCAGGACTCGTTGAACAGCCACTCGTTCTTGGGGTTGTTCACCCGGGCCACGACCCGCGGGACCCCGTACTCGGTCTTCGCGAGCAGCGAGACCACGAGGTTGACCTTGTCGTCTCCCGTGGCCGCGATGACCACGTTGCAGCGTTGCAGCGCGGCCTCGTCCAGGGAGGTGATCTCGCAGGCGTCGGCGAGCAGCCACTCCGCCTGCGGGACGCGCTCGACCGAGATGGCGGTCGGCGCCTTGTCGATCAGCAGGATCTCGTGGCCGTTCTCCAGCAGTTCGCCCGCGATCGAGCGGCCCACGGCACCGGCACCGGCAATGGCGACTCTCATCAGTGACCCGCCTCTTCCTCAGGGCCCTTGGCGAACGCCGCCTCGACCTTTTCCACCTCGTCGGTACGCATCATCACGTGCACGAGGTCGCCCTCCTGCAGCACCGTCTGGGAGGTGGACAGGATCGCCTCACCCAGCCGGGTGAGGAAGGCGACGCGTACGCCCGTCTCGTCCTGGAGGCGGCTGATCTTGTGGCCCACCCAGGCGGTGGAGGCGTGCACCTCGGCGAGCTGCACACCGCCCGTGGGGTCGCGCCACAGCGGCTCGGCGCCCGAGGGGAGCAGCCGGCGGAGCATCTGGTCGGCCGTCCAGCGGACGGTGGCGACGGTCGGAATGCCGAGGCGCTGGTAGACCTCGGCGCGGCGCGGATCGTAGATGCGGGCGGCGACGTTCTCGATGCCGAACATCTCGCGGGCCACGCGGGCGGCGATGATGTTGGAGTTGTCACCGCTGGAGACCGCCGCGAACGCGCCGGCCTCCTCGATGCCCGCCTCGCGCAGGGTGTCCTGGTCGAAGCCGACTCCGGTGACACGACGGCCGCCGAACCCGGAGCCCAGCCGCCGGAAGGCGGTGGGGTCCTGGTCGATCACGGCGACCGTGTGCCCCTGCTGCTCCAGGTTCTGGGCAAGCGCGGAACCCACTCTTCCGCAGCCCATGATGACGATGTGCACGACCGTCCTTCCGCATGTGAATGGTTACGGCTCAGGCTAAACAGGGTCTCAGACCGCCGCCCAAGCTACACACGCGCGGTCGACCAGGGGCACCCTTGCGCAGGTTCGCCTGCGGTTTTTCGCGGAACGCTCCGGGAACGCCGGTGAACGCAGGGTTCAGCGTCGTGTGATGCTGCGGACACTCGCGAGAGTCAGGATTCCGAGGCCGATCAGTCCGAGGGTGGCGCCGATGAGCTCCGCGCTCAGGTGCATGGGTCCTCCAGGGCGGTCGGGGAACAGGGTTTTGTCATATAGACACGTGGACCTTCCGGGCTGCGGAATCCGCAGCCGGAGCCCGCCCCGTTTTCACCCGGAGAGCAGATGATGTGCCGAAGAGGGACGGCGGGTGGGCGACTGCCAGTTCGAACCCTTACGATTCCCTGTTGTGTCCAAACTGACCGACGTGCCCAAGCGGATCCTCATCGGGCGCGCACTGCGCAGTGACCGGTTGGGTGAAACGCTTCTGCCGAAGCGCATTGCCCTCCCCGTCTTCGCATCCGACCCGCTTTCCTCTGTGGCGTACGCGCCTGGAGAGGTACTGCTGGTCCTCTCCATCGCGGGCGTGTCGGCCTACCACTTCAGCCCCTGGATCGCGCTCGCGGTCGTCGTGCTGATGTTCACGGTGGTCGCGTCCTACCGCCAGAACGTGCACGCGTACCCGAGCGGCGGTGGCGACTACGAGGTGGCCACCACCAACCTCGGTCCGCGGGCCGGCCTCACCGTCGCCAGCGCGCTGCTCGTCGACTACGTCCTCACGGTCGCCGTCTCCATCGCCTCCGGCATCGAGAACCTCGGCTCGGCGGTTCCCTTCGTGGTGCAGCACAAGGTGGCCTGCGCGGTCGCCGTCATCGTGCTGCTCACACTGATGAACCTGCGCGGAGTCAAGGAGTCCGGAAAGCTCTTCGCGATTCCGACGTACGTCTTCGTCGCGGGCGTCTTCATCATGATCGCCTGGGGCGCCTTCCGCGGACTCGTGCTCGGCGACAGCATGAACGCGCCGACCGCCGAGTACCACATCAAGGCCGAGCACCAGGGGCTCGCGGGCTTCGCCCTCGTCTTCCTGCTGCTGCGCGCCTTCTCGTCCGGCTGCGCGGCGCTCACCGGCGTCGAGGCGATCTCCAACGGTGTCCCCGCCTTCCGCAAACCGAAGTCGAAGAACGCCGCGACGACGCTCGCGGCGATGGGCCTGCTCGCCGTCACCATGTTCTGCGGCATCATCGCCCTGGCCATGACCACCAAGGTGCGCATGGCCGAGAACCCCGCCACGGACCTGATCCACAACGGCGTGGCGGTCGGTGCCGGATACGTCCAGAACCCGGTGATCTCCCAGGTGGCCGAGGCCGTGTTCGGCAAGGGCAGCTTCCTGTTCATCGTGCTGGCCGCCGCCACCGCGCTCGTCCTGTTCCTGGCCGCGAACACCGCGTACAACGGCTTCCCGCTGCTGGGTTCGATCCTCGCCCAGGACCGCTACCTGCCGCGCCAGCTGCACACCCGCGGCGACCGTCTGGCCTTCTCGAACGGCATCGTGCTCCTGGCCGGCGCCGCGAGCATGCTCGTCATCATCTACGGAGCCGACTCGACGCGTCTGATCCAGCTCTACATCGTCGGCGTCTTCGTCTCGTTCACTCTCAGCCAGACCGGCATGGTCCGCCACTGGAACCGCCACCTGGCCACCGAGACCGACCAGGCCAAGCGGCGCCACATGGTCCGCTCCCGGGCGATCAACACCTTCGGCGCCTTCTTCACCGGGCTGGTCCTGGTCGTCGTCCTGGTCACCAAGTTCACGCACGGCGCCTGGGTCGCCCTGCTCGGCATGGTGATCTTCTACGCGACGATGACCGCGATCCGTAAGCACTACGACCGCGTCTCGGAGGAACTGGCCGCCCCGGAGGGGCCGTCCGACGACAGCGTCCGCCCCTCCCGCGTCCACTCCGTCGTGCTGGTCTCCAAGATCCACCGACCGGCGCTGCGCGCCCTCGCCTACGCCAAGCTGCTGCGCTCCGACACCCTCGAAGCGCTCAGCGTCAACGTGGACCCGGCCGAGACCAAGACCCTGCGCGACGAATGGGAGCGGCGCGGCATCGACGTACCGCTGAAGGTCCTCGACTCGCCCTACCGCGAGATCACCCGGCCGGTCATCGAGTACGTGAAGGGCCTGCGCAAGGAGTCGCCGCGCGACGCGGTCTCCGTGATCATCCCCGAGTACGTCGTCGGCCACTGGTACGAGCACCTGCTGCACAACCAGAGCGCCCTGCGTCTCAAGGGCCGACTGCTGTTCACGCCGGGGGTCATGGTCACCTCCGTGCCCTACCAGCTGGAGTCCTCCGAGGCCGCGAAGCTGCGTGCCCGCAAGCGGCAGGACTGGAACGCGCCGGGTGCGGTGCGCCGGGGACCGGCCCACGAACGGCCCAAGGAGCACAGCCCGAAGGAGCACAGCCCGAAGAACTAGCGGTCGAAGGAGCCGAGCCCGAAGGACTGGCGGCCGAAGGAGCGCAGCCCGAAAATCGACGGGCGCGGGAAGCGCGCCGGAAGCACGTAGACTGGTGGGCTGTTGTCCGGCCGTTTCCCCCTTCTCATCTGGAGTCACCCCACCATGCAGGCAGAACCGAAGAAGTCGCTGGTGGGGGACGAGTACGAGGTCGAGATCGGCCCCGTGGCGCACGGCGGGCACTGCATCGCCCGTACGGACGAGGGCCAGGTCCTCTTCGTCCGGCACGCGCTGCCCGGTGAACGGGTCGTCGCCCGGGTGACCGAGGGCGAGGAGGGCGCGCGGTTCCTGCGCGCCGACGCCGTGCGGATCATCGACGCCTCCAAGGACCGCGTCGAGGCGCCCTGCCCGTACGCGGGTCCCGGTCGCTGCGGCGGCTGCGACTGGCAGCACGCCAAGCCCGGCGCCCAGCGCCGGCTCAAGGGCGAGGTCATCGCCGAGCAGTTGCAGCGCCTCGCGGGGCTCACGCCCGAGGAGGCCGGCTGGGACGGCACGGTGATGCCCGCCGAGGGCGACAAGCTGCCCGCGGGCGAGGTCCCGGCCTGGCGCACGCGCGTGCAGTACGCGGTCGACGCGGACGGCAACGCCGGACTGCGCCGCCACCGCTCGCACGAGGTCGAGCCCATCGAGCGCTGCATGATCGCCGCCCCGGGTGTCACCGAACTCGGCATCGAGGAGCGCGACTGGTCCGGCATGGAGGCCGTCGAGGCGATCGCCGCGACGGGCTCCCAGGACCGCATGGTCATCCTGGAGCCCCGCCCCGGTGCCCGCCTGCCCCTCGTCGAGCTCGACAAGCCGGTCTCCGTGATGCGGGTCGCCGAACAGGACGGCGGCATCCACCGCGTCCACGGCCGCGCGTTCGTGCGCGAGCGCGCCGACGGCCGCACCTACCGCGTCGGCAGCGGCGGCTTCTGGCAGGTCCACCCGATGGCCGCCGATACCCTCGTCAAGGCGGTCATGCAGGGTCTGCTGCCGCGCAAGGGCGACATGGCGCTCGACCTGTACTGCGGTGTCGGCCTCTTCGCGGGCGCGCTCGCGGACCGGATCGGCGACCAGGGCGCGGTCCTCGGCATCGAGTCGGGCAAGCGCGCCGTGGAGGACGCCCGGCACAACCTCGCCGCCTTCGACCGCGTCCGCATCGAACAGGGCAAGGTCGAGGCGATCCTCCCGCGCACCGGCATCAGCGAGGTCGACCTCATCGTCCTGGACCCGCCCCGCGCGGGCGCCGGCAAGAAGACGGTCGAACACCTCGTGTCCCTGGGCGCGCGAAAGATCGCGTACGTGGCCTGCGACCCGGCGGCGCTGGCCCGGGACATCGCGTACTTCCGCGACGGCGGCTACAAGGTGCGGACGCTGCGGGCGTTCGACCTGTTCCCGATGACGCACCACGTGGAGTGCGTGGCGATTCTGGAGCCGGTGAAGAAGGACGCCTGACCGGAGTCCCTGCCGAAGCGGACGGTGGTCCGCCACGGTCAAAGGCTCATCCCGTCCACGGTCAGTGGCGGCCGGCGCATGGCTCGCTGGAGCCAGCCGTATGTGCCGCCCTGTTCCGACGACGTACGGCGGAAGCGCGAAGGTCCGCTGCGGGCTGTTCCATCACCTTGGTCATGCCTCGCTCTCAGGCATCGTCCCCGGGTAGCGCCGAGAGGAACGCGTCGATGTCCTGGCGGACGTAGCGCGAGACGTCGGTCAGGACGGCGACGGTTTCCTTGAGTTCGTGAGCCAGCTCCGGGGCGGCGGCCCAGACCTCTGGCTTTCTGGTGATGACCGCGTACAGCAGGTCATCGTCGAACCAGCCGCTCTCGGCCTGCTTCGGCGCGGTGTCCCGCAGAATATCCACGGCCAGGGGCAGCAGCCAGGGCAGTCCCACGTCCTGCCCGATCAGCCGGGCCAGCTCGTGCGGCTGCAGGGTCGCGACCGGCCGACGCCGCAGCTCGTACACGTTCCGGGCCATGGGGGTCGTGTCCGCAGGAGGAACCGGCCAGCGCAGGCCCTCCAGCTTCTCAAGGGAGCTACCGCGGTCGAACTCTTCGGGCATCGTCGGATCCTCTCGTGCTCCGCCGCTGCGGCGCAAAGGCGTAAGCGGTCCTGGCGGCAGCAGTGTCGCGGCGGCGCCGCGAGTTCCTGACGCTCGAATGACGCCCGCTCGGGGCGCGCTGCGCGCCGCCGCATCGTCTACGCGTCCATGGAGAGAAGCACACCGCCAGGATCTGACAGCTCGGTAGTCAGACACCCCATGTCGTTGGAGGTCAAGCGGCAGAGGTGTAGGCATGGTGTGACCAGGCGGTGGTTTCGTCGTAGTGGGTACGGGTTTTGAGGCAGCCGTGGAGGATGCCGACGAGCCGGTTGCCGAGCTGGCGGAGGGCGGGGTTGTAGCCGACCTCGCGGGCGCGTTGCTTGTCGTAGTAGCGGCGGGCGCCCGGTGATCGCAGGGCGGCGAACGCCTGGGATTGCAGGGCGTCTGCGAGGCGGTTGTTGCGGACGTAGCGGGCCTGGACGCTGTGGCTCTTGCCGGAGGCTCGGGTGATGGGGCTGGTGCCGGCATAGTTCTTGCGGGCTTTCGCGTTGGCGTATCGGGTGGGATCGTCTCCGAACTCGGCAAGCACCCGGGCGCCGGTGATCTCCCCGATGCCAGGCATCGAGAGGTAGATCTCAGCGTCCGGGTGCGCCAGAAAATGGGTCTTCACCTGCTCTTCCATCGCGGCGATCTGCTCGTTCAGCGCGATGATCAAGCGGGCGTGGGCGGTGGCGGTGGCCGCGTAGGCGGCGGTGACCGGTTCGGGCAGACCAAGTTGCGGCTCACGCAGCGCGGCTTGGATGGTGGCCGCTTTCGCGTCCCGGTTGCGGCGGCGGTGGCGCGTCAGGACGGCGGTGATCTGGGTGCGGGTCAGCTTCGCCCCGGCTGCCGGGGCAGGTGCCTTGATCAGCAGTTCCAGCGCGTCCGTGCTGGTCAGTGTCAGGTCCGCGTATGCGGCCAAAGCGGCTGGGAAGTACTCGCGCAGAGTGCAACGCAGACGCTGGAAGGTGCGGGTGCGTTCCCAGATCAGGCTCTGGTGAGCACGGGCGACGACCTTGACGGCCTGGGCCTGCTCACTGTCCCCGGCCACCGGTCGAAGCTGGTCCCGGTCGATGCGGACCATGTCCGCCAGCGCGTGTGCGTCGCCCTTGTCACTCTTGGCGCCGGAGGAGGCATAGCGTTCCTTGAACCGGTTGACCTGGCGGGGGCTGATCGCGAACACCTGGTAGCCGGAGGCGATCAGGGCCTGCACCCACGAGCCGAGGTCGGTCTCGATGCCGACCACGACCTCGGCTGGGTCCAGGTCCGCGCCGCCGTGGCGGGCGATCAGTTCGTGCAGCTTCGCGATGCCTGCCACCCCTTCGGGCAGGTTCGCGGCGGCCAGTTTGTGGCCGGTCTCGTCCTGGACCTCGACATCGTGGTGGTCCTCGGCCCATTCATCACCGATCAGCAGCAACAGACCCTCCCCGTCTCGTACTTGACACAGCGGTGCAGCCTGCGGAAGGCGCGGCACGCGGCCTAATGGATCCAGTGCTCACGCCCCCGTGGGGCGGGCACGCCACCCCATCAGCGGTCTGGCCTCCCGGCCGACCAGCAGGGGCACGGTCTGACTCCAGAACTCGGCTGGTTCCGGCGGCGATAGTGCTCACCTGCTGGCGGCTACGGCACCGAGCATTCCCCGGCTCCGTAGCTCCCATTAGGCGGTTATCTGGGTTCGGCCGCCGGTGTGACCGCGTACCCGGAGACCGACCACGGGAGCTTGCGTCATCGTTTGTCGAGCCAAGCTCACGCGCCGACGCCTCAGGCCGTATCCCGGGTGTCCCAGCAGTGACGGAACCACGCCAGTGTCTCGGCGAGCAGTTCGCGGTTGTCGTCCCTCTCCAGGATGGAGAGCCGGAAGTTGGGACGCAGTTCCAGTTTTCCCTCGGGGATGTCGACCCCCTTCAGCTCATTGAGGCGCCGCAGGAGCTCGGCGCGCAACCCGCGGTCGGTGAAGGGCTCGCGCGCGGCGAGGTGTTGGAACCCCACCTCCGCCGTCCCGCCGCGTCCGTCGCCCAGGTAGAGCGTCAGCGGCCAAATGCCGCGGCCTTGTGACCCAGCTTCTCCGAGCATGAGAAACGCGCTCGTGGTGACCTTTCCGGCGCCGTGGCCGATCCATCCGCCGAGCTCCTGCCAATGGGCGAGAAGGGCACGGACGGCTTCGACCGTTTCGGGTGAGTCGTCTGCCACGAGCTGACGGAAGAACCGGTCGGCGCGGGTCTCTCCGTTCTGGCCCTGCGCGGTGCGCTGTGCTGTGCCGTCGTCGTCCGCCGGGGTGTCGTCTACGCCGGTGAGCAGGAGAGCGAGATCGTCGGCAGTGAGGCGTTGAACCGGATCGGCCGCACCGTTGACCGTGAAGCGGATGCCGTCCGTGGTCAACCGGGCTCTGACGTCGCCTTCTTCGTCCGGAGACGACCAGCGGAATCCGTCGGAGACTTTGCCCTCAGACGTGAGCACGCGGTAGGCGTTGGCCACGCCCTGGGTGTCGGCCAGGTGGTTTCCTACGGCCTGGGCGCCGGAGCCGAGAAACGCGGCTAGGTCACCGTAGGACGTCCAGGTGCCGTGAGGGAGTGTTGCGAGTGCCTGATGGGCCAGCTGCCAGTCGCGGCTGCGCTCACCTCGGCCCAAGCCGCGTCGAAGTCCATGCCCAGCGGCACTTCCTCGAACTCGGCGGGTACCGAGAAGTCGATCCGCATCACTGTCCGTTTCCTGGACCAGGATGCCGGTCGGAGGGGCCGGGCGGTGGCGGCGGGGGCCCGACCTGGCCGATCCGCTGCCGGTCGTGGAGATCTACCAGCCGTCGGTTCTTCTCGTACCAGCGCTTCATCCATCGAGGGATGAACACCGCGGTCACGGCCAACGGGATGGCGAAGACCAGCAGCACGGCGAGGGCGGCACCCGGTCGGTCCCGCAGCACTCCCGCGACGATGAAGCATCCGAGACCGAGCAGTGCGACGACGAGGGCAAATCTCTTTGACCCGTTGGCTTCGTAGGTGGTGACACCCTGGCGCGCCGACATCATCTCTTCGGCCGTGACGGGCCGGGTCGTGCCTGGCTGCGCGGCGGGAGCGTCCCACGTCGGCAGGAGTGGGCCTCCCGCGCGCAGTCGGTCCCGAGTCTGTTGGGCACGTTGTCGAACTGTCGGGGAATCGTTCCGGACAAAGATCAGGCGGATGGTGCTCCTGCTCGGCATCTCGGTTGCCTGGAGGTCGTAGCCGAACTCGAAGCCGATGGCCGTGATCTTGTTGGATTGACTGCCCTCGAAGCCGCCGAGGAGGAACTCGACGTGGCCTCGCCCGTCGAATCGGGACAGTATTTCCGGGTCTTTCATCGTGCGGCTCACTTCCCCTGCCTGGCTGTTCCGTCCCTCTTGCCGCCGCCGTTCCAGGCGTTCTCGAATGCGACGAGCAGATTGCCGCCCGAGGGTTCGTGGCTCATGGCTTCTCGGGTGCCGGCTCAGTCGTGCGGGACTTCCTCGATCACGGTTTCCTTGAAGCGCCACGAACCCCGGTTGCCTATGGCCTCCGCGCGCAGGCCCATCTCCCAGGCGATCCGGGCGGCTCGTTGCTGCGGCAGGTCGGGGTAGTCCTCGGGCTGGACCTTGACGTAACCACGGCGGTCGGCGGGGTACGTGCGTAGGGCTTCGCGGAGCTTCTCCTCCTGCTCTTCCCCCGTGGTGTGGTTGCCGGTGACGGCCTTGTACGCCTTGCGTATGCCAGCCGACGGCTTTCCACGGTCTCGCCGTCTCGCGGCGTCGGAGCCCCGCCAGGTCATCCAGCCGACGGCGCCGAGTGCGGCAAGCGCGAGCGCACCTGATCCGAGTGCCTCGCCCGTCGCGTCCGCCTGGCCCGGTGTCCGGGGGCGGAGTTCGCCCCGCAGGTCCTCGAGCACGGTCAGTTTCTGGCCGATGTCGTAGCGGTCGGACGTCGTCTTCATGGCTGGTCCCGGCACCTTGGTGCCGTCCTGATGTTCCAGTGTGTAGTTGTAGTCGCGGCCCTTGCGCCCTTGGGCCGGGTCGCGCCACTTCTTCACGACGGTGGCCGTGACCTTCTCCCCGCGCTGCTGCAGTGTGAGATCGTCGCGTGCCATGGTGGCGACGTACACGGACATCAGCGAGGTGATCACGATGAACAGCGCCGTGTACGTGCTGGACTCCTTGGCGCCCAGCTTCCGGATCAGCAGGATGAGCAGCACGCCGTGCACGATCCACAGGGGCACCAACAGGGCAGGACCGAAGTCGTCCGCCAGGAGGAACAGCCCCGCGATCGCCGCGAGCACGTAGCAGCCGATGCCTACCGCGAGCGGGACGGGGTAACGCGTACGCCTCGTCCGCGCCTCATCCTCGGCAGCACCGTTCATGCTCGTTTCTCCGTTTCTTCGGCGGCCAGATCGTCCGGTTTCGGCCTGTCGTCTCCCTGCGGTTCGTCCGTCGAGACCGACTTCATGATGCCGCTGAGTACCTCGAGGTAATCGGACCAGTGTGCGATGTCTTCGGTCGTGAAGACGAAGAGGGCCGACCCGGGGCCGGTTTTCAGCGGTAGACACAGCTGCAGCTGCAGCTGCCGGACCGTGGCCGGGACGGGGTTGTCCAGGCCGAACAGCGCGCCGGGTACCTGCAGATCCTGATCACGCAGGCAGAGGGCGGCGATGCCGTACGGCAGCATGACCAGCCCGATCTCGGCGTCCGAATACAGCTCGCGCCACTGCACGGCCGTGCGCCTGGCGGATCCCTGCCGGTCCTGGCTGCACAGTTCGGTGTGCGGTCTCTCCACAAGGACACAAAGCGTGCCCTGAGACAGTTCCCCATCACTCATGCGAAGGAAGCAGCTGGACACGTGCTCGGCGCCCGCCGCGATCATTGTCTGGAGGATGTACTCGCCCGACACGACGAGGCTGAACTTCTGCTCCGGCGTCGCGGTTGCGAAGAGCGTGTCCGTTGCGTCCGCCATCCTCAGGGATCCGCCTCGATGACCGCGGCGTACTCCGACCTCAGTTCCTCCCGGCCGTCGTTCAGGATCGCCTGGAGCTTCGGATCACTGTTCGTCCAGCCTTCGAAGTTCGCCTGGAACTCCTTGGAGAGTGTGATCTCCGGCCGCCCGGCGACGTCCTGCCCCGCCGGAGCGGAAGCGCTCGCGCTCGCCGAGGCCTTCTCGCCGCCGGCGTCCGCCCCCTTGATCTTGTCCGAGGACGAGTCGTCGCCCCCTCCCGAGCCGCAGGCGGTCAGCAGCAGGGCCGTGGATGCGGTGAGCGCGACTACGACGAGTCGGGCGGGGCGGTTCGCTTGGGACTCCTGTTGAGGTGGGGGTTGCTCAAGTAAACCAACGCTATCCGTGCGGTATGTGATGACACCAGTTGAGAAACCGTCAGGACAGGACAATCGGAGCTCACTTGGTGTCACTCGGACCCCTCCAGCCGTTGCCACTTGCGGGTGTGACGCTGGATGAGTGCCGATCGGCTCCGGAACTCAGGAACGGTTCGCCGGGCGGGTGCGGCGTCGGTGCGAAACCCAGGCGCCGCACGGCCCGCATCCGGTGCGGATGCGGTGAATGACAGGTCCTGATCAAAGGTTTGACCAAGCGTCGGACGTCGTCCTGCGTGCGTGATCGGGTCTCCTGCGACGGCTCTATCGAAGCTCGTTCGGGAGGATCTGGTGTCAGAAACAACCCGCAAGAGACGATGGCTCACGATCTGTGCCATCACCGCGTCTGCCGCCCTCGTCGCGATACCCGCGGGTGCGGCGTCCGGTCGGGGCGGCAGCCCCTTCGGGGCCCGTGCCCTCAAGCAACTCGCCGCCGAGCGCGCGCAGTCGGTGGGCGCTGTCACCCCCAAGGTGACGGCGGAGGGCGACGGCGGCGACGACGGCAATGAAGCCGACGAGATAGCGGAGGGCGCCGACCAGTACGCCGAGGCCCGCACCTCGCCCGGCGTCGTCGCGCCCGGCGCGTACGGTGCCGCGTGGAACAGCCTCGCCCAATTGGCTTCTACCGGCGGCAGTTGGCGGAACGTCACTGATCTTCCGTACAACTCCGACGACGGGCGCTACCGCGACTACGACTCCAACTCCAGCGGCGGTTCGGGCAATGTCACCGGGCGCCTGGCCGCGATGGCGGCCGACGGCGGGGGGTACGTCTACGCCGGCAGCGCGGGCGGCGGCGTATGGCGGTCCCGGTCCGGCGGCGGGCACTGGCAGCCCATCAGCGACAAGCTGTCCTCCCAGTCGACCGGCGCACTGGCGTTGGACGGGTCCGGGCGCCTGTGGCTGGGCACCGGCGAGGCGAACACCAACGCGGACGCGTACCTCGGCAGCGGGGTGTACGCACTGAGCGACCCGCACCACGGCACGTTCTCCTCCCGCAGCAGGGTCGGCGGTGACGAGCTGGAGAGCACCACCATCCACCAACTGCGGTTCGGTGGGGGCAAGGTGTGGGCTGCGACCAGCGAGGGTGTCTGGAGCCACTCCACGAAGACCCTCGGCGGCGCCTGGAAACTGGAGTTCGCGCCCAACCCGGACTACCTGCCGGGCGGTTCGCTGGCCGGCGACGCCTCGGCCCCGTACAAGAACATCACCAACGACATCGCGATCGACCCGAAGAACCCCGCCAAGGTGGTCCTCGCGGTCGGCTGGCGCAGCGGTGACGACTACAACGGCTTCTACACCAAGGGTTCCGGCGGTACCTGGACGCGGATCACTGGCCTGGGCGACCTGCCGTCCGACCCGGACAACGTCGGCGACGTCACCTTCGCCCGGTCCGCCGACGGTTCGCGCTACTACGCCATCGACCAGTCACCGGAGCAGCTGAACACCAACCCGGACAGTGGCCTGGAGGGCTTCTACGTCTCCAAGTCCGGTTCACCCACCGGGCCTTGGACGAAGATCGCCGACTACCAGCAGCTGGCGGCCGACGGTTCGGCGCTGACCTCCAGCGGTTACATGCCGGGCGTGCAGGCTTGGTACAACCAGTTCCTGACCGTCGACCCGGCGAACGCGGAGCACGTGTACGCGGGGCTCGAAGAGGTCTACGAGACCAAGGACGGCGGCAGCAGCTGGTCGACCGTCGGCCCGTACTGGAACTTCGGCTTCTCCTGCTGGAGCATCGACCCGGCCAAGCAGACCGGCGACTGCAACCAGACCACCCATTCCGACCAGCACGGCGTCGCCATCGGCAGCTACCACGGCAAGAGTTACGTGTACGTCGGCAACGACGGCGGCGCCTACAAGCGCCCGGTCAACGGTTCCCAGGACTCCTCGGGCCACGCCACCGACTGGACCTCCCTCAACGACGGCACCATCGACACCCTCCAGTACTACTCGGTGGGCATCGGCAAGGACCGTACGTACGGCGGAGTCTCCGTCACCGGCGGCCTGCAGGACAACGGCCAGTCGATTCTGCGCAGCAACGACAAGGTGATGGGCTCCAACTTCGGCGGTGACGGCGGCGACACCCTCACCGACCCGGCCGACGGCTGCAACATCGCCGAGGAATACGTCTACCTCTCCGTCCAGGTCACCCAGAACTGTGCCGTGAACGACGGTAGTTGGGTGACCGACCCCAGCAAGGTCACGTCGTACAACGTCGCCCCGGCCGACAACGCCACGAGCGAGGCCCGCTTCATCGCCCCGCTCGCGGCGGACATGAAGAACAGTTCGACGTGGATCGCCGGCGGCCGTCATGTCTGGGTGCAGACACATGGCTACGCCATCCGCAGCGGCGACGAGTGGACGAACCTCCACGACCTCGGTGCCGGGCGCACCGCGACCGCCGTCGCCGCGTCCGGCGGCAAGGTGTACGCCGCGTGGTGCGGCCCCTGCAACAACCAGGGCTTCGCGCGCGGTATCTCCGTCGGCAACGCGGACGGCACCGGCTGGCACGACATCACGCTCCCGGCCACCGGCGCGGACGGCGCGGTGCCCAACCGCTACCTCAGCGGCTTCGCCATCGACCCGAAGAACGCCGACCACGTGTATCTGGAGGTCAACGGCTTCTCCCGGCACTGGACCGAGGGACCCGGCGCGGGGGTCGGCCACGTCTTCGAGTCGACCGACGGCGGCACCACCTGGAAGGACATCTCCGCCAACCTTCCCGACGTACCGACCAACTCCGCGGTCGTCACGGCGAACGGCGGTCTCGCCGTCGCCACCGACCTGGGCGTGGTCTACCGGGCGCCGGGCCGTGCGACGTGGCAGCGCGTCGGACAGCTCCCGGCGGTCGCCGTGCTCCAGCTGAAGCTGAGCCCGGACGGCGCCACCCTGTACGCGGCCACCCACGGCCGCGGCATCTACACGATCAAGGTGCGCGACTGCGGCTGACGCACTGAAGCCGCAGGGGTGATCCCGGGTCTCCGGGGTCACCCCTGCGTCGTGTACGGCACCACACTCACGTGCAGGGTGAAGACGACGCGCGGCCCGCCGGCCACATCCGGCGCCTTCGCCGACACGGTGACGTCCGCCGTGCCGCCCCTTGTCCCGGCACAGCGCACCGAGACCCGGGCGGTGCCGTCCACCGCCGTCTCCCACCCGGAGACCAGAGCGAAAGCGGGCGCGGAACTCAGCGCGCCCGTCCACCGTTTGTCGTCGTTCCGTGGCCGGAGGACCAGGGACACCGTGGTGCCGGGCCGTACGCACAGGTGTCGTTCGGGCGCGTCACCGCGGCTGACGCCGACCTCCGCATGCCCGGCGGCGCACTTCCCCGGCGAGGCGGAGGGCGTGAGTGCGGGCGTGGACGGGCCGTGCCCGGTCGGACTCGCCGGGGCGGTCGAGGGCGGGCCCGCGGAGGCGCGCGTCGGCGCACCTGCAGACGATCCCGCCGATCCCGCAGAGTGGCTCCCGGACGGCCCGCCCGTCGATCCGCCACCCGCCGACGCGCCGCAGGCCGCGAGGGCCAACACTCCGGCGACCATCCACCCTCCGGCACACCACCGCATGTCCGCACCTCCCGGCCCGCTCGTCCGACCATCAGCATGCCCCGCCTACGGCATCGCAGCGGCCCCAAGCCCCGCGGCGTACTCGGCCGGGCGAAAAGACGGGCGAAAATCGGACATCGTGCAGGGTGATGGATGCCGGTCCGGGATTATGGACCAACGATGACAGTCCAGACACCAGGCCGTGATTCCGCCGACTACACCCCGTTCGCGCACCTCACCGTCCCCAACACCGCCCTCTACCGGCAGGTGATGCGGGCTTTCCTCGCCGCCAAGGAACGGTTCGCGGTGCATCTGCGGCCGGAGGATGTGCACGCCGCCATGGAGCCGGGGAGTCGGCCCGGTGATGTCGAGGCCGTGGTGAAGGCGCTGGACAGTCTGGTCGGATGGGGCAATCTGCGGTCCGATCCGGACACCGCGCGGGTGACGGCGGTCGAGGACTTCTACCGGAAGCGCTACATCTACCAGCTCACGCGGGCCGGCGAGGCGGCCGAGGGGGCGCTGGGGACGTACGACGAGGTGCTGGGGCGGCGTGGGGAGCTCCAGGCGGTCGCCCTGCACGACATCGTCACGCAGTTGCGGGCACTGCTGGTGATCGCGGCGGAGGAGGAGCCGGACCCGGCCAAGGCGTACGTCGCCCTGTCCGTGCTGACGGCACGCTTCACCGATCTCGCTGACAACGCCCGTGCCTTCATGGGGTCCCTCCAGCGGACCATCGACCTGCACGACATCGAGGTCGAGGCGTTCCTCGCGTACAAGGACCGGCTGATCCAGTACCTGGAGCGGTTCATCCAGGACCTCATCGCGCTCGGCGGGCGGATCGCCCTGCTCATCGGGGAGTTGGAGGCGCAGGGCCGGGTGGAACCGCTGCTGCGGCTCGCCGCGGTCCGGGAGGCCGCCGACGCCGCTCCCGAGGACGCCGACCAGGCCGAGGCCGCGACGCGGGAGAAGTGGGCCGCCCGGTGGTCCGGGCTCGCGGAGTGGTTCGTCTCGTCGGAGGAGCGGGCGTCGCAGGCCCGGCTGCTGCGCGGACGGGCCCTCGGGTCGATCCCGCAACTGCTGTCGGTCGTTAGGCAGTTGAATGAGCGGCGGGCGGGTCGTTCGGATCGTTCGGCCGACTTCCGCGCGCTGGCACGCTGGTTCGCCCAGGCGCCGGACGACGAGACGCGACACCGGCTGTGGCGGGTGGCGTTCGGGCTGTACTCCTCCCGGCATCTGACGGTGGACGCCGACACGCTGGCCGAGCGTGCCGCCTCGCCGGAGCCTGCCTTGACGCCGTGGCGCGAGGCGCGACCACTGCGGATCAGCCCCCAACTGCGCCGTACCGGCAGCTACGAGCGGCGCGGCAAGCCTCGCAGGGTGGCGGACCGGCGCGACGCGAAGCGCAGGCTCGCCGAGATCGCCGCCCGGCAGGCGGGAGAGGCCAGAGAGGCCCGGGACCAACTCGTGACGGGCGGCCCGGTGCGGCTGTCCCGGCTGGGGGAACTCGACTCCCCCTCCTTCCAGTTGTTCCTGCGCCTGCTCGGTGACGCCCTCGCCACCTGGCGGCCGGGTATGACCACCACCACGGCCACCAGCGGGGACGGCTCGATGGAGATCCGGCTGACCGCGCCCGGTGACGGCTCGACGGCCGAAGTGCGCACGCCGGACGGGGTGTTCAGCGGCCCGGATCACCTGGTCGAGATCGTCGACCTCACGGCGGGGGAGAGCGGCCCGGTCGACGCGTCAGCCGGTCCGGCCTTCGGGCCGGTCGAGCCGGGTCCGGCGACCGCCGTGTCCGTCCCCCGGGCGGGTGTCCCCCACCAGCCCTCCCGGACCGCCACAACCATGGGGGAGGACCGATGACCGGCCCCCTGGTCGAGGTTCTCGACGGCCAGCGCGAGGCCGATCTGCAACGGGCCGCGCGAGCCCTGCTGAAGGAGCCCCTGCTCACCGCCGACGGGCCGCACGCCGACGCGTTCCGGCTGGTGCGCCGGCACTCCGCCGAACTGCGGGAGTGGTTCGAGCGCAACGTCGGCTGGACACTGCGCACGGACGCCGACGCCGCACGGCTGCGCAAGACGCCGGGGACCCTCACCGACGCCACGCACCCGGCCCGCGAGGCCGGCCGGTCGGCGCTGCCCTTTTCGCGGCGACGATACGTCCTGATGTGCCTGACCCTGGCCGCGCTGGAGCGGGGCGAGTCGCAGGTTGCGCTCGGACGCCTCGCCGAACAGGTCGTCCTGGCCGCCGCGGACCCCGAACTCGTCGCCGCCGGGATCAC
The DNA here is from genome assembly GCF_055567635.1 of Streptomyces sp. NPDC026500. Taxonomy (NCBI): domain Bacteria; kingdom Bacillati; phylum Actinomycetota; class Actinomycetes; order Kitasatosporales; family Streptomycetaceae; genus Streptomyces; species Streptomyces sp. NPDC026500. The sequence goes on along the minus strand of NZ_JBVHQB010000006.1, from coordinate 207,211 downwards.
GTTCACCCTGGAGCGGCGCGACGAGCGCGTCGACCTCGCGGCCGTCGTACGACTGCTGCTGCGGCTCGGAGTGCTGCGACGGGTGGCCGGTGACGAGGACGCGTACGTCAGCCAGTCGGGAGACGTGCTCTACGACGTCAGGCGGCGCGTGCTCGCGGGGATGCCCGCGGCCCGGCGCGGCCCCTCCCTGATCGAATCCCAGGGGTTCGAAGAACGCCTGGTGGAGATGACGGCGCAGACCGCGCTCGACAGCGACGAGCTGAGGTTCCGCGCGATCCGCTGGAAGCTGACCCGCCGCCTCCTCGACGACCCGGTGCTCTACTACGACGACCTGACCGACGAGGAACTGGCCTATCTCACCCGGCAGCGCGGCTTCATCACCGCGCGCATCGGCGAACTGACCGGACTGGTCGCGGAGGTCCGTTCCGAAGGCGTCGCCATGGTCGACCCGCACGACGAGCTCACCGACGTACGTATGCCGGAGCAGGGTACGCACGGGCACATCACCCTGTTGCTCGCCGGGCATCTGGCACGGGCGGACGGGCCGGTCGATCCCGCTGAACTCGCTTCCCGGGTGCGTGAACTGGCCGCGGAACACGGTGGGTTCTGGTCCAAGTCCGCGCGAGAGCCGGGAACGGAGCCCGAGTTGGTGGAGCAGGCCCTGGAGAAGATCGTGGCGCTGGGACTCGCCGAACGCACGGAGCAGGGTGTCGTGCCGCGACCGGCCCTCGCGAGGTACGCGGTCGGCGAGCCCGTGGTCAGGGAGCCGGGGCGTGCCCATCACCCGGCTGTGGCACCGGACTTGATCGTGAAGGACGAAAGGTGAACCGCGCCGTGACCGCGCTCCCCAACCCCGCGCCGGGCCGCTGGCGGCCCCTGCGCATCGGGCTCGTCGACCTGTTCCACTACGACGTCGAGGAGTTCTGGTTCCGCGACGGCCGGCTGCTGCTGCGCGGCAACAACGGCACCGGCAAGTCGAAGGTGCTCGCCCTCACCCTGCCGTTCCTGCTCGACGGAGACCTCTCCGCCCGCCGTGTCGAGCCCGACGGCGACCCGGGCAAGCGCATGGAATGGAATCTGCTCCTGGGCGGCGAACACCCGCACCCGGAACGGCTCGGCTACACCTGGATCGAGTTCGGACGGCTCGACGAGACCACGGGCGAGCCGCGTTTCCGTACGCTGCTCTGCGGACTGAAGGCGGTCGCCGGACGCGGCATCGCCCGCCACTGGTTCGCGGTGACGGACCAGCGGATCGGTGCCGGCCTCGACCTGCTCGACGCCACCGGCACGGCCCTGTCCCGGGACCGTCTCGCGGAGGCTGTCGCGGGGCGCGGCATGGTCTACGACACCGCGAAGACGTACCGCAGAGCGGTCGACGAGGCGCTCTTCGGGCTCGGAGAGCGCCGCTACGGGGCACTCGTCGACCTGCTGATCCAGCTGCGCCAGCCGCAACTGTCCAAGCGGCCCAACGAAGCGGCCCTGTCCAGGGCGCTGACCGAGGCGCTGCCGCCGATGGACCAGGCGGTCATCGCCGACGCGGCCGAGGCCTTCAGGTCGCTGGACGAGGAGAAGGAGGAACTGCGGGCGGCGCGCGAGGCGGAACAGGCGTCGTCGGCGTTCCTCGACCACTACCGGCGCTACGCCCGTATCGCCTCCCGGCGCCGGGCCCGCCTGCCCCGCAGCGAACACGCCCGCTACGAGCACCTCCAGCGTGAACTCCTCAAGGCACAGGCCGACCGCGAACAGGCCGTGACGGACCGGAAGGAGGCCGGGGAAAGGGCAGCCGCACTCGACGAGCGGGCCGCGCGGCTGAAGGCCCAGGACGCCGCCCTGCGCACCGGACCCGAAATGCGCGACGCCCGCGAACTCGAACAGGCGGCGGCCGACGCCTCCCGCACGGCAGGAGAACGGACGCGTGCCGAGGAGGACCGCCGGACGGCGTCCGAGGCCCACACCCGGGCCCTCGGCCGGCTCGCCACCGCCGGGCGGCGGCGCACCGCGGCGCTCAGTGCGCTGGACGACCTCCAGGGCCGGGTCGACGAGACCGCCGCGACAGCCCGCCTCGACTCGCCGCGGACCCAGGGAGCACCCGAGGCGGCCCTGCGCCGGGAGGCGGACGAGGCGACAGCGCGCAGACGGCGTGCCGTCGCCCATGTGGAGGAACTCGCCACCCGGGCCGAACGCGCCGAGGAGGCCCGCGGGGCGGCCGGGCTACGCGCCGACGAGGCCGACGAAGAGGTCGTGCACAGCGGGGAACGGCTGGCCGAGGCCGAGGAGAACGCCGCCGGAGCGGGGCGCGCACTGATCGCGGAGGTGCGGGAACGCCTGTCCCGCTGCACGGAGTTGCGCCTGCCGGGCCTGCCCGGGATCCTCGACGCGGTCCAGGGCTGGGTGAGCTGCCTGGACGGCCCCCACCCGGCGCTCGCGGCGGCGGCCGGGGCCCATCGCGACTTCGCCTCCGAACTGGCCGACCGGGCGGCCGTTCTGGCCCACCGGGAGGCGGGACGGGCGGACCGGCAGCGCCTCGCGGTCGAGGAGCTGGCCGATCTCGAAAGGGGCGGGCAGCGCGGCCCGTCGGCTCCGTACACCCGCACGCCCCAGGTCCGGGAACGGGGGCCAGGCGCCCCGCTGTGGCGGCTCGTCGACTTCCGGCCCCACGTCACCGAAGCCGAACGCGCGGGACTGGAAGCCGCGTTGGAGGCATCGGGACTCCTCGACGCCTGGGTGCGGCCGGACGGGTCCGCGGTGGCGGCGGGCGGCCACGACGTGCTGCTCGACCCGGCCGACCCGTTCGGCGGCGCCGGTCTCGACCGCGCGCTGTGCCCGGCCGTCGACCACGCGGACGCGGGGGCCGCCGCCGTCGGGGAGCGGACGGTCGAACGGGTGCTCGCCGCGATCGGACTGGCCGGACCGGACGGCAGCGGGCCCGCGGCGACCCCCTGGGGAGTCGAGGGCAACGACACCTGGGTCTCCGTACACGGCAGATTCCGCGTCGGCGCGCTGACCGGCAGCTGGGCCAAGAGCAGCGCCCAGTACGTGGGCGAGGGGGCACGGGAGCAGGCGCGCCGGGCCCGGATCGGTCAACTGCGCATCGAAATCGGTGTCTTGGAGGTCGAGTGGGAGCAACTGGCCGAGGAACGGCGCGTTGTCGCCGAGCGTCGCCGTGTCCTCGACGCCGAACTCGCCGCGGTACCCGGCGACGACGCCCTGCGCCAGGCCCACGCGCGCGTCACCGCCGCGGCCGACGCGGCCCACCGGGCCCGTACCCGACACCGTGAACGGATGGCGGACCTGGCCCGCGCGGACGCGGCCGCGCACCGAGCCGCCGCCGAACTCACCGAGACCGCGGCCGACATGAACCTCCCCGCCGACCGGGCCGGACTGGGCGCCGTGCTCCAGGCACTCGCCGACCACACGGCTCTCCTCGCAGCGCTCTGGCCGGCGTTGAGAGAACGCGCGGAGGCCGAGCACGCGGTCACCGGCGAGCAGGCGGAGACCGAACGGGCCGAACTCCGGGTCCACGAACTCGCGGAGCGCGCGACGGAGGCGACCCGGCTCGCCGCCGCCGCGGACGAACACCTCACCACCCTCCGCTCCACGGTCGGAGCAGCCGTCGCCGACCTCCAGCGGCGGCTGGAGGCGACCACCGCGGCCGCACGCGACTGTGAGCACGGACGGCAGCGGGCCCAGGAGGACATGGGCGAGGCGGACCGCCGCGCCAGCCACGCCGAGGGACGCATCGAGCAGCTCGGCGAAGGTGTCACGGAAGCGACCGCCGCTCGCGAGCGGGCCGTCGCGGCCCTGCAGCGGTTCGCCTCGACGGGACTCCTCGTCGTCGGCCTTCCCGACGTCGTCGTACCGGACGGCGACGGCGGGGCCTGGGCGGCGACCCCGGCCGTCAACCTCGCCCGCGCCATCGAGTCCCGACTGTCCGCCACCGACGACTCGGACGCGGCCTGGGAGCGCGTACAGAAGCGGCTGAGCGAGGAGTTCAGCAGACTCCAGGACGCGTTGTCCCGGCACGGACACACCGCGACGGCCCGGACGGGCGAGGACGGTATGCGGGTCGACATCGTCTACCAGGGCCGCGAACGCGCCGTCCCCGAACTCGCCGAAGCCCTTTCCGCCGAGGTCGCCGAGCTCACCCGCATCCTGTCCGCGCACGAGCGCGAGATCCTTCAGACCCATCTGATCACCGAGGTCGCCGGCACGCTGCAGGAGCTGATCGGCGCCGCCGAACTGCAGGTGCGCGCCATGAACAAGGAGCTGGAGGAGCGCCCGACCTCGACGGGAATGAAGCTGCGGCTGGTCTGGCGGTCGTCCCGCCGGGCCCCGCAGGGACTGGCCGCGGCCCGTGAACGGCTGCGCCAGTCCGCCGACGCCTGGTCACCGCGCGACAGGGACGCGGTCGGCGCGTTCCTCCAGGAACAGATCGCGCGCCGCCAGGCCGACGACAGCACCGGCAGCTGGCTGGAGGATCTCACCGCGGCCCTCGACTACCGCGCCTGGCACGAGTTCGGCGTCGAACGCCACCAGCACGGCAAGTGGGTACCGGCCACCGGGCCCGCCTCCGGCGGTGAACGGGTCCTCGCGGCGTCCGTGCCCCTCTTCGCCGCCGCGTCCTCCCACTACGCGAGCGCGGGAGGCGCCCACGCGCCGCGACTGGTCACCCTGGACGAGGCGTTCGCCGGCGTGGACGACGACTCCCGCGCCAAGTGCCTCGGTCTGCTCCGCGCGTTCGACCTCGACGTCGTCATGACCAGCGAACGGGAATGGGCCTGCTACCCGCAGGTGCCCGGGATCGCCATCGCCCAGCTCTCCCGCGTCGACGACATCGCCGCCGTCCTCGTGACCCGGTGGGAGTGGGACGGCCGCGACCGGAGGCGTGGCGCGGAGCCCGGCGGACCGATGAACACCCCGACGGAGCCGGCCGCGGTCGGGGCGCCGGCCGGGGCGATGGCACCGTCAGCGGGGCAGGGGTGGGACACCGCCGCGAACGGCACCGAGGAGCGGGGGTCCTCGTGGACATGAAACCTCCCGTGCCGCCGTCCTCGACGACCGGGAGGACGTCATGGGAGGCCGGGCCTCGGGGTCCGGTGGGGCGGGAAGACGGGACGGGCGTCGCGCAAGCGGCGCCCTCCGCGGCACCGCAGGCCGTCGAACAGGCCGACACCGAACGCCTCGGCAGGCTGCTGGGTGACCCTGGCCTCGCCTGGCTTCTGGAACGGGCCCGCCAGCGCATGGCACGTGGCCGTGCGCTCATCGGCCCGGTCACGCTGTCCCACCCCGATGAATCCCAACGTCGAGCCGTCGAACGACTGTTGGGTCGGGCGCCGCAGGCCGGCCGCTCCCTGACCGTTCGCCTCGAGGCGGTGGACGCGATCCTGCGCCGCTCCGGTGCCGGCCGTGCCGGACTGGCTGCCGCCGTCGTGACCCTCACCGGCCCCGTCACGCCGCACGCCGAGGCGCGGGAGAGAGAGTCGCGGGCATGGGAAGAGGCGTACGCACCCCTGGGCACCCTTGGCCCCGGGCTCGCCGGCTGGGCGGAACGGATACGCAAGGACGGTCTCGTACGGCGGCTCGCGCACACACCGGAAGCCGCCGGCCCCCTGGTGGAGGCCGCGGTGCGGGCGCTGCTCTCGCTGCCCGTCGTACCCCCGACGTCACGCGCGACGTTCGCGGCGCGCAACCTCTCGGGCGCGCATGCCCTGGACGAGGGGACGCCGCTCGCCGCTCTCGTCCTGTCGGGCCTGCGTTCCCTGACGGGTTTCCCCGACGGGGCCGGTGCCGAGTGGCGGCGGGACGCGTGGGCGTCTGCCGGTCTTCTCAAGGACGACGTGTCATCGACCGTCCTGTCCCTGAACCTACGGGGCACTCCGTCCCTCGACTGGATGGCCGATGCCGGTGAGCCCGCGGTCCTGACCTTGCGCTCCCTCACCCGTCACCCGCAGGCTCCCGCCGTTCCGGAGACGGGAACCGTCCATGTCTGCGAGAACCCTGCCGTGCTGTCCGCCGCCGCCGACACCCTTGGCGCGGCCTGCCCGCCCATGGTGTGTCTCCAGGGCCAGCCCTCGGCCGCCGCGCTCGCCCTGCTGCGTGGCCTGTCCGCCCAGGGAGCCGGCCTTCTCTACCACGGAGACTTCGACTGGGGCGGTGTACGGATCGCCACGGCACTGCGGCGCAATGTCCCCTGGCTGCCCTGGCGCTACACGGCCGCCCACTACCGGGCGGCGGCGACCGGGATGGGCGAAGCCGCCCGGACGCTGACGGGCTCGCCCGCCGCCACTCCATGGGATCCCGACCTGGCCGTCGCTCTCGCCGAACGCGGGGTCCGGGTCGAGGAAGAGGTGGTACTCGACGCTTTGCTTTCGGACTTGGAGCGGCATGGTCGTGCAGGGCGGGGGTGCTGAAGGGCAGGCGACGGCGCAGGCCCGGCAGGCCCGGGCGCGGAGGCCGGCACCGGTGCGAGCACTCCTGGATTCGGCTGTCCAAGGGGCCCGACCCGGTGCGAGCTGCTGGGTCCTTTTCCGAGACCCTCGTATGCTGGGCGCGTGAGGCGGACTTCTTTTGCGAACTGGCCCTGTTCCATCGCGCGCACGATGGATCTGCTCGGCGACTGGTGGACGCCGCTGGTGCTGCGGGAGGCGTTCTACGGGATCAAGCGCTTCGACGCGTTCCAGCAGGAGCTCGGCATCGCGCGCAACACGCTGACCGACCGGCTGCGTCGGCTGGTCGACGAAGGGCTCATGGAGAAGCGGGCCTATCAGACGGATCCGGTGCGGTACGACTATGTACTCACCGAGATGGGCCGGGACTTCTTCGGGGTGCTGGCCGCGATGAACAGCTGGGGCAACCGCTGGCTCAGCGGTGAGCAGGGGCCCCCGGTCGTCTTCCACCACGACCCCTGCGGGCACGAGAGCGACGCCGCTGTGGTGTGCGCCGACTGCGGTGAGCCGATGACCGCCGAGGACACCCATCCACGGCTCGGCCCCGGCTACCCGCCGCACCTCGCCGAGCGCCCGGACATTCGGAAGCGCTTCACCGCCTGAGTGCGGGATGGCAGGATCCTTGGCCGCTGCCGCTGCCGCTGCCGCTGCCGCTGCCGCTGCCGCTGCCGCTGTGACTGAGGCTTGGGCTTCCGCTTTCGGCCTGTGTGCTGGGAGCGGTTTTCCTTGACAGGTCAGTCTATCTACGCAACTCTCAAGGTCAGGGCCCTATAGCGGGTGTGTTTCCTGGGAGACGAGAGGAAGGCCGGAGACTCATGGAGTGGACGGGCGCGCGGTATGCGGACCAGCCGACGGTCGATGTGCGGATACGGATCGACGCTCCACCACGCCGGGTGTGGGAGCTCGTGTCCGACGTCCACCTGATGCCGGAGCTGAGCGCGGAGCTCCAGTCGGTCGAATGGCTCGACGGCGCGACGGGACCGGCGGTCGGCGCCCGCTTCGTGGGGCGCAGCAGGCACGAGTCGCTGGGGGAGTGGGAGACCACCTCGTACGTGGTGGAGTGCGAGCCGTGCCGGGCGTTCGCCTGGGCGGTGGCGGACCCCGAACACCCCAGCGCGGTCTGGCGGTTCGGTCTGGAGGAGACGGACGGCGGCACCGAGCTGACCCAGTGGATGCGGATGGGGCCGGGCCGTTCGGGACTCTCCTTCGCGATCGACCGGATGCCGGAGAAGGAGCAGAAGATCGTGTTCGTACGACTGCGGGAGTTCGAGCGGAGCATGGCGGACACCGTCGCCGCGATCAGGAAGCTGGCCGAGAGCGCGGAAGGGGCGGGTGCGTGATGCGTACCTCCACGACGATCGAGGCGTCATCGGGCGACTGGCGGGAGACCGTCGACTTCGTGGTCGAGGCCGAGAAACTAGGGATGGACATCTGCTGGGTGGCGGAGGCCTGGGGCTCCGAAGCCCCTTCTCCGCTGGGCTACTTGGCGGCGCGGACCGACCGGTTGCTGCTCGGCTCCGGGATCATCCAGCTCGGGACCCGCACCCCGGCGGCCATCGCCCGTGCCGCGATCACACTCTCCAACATCTCCGGCGGGCGCTTCCTCCTCGGCCTCGGCCCGTCCGGCCCCCAGGTGATCGAGGGACTGCACGGCGTGCCGTTCGCACGCCCGCTGTCCCGGATGCGGGAGACCGTGGAGATCGTCCGACAGGCGGTCGCCGGCGAGAAACTCTCCTACGAGGGCAGGGAGTTCACGATCCCGCTGCCGGGCGGTGAGGCACGGCCCATGCGCATGTCCATGCGCGCCGAGCACGACCTGCCCGTCTATCTCGCCACGCTCTCGCCGAAGATGCTGCGGCTGACGGGGGAGGTCGCGGACGGTTGGCTGGGTACCAGTTTCGTTCCGGAGGGCGCCAAGGAGGCGTACTTCGATCACCTGGACGCGGGCCTCGCTGCGGCGGGCCGAAGCCGTGCCGACCTCGATGTCTGCCAGGGCGCCGAAGTGGCGTTCGCCGAGGACGAGGACGCGCTGCGCGCCATGGTCGCGGGCCGGAAGAAGGAACTCGCCTTCAGCCTGGGCGGGATGGGCTCCGCCACCACCAACTTCTACAACGCCGCCTACAGCAGGCAGGGTTGGGCCGAGATCGCCGCCGAGATCCATGAGCGCTGGCAGGCCGGTGACCGGGACGGCGCCGCGGGGCTCGTGACCGACGAGATGGTCCTCGGCACCACCCTGATCGGTACCGAGGACATGGTCCGCGAACGGCTCCGCGTCTGGCGCGCCGCCGGAGTCGACACGGTCCGCCTCTACCCCGCGGGCGAGACCCTGGACGAGCGGCTCACAACACTGGGACGGGCGCTGGACCTCGTATCCGCTGAGAATCTGGTCACCGCCGGGAAGCCGGATCCCGCCGAGAGGCCTGCCACCACCCCGGAGTCCGTCTGACGGGTGACGTGCTCTGACGGGCGAGGTGCTCGAGACCGACGGCCTGCCCGGTTGGGGGTGACCGGGGCCGTCGCCCGGTCCGTGCTCCGCGGCTGTCGGCCGGAGTCGAGGCGGGCAACCCCGAGTACCCGGCCGGCAGCCACCGGAAGCCGGCCGGCAGCCCCGGGAAGCCGGCCGGCAGCCCCGGGAAGTCGGCTGGGCGGCAGTCGGCCGTCACCTGGTCGGCGGAACCCCCGTGGCGGGGGAGGGGCGGTGGGCGGACGCTCGAACTCCCCGATGCTTCCGGCACGGGGACGGCCAGCGGCCGACAGCGCATCGAGGTGGTCGAGCATGAGCCAGGACTCTTCACAGCCTCCGGGCCCCCAGCCCGGTGGTGGAACGGGAGCCCAGCCGAGCGGCGGCGACATGCCGCTGTGGGGAGACCAGTGGTCCGGAGCCGCGCCCGCCGCGGGAGGCATGGGGCCCCCGCCGTCGGGCAACAGCGGCTGGGTGGCCGGTGGTGTCACCTTCGCGGGCGTCCTCCTCCTGGTGAACGGTGCCCTCAACATCCTCCAGGGCATCTCCGCGATCGCCAAGGACGACGTCTACGCGCGCGTGCACGACTACGTCTACCGCATCAACCTCACCGGCTGGGGCTGGATCCTGCTGATCCTCGGCGCGATCGCCGTCGTCACCGGCTGGGGGATCCTCAAGGAGGCCGGGTGGGCCCGGATCACCGGCGTCGTGCTGGCCGCGCTGAGCATGCTCTTCCAGTTCATGTTCCTGCCGTACGCGCCGATCTGGTCGGTCGTCCTGCTCGCCATCGATGTCTTCATCATCTGGGCACTGGCCTCGTACCGGCCCGACGCCCGTCAGCCGCGCTGAGGCACCCCTTCCATCCCGTCGCCGAACGAGCGCCGCCGAGAAGGGGGCTGTCGTATGCCGCCGAACTCCACGAACTCGATCCCCACGAACTCGATCCCCATGAACTCGATCCCCATGAACTCGAAGCTCACGAACTCGAACCCCACGAACGCGAACCCCACGAATTGGACCGAGCGGAGCGAGACGCGCCATGGATGACGTGATCGACCGGACGCGGGCAGGTCAGCCGACCTTGATCCCGACCTTGATCCCGACCCTGATCCCGGCCCTCGTCCCGGTCCAGGTCCCTGCCCTGGTGTCGGCCGCGGTCGACGGTTCCGGGACCCCCGCCGCCGTCCCCGGCGGCGCGGCCGTTCCCGCCCGCGGTACCGCGGGCACGATCAGCGATGCGGAGACGCCGTGAGCGCCGGCGATGTGAGTGCAGGCGGCGCGAGCGGCGGCGACGCACACGAGATCGCCGACCTGCGGGCCCGGGTCGCCGAACTGGAGCAGCGCCCGCCGAGGGTCGAGCATCACCGCGTACGGTCGTCCTTCGCGGTCGTGCTGGTCCTCCTCGCGGCCTTGCTCACCCCGCTGAGCGCCGTGGCGGCCTGGACGAGCGATCTGATCGGGAACACCGATCGCTACGTGGCCACCATGAAGCCGCTCGCCTCCGACCCGGACATCCAGAACGCCGTCGCGAACCGGGTGACCAAAGCGGTGATGCAGCACGTCGATGTCGAGACGCTGCTCGCCTCGGTCGCTCCTGCGGACAGGCCCCGGCTGACCAAGGCCCTGGGGCCGCTGAGCGGTGCGATCACCAGTGGCCTCACCGACTTCGTACACAGCGTGGCGCTGAAGTTCGTCAGCAGCGACGCGTTCGCCACGCTGTGGACCGAGCTGAACAGGAAGGCCCACGCCGCCGTCGACAAGGCGTTGACCGGAAGCGGCGGCGGAGCGGTGAAACTCACCAACGACGCCGTCGTCATCGACCTCGCCCCCGTCATCGACCAGGTCAAGGTGTCGCTCGTCGACAGGGGCCTCGGCGTCGCCGCGAAGATCCCCGAGGTGCACACCAACTTCACGGTGATGACCTCCAAGTCCATCGGCAAGGCCAAGAAGCTCTACCGACTTCTCGAACTCGTCGGATTCTGGCTGCCTGTACTGACCCTTCTGCTGGCGGCCGGCGGTGTGCTGCTCGCCGTACGCAGGCGCCGTGCCCTCGTCACGGCGGCGCTCCTCGTGGCAGCCGGGGCCGCCGTCCTCGGCATCGCGCTCTGGATCTTCCGGGCGCTCTATCTGGACGGCCTGCCGGCGGACGCCTCCCAGGCCGCCGCGGGGTCGTTCTTCGACACCCTGGTGCGCTATCTGCGGACGTCGGTACGCATGGTGATCACCCTCGGCATCGTCGTGGCGCTGGCGGCCTGGCTGACCGGCAGCGGTCGTGCGGCCAAGCGGGTCCTGGCTGCCTGGACCGGCGGCATCGGTGCCGTGCGCACCGCGACGGGGTTCGAGCTCGGAGCGGTCGGCGCGTGGGTGCACCGGGTCAAGAAGTGGCTGAACTGGACCGTGGTCGCGGTCGCCGCCATCATCCTGCTGGTCTGGAGCTACCCCACGGCCGCCGTCACCATCTGGATCGCCGTGCTGGCCCTGCTGGCCCTGGCGGTGGTCGAGTTCCTCGACGACGACGGCACTCCGCACCTGACCGGCTCCATCGACGGACCGGCGGCGGGACCTACGGCCAAGAGTCCGGCCTGACCGGCCGATGGCGGTGGCCGGGTCTGACCGTGGCACTGTTTCCGGTCCCGGTGGTCCCGGTGGTCCCCTTGGTCCGGGCGGTCCCGGTGGCCCTGGCGGTCCCGGCGGTCCGGCTGTTCGGCCCGCGCCTGAAGGTGCGCGGCCGGCCAGTACGGAGTTCGGCCAGAAGCCGAGCAACGCCGGGACCAGGGGCGGCACATAGCACCTGACAGATTCGCCGACCTCGGGCTATGCTCCCCGCGATGATGACTCCCTCTGAAATCAGAATGGGGGACCCGTCCGCGCAAGGTGAGTGCTGATGCTCACTCGAACCGCGTACGAGGATTCCCTCCTCTCCTTCTGGCCGCGCGTGCGTGACTACGCCGTGCCGCCCACCATGATCGAGACTGCGACCGCCCGACGCCTTTCCGGGGACTGGGCGGCGGCGTGCACCGCCGCAGGAATCGACATCGACCTCGATCTGCGTTCCCTGGCACGCACACACGGTCGCGCACTGGTCTCCCAAGTCCGTGCCGATCTACGGCATTTGGCTCCCGACCTGTTGCGCTGGCACCTGCCGAGAGTCGCCCCCGACGGGCTGCTGCGCCCCGGCCTCACCATCACACTGGCCCGGTACGAACATGCCGGGCGTGACGGCGTACACCCGGTGCACCTCGTGGTGCGTACTCCGCCGGCCTGGGCGGACGGCGGCCAGCGGATCAGCCTCGCGCTCTGGGACGGAACGCACGGCGGATCCCACGACCGGTTCTCCTTCGACGCCGGAGCCCGCCGCCATCCGCACCCCCGGCCCAGCCGGCGGTACCGCCTCGACCTGTACCGCCACCTGTGGGACTCGCGCAGGACCGATGAACTGCGCGTCCGTTCCGGGGCCGACCGGCCGACGGGCGGCGCCCGTTCGGGGGACGGGGATCCACGGGGACTCGTGCCCCAGGACCTCGGCTGCGCCGTCGACCGGTGGGCGGCCGAGGCGGCGATCCTGCTCCAGGACGAGGGGCGGACGACCGGCACCGTCACCCTGCGGCTCGGTACCCGGCAGTGGCTGCTCCTGGAGCTGGTCCCCGACCCGGCGGGCGTCGAGCCGCCCGACCTGCGGATCACCGCCGCGCCCGCCGACGGCGGCGTCCCGTCGGTGCCGGTCCTGCCCGACGCCGCGACCTGGGTGCTGCCCGACCTGGCACTGATCCGTGCCGGCGCGATCGAGGCCGAGCGGCTGCATCCGCTGGTCGCCTCGGCGTTGGTGCCGGAACACACCCCGGCCGAATCCACCGGGATCGCGAACCCGGCGGGACAGCCGCGGGTGGTGGAGTGCCGGGGAGCACGGCACCGGATCGGCCTGGTCGAGGGCGTACTCGCGCCGCTCGACCACGACCCGGCCGAGATCCGTCGGGAGGAGCTGCTGGTCGCGCTGACCGGCACACCGCTCCCCTGCCTCCGGGCCATCGACGAGGCGCACCGGCGGCCGCACTGTCTCTCCGGCGTCCGTGAACGCCTGCGCCACGGCGACACCGCCGGTGCGCTGGCCGTCGTCGAGGGGCTGCTCGGCCCCGAGGCGGTGCTGCGCAGCGGCCCCCTGCAGGACGAACTCCAGGCGGCCGCGCTGCGGCGCGTCACCTACGGACTGTTCAGGGCGGGCCTGACCGGTCCCGGACCCGACCGTCTTCGCCCGGGGCCCACCCGCCCCCGCAACCACCGCTCCCGCCCACGTGACACGACCGGCCGCTGACCGCTTTCTGGACCACTGGCCGCTCGTCGGCGGCTGACTGCTTGTCGACCACTGCCGCTCATCGACCGCTGACTGCTGACCGCTGACCGTTTGTCGGCGACCGGCCGCTGGTCGCCCGCTGACCGCTTCTCGCCCGCTGACCGCTCGTCGCCCGCTGACCGCCTCTCGCCCGCTGACCGCCTCTCGACCACTGGCCGTTCGTCGCCCGCTGACCGCTTGTCGGCGGCCAGCCGCTCGTCGCCCGCTCGCTGAACGACAGTTGACCGCCCCGCGCGGTCCATGCCCCCCGCGCCCGCGCGGCCCACCACGAAACCAAAGGTGATCAAACATGCCCACATGCACCCCGTTCGCCGAATCCGATGCTCTTGTCGACCCGACCCGCGCCACCCAACTCGGCGTCGCCGAAGCGCTGTTGGCCCTGCTCCGCGACACCGGCACCGAACCGCGTCCCGACAGCCAACTGGAGGCCCTGACCCTCGCCGTCGCCGCCGACCTGCCCGTACTCCTGTGGGGTGAGCCAGGGATCGGCAAAACGGCGGCCCTGACCCAGCTCGCCGAGACCCTGGACCTGCCGCTGACCACGGTGATCGCCAGCGTCCACGAGCCCTCCGACTTCTCGGGGCTGCCCGTCCTCGGCGACGATCCCGCCGAACAGGGCGTGCCCATGGCCCCGCCGGACTGGGCGGTGCGACTCGTGCGCACCGGTAGGGGACTGCTGTTCCTGGACGAACTGTCCACCGCGCCCCCGGCAGTTCAGGCAGCGCTGCTCCGCCTCGTCCTGGAGCGTCGCATCGGAACCCTGCAACTGCCGCCCGGTGTAAGGATCGTGGCCGCCGCGAACCCGCGTTCCTCCGCCGCCGACGGCTGGGAACTGAGCCCGCCGCTGGCCAACCGGTTCGTCCATCTGCAGTGGGTCCACGACCACGAGGTCGTCGTGCGCGGCCTCGGCGGCACCTGGCCGCGCGCGACCCTGCCACGGCTCGACCCGCGGAAACTGCCGGAGGCCGTGGACTTCGCCCGCCGCGCGGTGTGCGGACTCCTCGCCGCCCGCCCCGGACTCGTCCACCGGCTGCCCAGCAGCGAGACCCGCCGGGGCGGCGCCTGGCCCTCCCCCCGGAGCTGGGAGATGACCCTGAACCTGATCGCCTTCGCGATCGCCGCCGGCTCCTCCCGGGAGGTGCTCTCCCTACTGGTCAGGGGCGCGGTGGGGGACGGTCCGGGACTGGAGCTGCTGGCGAGCGTGGACCGGATGGACCTGCCCGACCCCGAGACCCTGCTCGCCGACCCGGCAGGCGCAGTCCTGCCCGAACGGGGAGATCTGCGCCAGGCCGTCCTCGACGGAGTGGTGGCCGCGGTCCGCAAGCGGCCCGAGAAGGCCCGCTGGGACGCCGCCTGGGCCCTGCTCGTCCGGGCGCTGGACACCGGCGCTCCGGACCTGGTGGTCGTACCCGCGACCACGCTCGCGACGCTGCGGCAGGAGGACTGGGACGTTCCCGCGTCCATCGAACGGCTGGCCGGAGCGGTGACACTGTCCCGGCGCGCGGACGACGCGGCGGCCCGCACCGCGGTCGCCGCCAAGGCGGGACGATGACGGCGGGCGCGCCCGGGGCTCTGGACCTCGAAAAGCTCTACGCCGCCCGCCTGCACGCCGCGCGGGTCCGGCCCTACCTGGCGACGGCGCTGTTCGCCCTGCACACCGTCGAGTCCCGGTGGGTGCCCACGATGGCCGTCGACCGGCACTGGCGGTGCTACGTCTCGCCGGGGTTCGTGGACCGCACGCCCGTCGAGGATCTGGCCGGCGTCTGGGTGCACGAGGTGTCGCACCTGCTGCGCGACCACCACGGACGCAGCGAACGGGTCGCCCGAGAGCGCGGACTCACCGGCCCGGGTGAACGGCTGCGGATGAACATCGCCGCGGACTGCGAGATCAACGACGACGCGTTCGGCGAAGGGCTCGTCCGGCCCGAGGGCGCCATAACGCCGGAGTTCCTGCACCTGCCCCCGGGGGAGCTCATGGAGGACTACCTCCGTCAGTTCCGGCTCGGGCCGCGTACGCAGAGTCTGGCCTGGCTGGACTGCGGCAGCGGCGCCGACGGGCGTGAACGGGAATGGGACCTCGGGCCGGACGGCGCGCACGGCCTCAGCGCGCAGGAACGCGACGCGGTCCGGTTCCGGGTCGCGCAGGGCATCAAGGCCCGCCCCGGGAAGAGCCCGGCGGGATGGCAGCGGTGGGCGGAGGAAGCCTTCCATCAGCCGCAGCCGTGGCGGGAGTTGCTGGGGGCCGCGGTCCGCTCCGCGGCCTCGGGGCCCGGCGCGGGCGAGGACTACACCTACGGCCGGCCGTCGCGGCGCTCGGCCGGTGTACCCGGCGTCGTCCTGCCGAGCCTGCGCCGCAGACCGCCGCGGGTCTCGGTGGTCATCGACACCTCCGGGTCGGTCAGCGACGCGGAACTGGGCGCCGCGCTGCTGGAGGTCTCCGCCATCTCCCGTGCCGTGGGCGGCCGTCGGGACCTGATCACCGTGGTGTCGTGCGACGCGGCGGCCGGGATCGCGCACCCTCTGTGCCGTGCCGAGGGCATTCCGCTCCTGGGCGGTGGCGGTACGGACCTGCGCTCGGGATTCACCGCGGCGCTACGGGCCCGGCCGCGCCCCGATGTCGTAGTGGTCCTGACCGACGGGCAGACCCCCTGGCCGGAAACGCGACCCCCGTGCCGGACGGTCGTGGGACTCTTCCCCCGCGGGGGGTCGGACGACTCATGGGACGAGGACGATCCCGACTACGTTCCCGATCAGCCGCCCGCCTGGGCGCGCGTGGTCGAGATCGGTCCGGCTCCGGCGACCCGGTGAACCCCTCGGGGCGGCCCGGACCCAGGTCGGTGAGCGGGGGCGAGTCCGGCCGTACGAGGGGCCGGACAGGCCCGGCCGGTACGGCGGGTGGGGCAACCCGGTCGTACGTGCGGGCCTTCTACCGATCTCGGTTCGTGCGTGTGGGGCTTCGGCCGGACTCGGTTCGTGCGTGTGGGGCTTCGCCCGGACTCGGGTCGTACGTGTAGGCCTTCGCCCGGACTCGGGTCGTACGTGCGGGACTTCTACCGAACTCGGGTCGTACGGCCGGTCGGGCATGCCCTACACGCTGTACCCCCCGTCCACCCCCAGCGCCTGCCCGGTGATGAAGCCCGCGCGGTCCGAGGCCAGGAACACCACGGCCTCGGCGATGTCCGTCGCGGTCCCGAAGCGGCGCAGTGGGGTGTTGAGGCGGGTGATCTCCAGTGCCGCGTCGTCGAGTTCGCCGGAGTCGATCAGACGGGCGGCGATGCCGTCGGTCAGCATGCCGGGTCCGACGCAGTTCACCCGGACGCCGTAGCGCCCCTCTTCGGCGGCCAGGGCGCGGGCGACCGCCTCGACCGCCCCCTTGGGGCCCGAGGACAGACCGTCGCGGACGGGGAACCGGCGGGTGGCCACGGTGGTGACGGCGACGACACTGCCCCGGCTCTCCCGCAGCAGGGGCAGCGCCGGGTGTACCAGGTTGAAGAACGCGCCAGCGTCCGCGTCGAGTTGGGACCGGAACCGGCTCGGCGTGACCCTGCTCAGATGCACCATCGGCACATGCGGGCCCGACGCGTAGACGAGGGTGTGCAGTCCGCCGAGCGCCGCGGCCGCCTCGGACACGGCGGCTGCGACGGCCTGTTCCTCCGTCAAGTCGAGCCGCAGGGGCATCACATGGCGGCCCTGCTCCGCGAACTGCTCGGTGATCTCCGCGGCGAGCCCGTCGGCGGCCGCCTTGCTGGAGCGATAGGTGAACACCACCTCGCTGCCCCGCTCGGCGAGCATCCGTACGATGGCCGAGCCGATACCGCCGGTGCCGCCCGCGACGAACGCGGCACCCTTGCGGTGCGAGAAATCCGACGTCTTCGACATCGACATCACAGTCCCAGGGATTTGGCGATGATGACCTTCATGGCCTCGCCGGCCCCGGCGCAGATCCGGGTGATGCGCGCGTCCTGCAGCCGGGCGACGGGGTATTCCAGCATGTATCCGTGCCGACGAACACCGGTAGCGCACGAATCGGCGCCGGCCCCAGCTCGTTCGCCCGCTCCGTCGTCGTGACCGGTTGACGGACCGGGCGGGTGCGACCGGGGAGGGTCGGAGTGCTCAGGGCTGCGACGGCGTCAAGTGGATGTCCGTGCTCGACAGGGTCATCGGCGACGCCGAGACGGCGCGCAGACGCACGCGTACGCCGGCCCGTGGGAGCTGGAACTTCCCGTCGGGAGGCCGGAGTTCGTAACGGCCGAAGGCGTGGCCGGCCAGCGTGGCCGGGCCGGACGTCACCGACCAGTAGCGGCTCATGCCCTGGCCCGTGGTCACCGTGAAGTGCGGGCTCAGGGCCGCGGCGCCGAGGTTGGCGACGCCGATGCTGAGGCCGGTCACCGTGTGGGCGGTGCGGCGCGCGTCGACGACCTGCATGCGCAGCGGCGGCGACCCGGTGGCCGCCAGGCTCACCGCCGCCGCGGTCGGAGCCAGCAGCAGGGCGACCGCCGCCACCCGGGCCCCGCGCCGGTGCGGGCCGCGCAGGAAGGCGGGGCGCGGCTGCCACGCGGTCCTGAAGGACTGCCAGGGCGCGGTGATCGCTGCGGCCACCCACAGCGGCGTCATCAGCAGGTAGTAGCCGTCCTGCGATCGGGTCGCCACGTAGAACGCGCACCAGGGCAGCACGGTCGCCGCCGGTCCCAGCCGTCGTACGAACAGTACGAACAGTGCCAGCAGACCCGCCGCCAGCAGCAGACTCGCGTGCGCGTACCAGGTCAGGCGGTCGCTGCCGTCGGTGAAGTACAGCGAGATGCCGACGAGGCCCTGCCCATGGATGTTCGCGTCCTGCGTGAGGGGCAGCGCGATCCCGGAGAGCCAGGCGCGCGGCTCGCTCACGATGAAGTACGCGTTGATCAGCAGCCACGTGGTGGCGGCGATGCCGACGATCCGTCCCACCGCGATCGCCGCCGCCCGCGCGCCGAGGTCCCCGCGGCGCAGCGCGTACACCCCGGCCAGCAGGAACGGCGCTAGGAACCAGGGGAGTTGCTGTGCCGCGCAGGCCGCCCCGAGGCAGGCCGCCCGCGCGATGTCGCCGCGTCCGCCGCCGCCCATCCGTGGCCAGCCCACGACCACCGGGATGAGCAGGGCGCAGGCGAGGATCGCCGGATACCCCAGTCGTGCGTACGTCGGCAGCAGACCGAGGCCGAGACACGCGATGGTCGCGGCGGAACGCCACGGCACCGGCAGCATCCGCCACATGACGACCGTGCCCGCGATCAAGGCCCCTGTGCTGACCATCGTCGCGGCGGCCGAGCCGTGTCCGACCCACAGCAGCGGCGTGGTGAGCATCAGCTCGAGCGGCGGATAGCCGTACGTGAAGTCGTAACCGCCGTTCATCGTCGCGGTGAGGGCGACGCCGTGGCCGAAGAGCCAGGGCCACGGACGGTCGTAGACCTGGTGACCGGCGAGGAACTCGTGGGCGGCCTGGGTGGTGAGGATCGACTCGTCGCTGCCCTGGTGGTTCATGACCAGCCCGCACACGACGAGCGTCAGCGCGGTCACGAGGACGCAGAGGTCGAGTCGCGCCAGCGAGCGGCCCCGGCGCACCACGAGAGTCAGCACGCCCGTCACCAGGATCGAGGCGTAGCAGAGCGAGACGATCGCGGCCACGAGGAGCCGGTGGCTCACGGCCTGCGCCCACAGCGGACGCGTACCGATGAAGAGGCTGATGTCGGCCAGGAGGGTCAGGAGCCGGTGCCACTGCGCGGGCGCCTCGTCCGGGTTCCACCGCGCGAGCAGCTCGCCGGGCGAGACCTTCGAAGGGGCCTGCCGGCGGGTGGGCGCCGGCTTGATTTCTGCCGAGTACACGCCGCAAGACGCTAATTCCCGCACGTGAGCGGCGCTCGACGGGACGTGAAGAGTCCGGTATGAGGCCAGTAAGAGCACCCGTTCGGCGGTCCGCGTGTCAGGCGTTGGACAGTGACACCTCTGTGGACTTGATGAGGGCGACGACTTCGGAACCCGCCGAAAGACCCAGTTCGGTGACCGCGTCCTTGGTGATCGCGGAGGTCAGCTCGCCGCCCGCGACCTGGACCTTGACGCGGGCCATGGCGCCGCCGGAGGCGACGTCGGTGACCGTGCCCGGCAGCTGGTTGCGGATGCTCAGCCCCTTCACCGGACCGGTCGCGAGGGACACCTCCGTCGACTTGATCAGGGCCCGCACCGTGGAGCCGGAGTTCAGGCCGAGCTCCTGCACGGCCTCCAGGGTGACGGCCGCCGTGATCTCCTGACCGGCGTCGAGCCGGATCTTCACCGTCGCCATCACCTCACCCGGGGTGACGGATGTGACGGTGCCGGGGAGCTGATTGCGGATGCTCAGGCTCATGAGGAGGCCTCGATTGCTGTGCGCCGTGATGGATATGGACGTGTATACGTAGCTTGCCGCACGCGTCGCCTCCCCGTCCGGGTCGCGGACCGTGTCGCTGTTGGGCCGAACGGGTGACCATGCGTAAGAATTGCCCGGTGCAGACAACGAGTGCGAGCCAGGACGGGGTGGATCGATGAGCGGCCACGACGTCACCGATGAACAGTGGGAAGGGCTCGCCCAGGTCGTGCCGCTGCGAGGCCGGGACGCCTGGCCCTCGGCGGTCCGCCACCGGTCGATACCCGAGGCCGAGACCGAGACGCGGCGCCGCTTCGTGGTCCTGCGGGTCAATGTCTTCGCGGACGCCCGCGACGTCGCGGAGACGCTGATGTCCGGCATCCCCGTCCTCCTCGACCTGACCGGCGCGGAGACCGAGGTCGCCAAGCGGGTCCTGGACTTCAGTACGGGCGTGGTCTTCGGTCTCGCCAGCGGTATGCACCGGGTCGACCGGAACGTGTTCCTGCTGACGCCCCCGGGGACCGAGGTGCGGGGGCTGATGGAGGGCGTGGGAGTTCCCGGACTCTGACCTCGCGGGGCGGGTTCGGGGTTCCCGCGACTCGGGGGCCCGCTCGGCCGTCCGACGGACTTCCCGGTTGCGGGTTCGGGAGCGTTCCCGGCCAGGGACGCGAAGGGGCTTCCCGTCACGGTCCGACGGGGTTCCAGGGCCCGGGATCGGGCGGTCCCTTCCCCCGATCGTAGGAAGGTCCCCCGGGTGTAACGGTTCGCCTCGCGGTGGAGGCCTACCGTCCGCATATGACCCTGTCCTCGCCGGAAGCTCCCACGACGGCGGAGGCGCGCCCCGTCCGTCCGGGCGTCACCGAGCTGCGGCTCGCCGCCTTCGCCACCCATCGCCGCGTCCGGTTCCCGCTCGGACCGCTCACCCTCGTCACCGGCCCCAGCGGCAGCGGCAAGACAGCCGCCCTGCGGGCCTACGAGGCGCTGGCGCGGCTCGGTTCCGGTGCCGGGCTCCGGGAGGTCTTCCCGGACCCGGTCACCTGTGTGCCCGAGCGGTCGCGGCCCGACGCCCAGCACCGCCGCGGCTTCCGTATCGGCTGCACGGTGGACGGACCCGAAGGCCCGGTCCGGCTTGATGTCGCGGTCCAGGCCGAACCCGAACTGCGCATCGTGGGCGAGCGGTTGTCGGCGGGCGGGCAGACCCTGCTGGAGACGGCGCTGCGCGACCCCGGCCGCCCGTCCGTCCAGGCGGCCTGGCACACCGGGGGTTCCTCCGCCGTGACCCGGGTCCCGCTCCCCGACGACCGCCTCGGTACCGCGCTGCTGCCCCTGCGCGTCTCGGGGCGCACCGCCGGCGAGTGCCAAGTCCTGGCGGCCGCCGAGCAGATGGTGCTCGCGCTGCGTTCCGTCTACGTCTGCGATCCGAGCCCGAATTCCATGCGGGCTCCCGTTCCGCTCGGCTCCGGGCTGCTGCTGCGCGGCTGCGACAACCTCGCCGAAGTGCTGTGGCGCACCAGGTCGGAGTGCGGACACCGCTACGCCCACCTGGTCACCGCGGTCCGCGCCGGCTGCGCGGGCACGGTCACGGACGTCCTGGCCGAGGTGCTCGGCGACGGGACGGTCCGCGCGCTCCTCGACCGCGGGGACGGCGTCCGTACGCCGCTCGGGCTGCTCGGGGACGGCGAGTTGAGGTATCTCGCGCTGGCCCTGGTGCTGCTCACCGGGCCCGGCGTCCTGGAGGTCGACCCGGCGGGCGAGGTCCCGGCCGCGTTCCAGTCCCTGACGGTCCTGGCCGACGGTTTCGACCGCGGACTGGACGCCCGGCAGACCGGGGAGCTGGTGCGGCTGGCGGCGCGGATGTGCGAGCGGGGGCACATCCGGCTGATGGGCGCGGTGAGCGACGGGGCGCACGCGTTCGGGGCGGCCGGGGCCACGGTGGTAGACCTGACGCCGTGAGTGAACTGGACGTAGCGACGCTGCAGCGCAGACTGGCCGAGTTCGCGGCCGCGCGGAATTGGCAGCCTTTCCACACCCCCAAGAACCTGGTCGCCGCCCTGAGCGTGGAGGCGTCCGAACTCGTCGAGATCTTCCAGTGGTTGACGCCGGAGGAGTCGGCCCGCGTCATGGACGACAAGGACATCGCGCACCGTGTCACCGACGAGGTCGCGGACGTCCTCGCGTACCTGCTGCAGTTCTGCGAGGTGCTGGGCATCGACCCGCTCGCGGCCCTGGACGCCAAGATCGACCGGAACGAGCGGAGGTTCCCGGTGCCGGGGAGTCCCTGACGGGGCGACCGTCACGCGGCACGAAAAGAGGAATCTGCCACTCTCCGTAGTCGTCATGGTGTTCCGATGCGATTCCGTGTCCACAGATTTCGGGCTTCCTCTGGCTTTTCGTCTCAAGGGACTTCACTCTGGGTAGTGAACAAGGGAGTTCGGGCGGACGTGCGAGAGCGCGTCGGACAGACGGGGGCAGCGCATGGAAGCGGTGCGGCTCATCGTGGCAAGCAGACGTGCCCTGGCGGAGAGCGGCGACACCCCGGAGGTGATGGCGGAAGCGTGGCAGGCGCATTCCCTGGCACAGGCGATCGGCAGCCGCTTCGCCGTGTCCGGACCTCCTGAACTCCGGGGCGAGGCCCTCGGGTTGACCGAGTTGGCGGGCCGCGGCTGCGGAGTGCTCGGCAACCACGCCCTCGGCGTCGGCGCCTTACGGGCCGCCCAGCTCACGGAGCTGGGCGACGCGCGCGAGGCTCTGCTCTGCCTCGGCGGCCTGCTGGCGGAGGTCGGCATAGCCCTGGTCGGCATCGCCTGCGCGGCGGACGACGAGGGGACCTACTGGCAGTGCATGGAGGCGATCGACGCGGCGGACGAGTCCAGGGACCGCGTCCTGGAGATGCTGAGGCGACTCGCGGTGCGGGACGAGAAACGGGTGGTGGAACGGGATTCGGCTGCGGGGTAGGAGGGGCGAGCGGCTCTCCTGTTTGACGGTCGTCGACCACCTTGCCGGGTGGCGGCGGATGCGTGTGTTCGTGACGCGGCACTCCGGCGGTGGCAGGCGCAGGCGCAATTGGGCGCTCGACGTCCGACGCCGGGCCGGCCGGCCCACCCCCCATACGCACCCCCGCCGCACCCCCGGCCGCATCCCGGCCGACCGCCGACCGTCGACCCACGGCCCCCGCCGCCACGGCCACAGCCACGTCCGCAGCCACGGCCCTCCGGTCGGCGTCGGCCGCGGCCGCGAAGCGGACCGACCGCCCGCGAGCCTCGCGCGACCGCTCAGCCCAGCTGCGGCGTCACCTCGGAAGCGATCAGGTCCAGTTGGTCCAGGTCGTCGAGGTCGAGCATCTGGAGATACATCCGTTGCGAACCGACCGCCTGATACTGGGCGATCCGCTCCACGACCTCCGCGGGAGAGCCCGCGAGTCCGTTGGCCTTCAGCTCGTCGACAGAGCGGCCGATGGCGTCCGCCCGTCGCCTCACCTCGCTGTCGGTCCGCCCGACACACACCACCAGGGCGTTGGAGTAGACGAGTTCGTCGGTCTTGCGCCCGGCCTGTTGCAAAGCGGCGCGCACCCGGCCGAACTGTGCCTCCGTGTCGGCAACCGAGGCAAAGGGGATATTGAACTCGTCACCGAACCGCGCCGCCAGCGCAGGGGTCCGCCTGGCCCCGTGGCCGCCGATCAGGACGGGCACCTTCGCCTGCACGGGTTTGGGCAGCGCGGGCGAGTCCTTGAGCTGGTAGTAGGTCCCGTCGAAGCTGAACCGCTCGCCGACCGGTGTGCCCCACAGCCCGGTGACGATGGCGAGTTGCTCCTCCAGTCGGCCGAACTTCTCCTTCGGGAACGGAATCCCGTACGCCGTGTGCTCGGCCTCGTACCAGCCGGCGCCCAGGCCGAGTTCCACACGGCCGCCCGACATCTGGTCGACCTGAGCGACCTGAATGGCGAGGACGCCGGGGAAGCGAAAGGTTCCGGCAGTCATGAGGGTGCCCAGGCGGATGCGGCTCGTCTCGCGGGCGATGCCGGCCAGGGTGATCCAGGCGTCGGTGGGACCGGGGAGCCCGTCGACGGACCCCATGTGCACATAGTGATCAGAACGGAAGAAGGCTCCGTAATGGAGGTCTTCGGCGGCCTTGGCGACGCGGAGCAGCGTCTCGTAGGTCGCGCCTTGCTGCGGTTCTGTGAAGACTCGAAGATCCATGTATCCATCATGCACCGGTCACAACAGGCGCCCCGTGCCGAACCGCTGTCACGCCTTTCCCGATCGGGAAGCGTCATGGCCGACGGGCCCCGCGGCGGGTGGGGGCGACTCCGTCGGCCAGGCCCGCAGGGCGGTCGGGGCAGCGCGGCCTGCGAGGTCGGCGGCGGCTCGGGGCGGCTCCGCCTGCGCGGCCGGCGGTGGCCTGGGGCAGCGCCGCCTGCGCGGCCCGTGGCGGCCTACTCCTGCCCGGCGAGCTGGGGGTACAGAGCGCTCAGCTCGCCGGAGAGGCCGGCCTTGACCTGGCGGGTGAGCGCGTCCGCGAGGACTTCGTGGGCGTCCGTCTCGATCCCGTCGAGGGCCTGCTCGGCGACGCTCTGAGCGGAGACCTTGGGCACGTCGAGGCCGGCGGTCAGATCGGTGTCGACGTAGCCGACGTGCAGCCCGGTGACCTTGATGCCGCGCGGCTGGAGCTCCAGCCGCAGGGCGTTGCTCTGGGACAACAGGGCGGCCTTCGCGGCGCTGTAGCCGTCGGCCCCGGGCACCGTGACCCACGACAGCACCGAGTGGACGGTCAGGATGTGCCCGCCGCCGTTGCGCTCCAGGACCGGGACGAACGCCCGGGTGGTGAGCAGCGGCCCGAAGAAGTTGATGTCGAATTCGCGTCGTATGTCCTCGACGGGGGAGTCGAGGAAGGATGTGGAGGCCGTCGCGCCCGCGTTGTTGATCAGCAGTGTGACGTCCTGGGCCTGTGCGGCGGCCGCCGCGACCGACGCCGGGTCGGTGACCTCCAGCGCCAGCGGCACCGCGTCGGGGTGGGAGACGGTCCGCGGGTCGCGGGCGGTCGCGTAGACCTTCTTGGCGCCGCGCTCGTAGAGGGCCTCCACGAGCGTCTTGCCGATACCGCGGCTGCCGCCCGTCACGAGCGCCACCGAACCTTCGATGCTGGTCATGAGCTTCTCCTCTTGAGGACCGTTTGGAAACCGATCGGTTTCCTGCGCTGCCCGTACTGTAAACCGATCGGTTTCCGTGAAGCAAACGAAGAACGTAGGCTGGGCGGTATGACACAGGCGACATCGACCACGACCGCCGGCTCCCCGACCCGTGACCGACTGCTCGACGCCGCGGCCGAGCTCTTCTACCGCGAGGGCGTCGGCGTCGGCGTCGAGGCGCTGTGCCGGGTGGCCGGGGTGTCCAAGCGCTCGATGTACCAGTTGTTCGACAGCAAGGACGACGTGCTGGCGGCGAGCCTGGAACGCAGCGCGCCCGCCTACCAGGCTTTCCTGCTGCCCCCCGACGACGACCGGCCGCCGCGTGAGCGGGTTCTGCACGTCTTCGAGCGCCTCGAAGAGCTCGCCGACCGTCCGGACTTCCGTGGCTGCCCCTTCGTGGCCGTGACCGCGGAGCTGAAGGCGCCGGATCACCCCGCGAGCCTGGTCGCCCGCCGCTGCAAGGACGCGCTGACCGCGTTCTTCCGGCAGGAGGCGGAGCGCGGTGGAGCCGCTGACCCCGAGATCCTCGCACGCCAACTGACCGTCGCCTTCGACGGATCGGGCGTCCGGGCCGTCATGCAGGGCCGGGGCCTGGACGGCCTCGCCCTCGCGACCGCCGCCACCCTGCTCGACAGCGCCGGCCTGAACGGGCGCGGAGATGCCTCGCAGCGCGAGTCGGAAACCTCCGGCTGACCCTGGGCCGCACCCCCGGCGGGCCCCCGCGGGCGGCGAAAAACCCCGGGTCCACCTGGGGTGTTCGCTGTACGTTGTGGGGGCGCGCCGAGGACAGGCGTCGCCCCTGCGGTCGGCCGCGGCGCGGCGTGGCCACGGCTGCGGGGGCCGGGGGAGAGCCGGGAGCGGCGACGGCCGAGGCACGCTCGCCCACGCTGCGGCCCATCGGCGTCCGGCCCGTGCGCACCTCTGCGCACCGGTCGGGCGACCCGTTGCAATTCCGCAGCTCAGAAGACGTTTCGAGGCAGACCCACTGTGTTCCTGACGATCAGTACCACCGGTACCCCAGAGCGCCCGGCGACCGATCTCGGCTTTCTGCTGCACAAGCATCCCGACAAGGCGCAAACGTTCTCGACGTCGTACGGCACGGCGCATGTGCTGTACCCCGAGGCGACCGTCGAGCGGTGCACGGCCGCGCTGCTGCTCGAGGTCGACGCGGTGGCGCTGGTCCGGCGGGGCAAGGGCAAGGGCCGCGGCGGCGCCCCCGACGCGGCACTCGCGCAGTACGTCAACGACCGCCCGTACGCGGCGTCCTCGCTGCTCGCCGTGGCGCTCAGCGCCGTCTTCTCCAGCGCGATGAAGGGCCAGTGCGCGGCCCGGCCCGAGCTGCCGGCCGAGGCCAGGCCGCTGCGTGTCGAGGTGCCCGCGCTGCCCGCACGCGGCGGCGCCGACCTCGTCCGCGGGCTCTTCGAGCCGCTGGGCTGGACGGTGACGGCCGAGGCGGTGCCGCTCGACGACCACTTCCCGGAGTGGGGCGACTCCCGCTACGTACGCCTGGAACTGGCGGCGGAGGGGCTGACGCTCGCCGAGGCCCTGCGCCACCTCTACGTACTGCTCCCGGTCCTCGACGACGCCAAGCACTACTGGGTGGCGTCCGACGAGGTCGACAAGCTGCTGCGGGCGGGCGAGGGCTGGCTGCCGGACCACCCGGAGCACAAGCTGATCACCAGCCGCTATCTCTCCCGGCGTTGGTCGCTGACCCGGGAGGCCATGGAGCGCCTCGAACTCGTCCGGCTCGCCGAGACCGACGACACCGAGGTCGAGGAGATCGACAACGCGGTCGACGAGGAGACCGACACCGAGGAGAAGCCGGTGCCGCTGGCCGTGCTGCGCCGGGACGCGATCCTCGCCGCGCTGCACGCGTCCGGCGCGAGCCGCGTCCTCGATCTCGGCTGCGGACAGGGCCAGTTGGTGCATGCGCTGCTCAAGGACACCCGGTTCACCGAGATCGTCGGGGTCGACGTGTCGATGCGCGCGCTCACCATCGCCTCGCGCCGGCTCAAGCTGGACCGCATGGGCGAGCGGCAGGCCGCGCGCGTCCAGCTCGTCCAGGGCTCGCTCGCCTACACCGACCGCCGGCTCAAGGGGTACGACGCCGCCGTGCTCAGCGAGGTCATCGAACACCTCGACCTGCCCCGGCTGCCCGCCCTGGAGTACGCGGTGTTCGGCTCCGCACGCCCGCGGACCGTCCTCGTGACGACCCCGAACGTCGAGTACAACGTCCGCTGGGAAACCCTGCCGGCCGGTCACTCCCGGCACGGCGACCACCGCTTCGAGTGGACCCGCGAGGAGTTCCGCTCCTGGGCCCGCACGGTCGCCGAACGGCATGGCTACGACGTGGAGTTCACCCCCGTCGGCCTCGACGATCCCGAGGTCGGCCCACCCACCCAGATGGCCGTCTTCACCCTGGCCACCGCCACCCCCAGCCCGACCGCGAAGGAGGAGAAGGCCGCATGAGCGAGCAGACCACCCTGGGGCGCGTCCTGCCCGTCACCGATCTCTCCCTCGTGGTGCTGATCGGCGCGTCGGGTTCCGGCAAGTCGACGTTCGCGCGACGGCACTTCAAGCGGACGGAGATCATCTCCAGCGACTTCTGCCGGGGCCTGGTCGCCGACGACGAGAACGACCAGAGCGCCAGCGGCGATGCCTTCGACGTGCTGCACTACATCGCCGGCAAGCGGCTCGCGGCCGGCCGCCGGACCGTCGTCGACGCGACCAGCGTCCAGGAGGAGAGCCGCCGCGGGTTGATCGAACTGGCCAAGAAGTACGACGTGCTGCCGATCGCCATCGTGCTCGACGTGCCCGAGGAGATCTGCGCCGAGCGCAACGCCGCGCGCACCGACCGCGCCGAGATGCCGCGCCGTGTCATCCAGCGCCACACCCGCGAACTGCGCCGCTCGCTGCGCCGGTTGGAGCGCGAGGGATTCCGCAAGGTGCACATCCTGCGCGGGGTCGCGGAGATCGAGAACGCGTCGGTGGTGACCGAGAAGCGGTTCAACGACCTGACCCACCTCACCGGCCCGTTCGACATCGTCGGCGACATCCACGGCTGCGCCTCCGAGCTGGAGACCCTGCTCGGCAAGCTCGGCTACGTCGACGGCGTGCACCCCGAGGGCCGTACGGCCGTCTTCGTCGGCGACCTCGTCGACCGCGGCCCGGACTCGCCCGGCGTACTGCGCCGTGTGATGTCCATGGTCGGTTCGGGCAACGCCCTGTGCGTGCCCGGAAACCACGAGAACAAGCTCGGCCGCTACCTCAAGGGCCGCAACGTCCAGCACAGCCACGGACTCGCCGAGACCATCGAGCAGTTGGACCGGGAGAGCGACGAATTCCGCTCCACGGTCCGGGAGTTCGTCGACGGGCTCGTCAGTCACTACGTCCTCGACGGCGGGCGGCTCGTCGTCTGCCACGCCGGCCTGCCCGAGAAGTACCACGGCCGCACCTCGGGCCGGGTGCGCTCGCACGCACTGTACGGCGACACGACCGGGGAGACCGACGAGTTCGGGCTGCCCGTGCGCTACCCGTGGGCGGAGGACTACCGGGGCCGCGCGGCGGTCGTGTACGGGCACACCCCGGTTCCCACGGCCACCTGGCTCAACAACACCATCTGCCTGGACACCGGTGCCGTGTTCGGCGGCAAGCTCAGCGCGCTGCGCTGGCCGGAGCGCGAGCTCGTCGACGTCCCGGCCGAGCGGGTCTGGTACGAGCCGACCAAGCCGCTGGCCACCGAGGCGCCGGGCGGTCACGAGGGCCGTCCGCTCGACCTCGCGGACGTGCACGGCCGCCGGGCCGTCGAGACCCGGCACGCCGGGCGGGTGGCCGTCCGCGAGGAGAACGCGGCGGCGGCCCTGGAGGTCATGAGCCGTTTCGCGGTGGACCCCCGGCTGCTCCCGTACCTCCCGCCGACCATGGCACCGACCGCGACCTCGCA
Organism: Streptomyces sp. NPDC026500; assembly: GCF_055567635.1. NCBI lineage: Bacteria > Bacillati > Actinomycetota > Actinomycetes > Kitasatosporales > Streptomycetaceae > Streptomyces > Streptomyces sp. NPDC026500. The sequence continues at coordinate 178,458 of NZ_JBVHQB010000006.1, read as the reverse complement.
CGTCGAGGGCTATCTGGAGCACCCGGCCGAGGCGTTCGCCCAGTACCAGGAGGACGGGGTCGCCCGGGTCGTGTGCGAGGAGAAGCACATGGGGTCGCGCGCGGTGGCCCTGGTCTGCCGGGACGCGGGCGCGGCGCGCGAGCGGTTCGGCGTCGACGGTCCTACCGGGGCGCTGTACACGCGTACCGGCCGCCCCTTCTTCGACGACGCCGACGTCACCGAGGAGATCCTCGGCCGGGTCCGCTCCGCCGCGACCGAGGCGGGACTCTGGGAGGAGCTCGGCACCGACTGGATACTGCTCGACGCCGAGTTGATGCCGTGGTCGCTGAAGGCGTCCGGGCTGTTGCGCAGTCAGTACGCCGCTGTCGGCGCCGCGTCCGGCGCGGTGTTCCCCGGAGTGCTGACCGCGCTCGAAGGGACGGCGGCGCGGGGCGTCGACGTCGGTGACCTGCTGACGCGCCAGCGTGAACGGGCCGCGGACGCACAGGCGTTCACGGACGCGTACCGCCGCTATTGCTGGACGACGGACGGCCTCGAAGGCGTCCGCCTCGCACCGTTCCAGATCCTGGCCGTCCAGGGCCGCAGCCTCGCCGCGCTGCCGCACGACGAGCAGCTCGCCCTGATCGACCGGCTCGTGGAGCACGACGGGAGCGGACTGCTGCACACCACCCGGCGGCTCTACGTCGACACCGGTGACCCGGAGTCGGTGCGGGCCGGCGTCGACTGGTGGCTGGAGATGACGGGCCGCGGCGGCGAGGGCATGGTCGTGAAGCCGGTCGGCGCGGTGGTGCGTGGCGGTCACGGGCGACTGGTGCAGCCCGGCATCAAATGCCGGGGGCGCGAGTACCTGCGGATCATCTACGGTCCGGAGTACACCCGCCCGGAGAACCTCGCCCGGCTGCGCGGCCGCTTCCTCAACCACAAGCGGTCGCTCGCCCTCCGCGAGTACGCGCTCGGCCTCGAAGCACTGGACCGCCTGGCCGAGGGCGAGCCCCTGTGGCGCGTCCACGAAGCGGTGTTCGGCATCCTCTCCCTGGAATCCGAACCGGTCGACCCCCGCTTGTAGCGGGGAGCCCCCTTAAAGGGCGCGGAGAACGGCCGGCCCCTTTGCCGCACGGGCCTGCGGCAAAGGGGCATTCCTCGAGTGGGGGCACCCCGCGCCCCGTCAGGGGCGCAGCGACTGGCGTGCCCGGCCCGCGCCGGGCAGGGCGCCCCGATAGGGGCGCGGGGAACTGCGCGCCCAGCCCACACCGGGGCTGCAGCCGAGCGATTCCGGGCTGCGGGCGTCCGGGCGTGCACTTTTCGGCCGGGGCCGACCAGGGCGCCCTGTAAGGGGCGCGGGGAACTGCGCGGCCGGCCCCCACCGGGGCCGCAGTCAAACGCCCCGCCCCCGGCGGCGGCCGGCCCCCACCGGGGCCGCAGTCAAACGCCCCGCCCCCGGCGGCGGCCGGCCCCCACTGGGGCCGCAGTCAAACGCCCCACCCCCGGGCCCGGCAGGGAGCCGCCGACAGCCCCGCCTGGGGCAGCGAGGCCCCGGCCGGGCACGGCGATGCCCGGACCGCGGCCCGCCCCCGCCGCGGCCCGCCCCGGCGGGGCCCAGCCCCCGCCAGGGCCGCACCCGAGCACCCCCGGCAGGGATACGCCCACCGCCCCACCCGGGGCAGCGACACCCCTGCCGGACACGGCGCCCCCGGGGACGGGGCAACGGCCGCCCGCTGCCGACGGGGCAGGACCCGGTCCAGGGCCCCGGGGCCCGGCGGGGGCCGGCGACGGCTGGGGCTGGGGGCCGCCAGGCCCCTCAGCCCACCAGCCGGAGCCGAACCCCGGCCACCCCCACCCGCACGGTCTGCCCCCACATCAGCTCCACCGCATCCCCCTCCATCCCGTCCCCGAACGCGATGAGCCGGTCCGACTCCACGGTGAGGGACAGCCGACCGGACGCCGTGAGCTCGCCGGCCACGAGCGAGGTGCCCGTGGCCGGCGACGGCCAGGCCTCGCGGACGAACCAGAGCAGGCGTTCGTCCGTGGGCCCCGGCAGCGGCAGCCCCCCGCCCCGCTCCTGCCAGACCGAGCGGAGCCAGCCGGTGGCCCCGGTCCCGGTGCCCACCAGCACCCCGGAGGAGGCCTGGGGCTCGACGGCACCCCCGTACTCGTCGAGCCCCAGCCGGTACCGGGCCGTCTGATGGCCCGCGGCCCCCAGATAGATCTCGTTGAGGGCGACGAGCCGCTGGGTGTCGTCCGCGACCGCCTCGACCATGGTCAGCTCCTCGGCGCTGCCCCCGTGCGCCGAGGCGAGCAGCGCGCCCGCGTCCTGGGGCCGGTGCCGCACCAGCACGCCCGGATTGCGTCCGGGGTCGGCGTCGATCCCCACCACCGGCTGACCCACCAGGTACTTGGCGACGTTCGCGACCAGTCCGTCCTGTCCGACCACGACCACCACGTCCTCCGGCGCGAACAGGAAACGGTCCAAGTCGGCCCGTTCCACCCGTGCCTGACGCCAGGTCAGCGGAATGGCCGACACGACCGCGGCGAGCGCCTCGCGGGTCCGCCGGTGCCGTTCGGCCACCTCCGCGATGTCCCGGCCGCGGGAGGACAGGAAGAACGCCGCCTGCCCGTGCGTGCCGTGCCGGGCCGTCAACTCCTCGTACTCGGTGGTCCGGTGGACGAGGACGACCCGGGGCGCGAGACTCACGCCGGGTCCCCGGCGGCCCCGTTGCCCAGCTTGGCGAGCAGCCCGGTGAGGACGTCGGGCGAGACGGTGAGGTTCTCGATCCGCGGCAGGTTCTCCGCGAGCCGGGTGCCGGTCAGTGCGTGCAGCGTGACGACGTCGACGTCGCCGTGGACCCGCAGCCAGGCCGCCTGCGCCTCGGCCCGCGCCGCGCCGACTTCACGTGCCGCCTGGGCCTCGGCCCCGGCGAGCCGCACCTTCCGGGTGGCCTCCGCCTCGGCGAGCCGCAGCGACCGCGTGGCCTCCGCCTCGGCCAGCCGTACCGTGCGGGCCGCCTCCGCCCCGGCGCGCACCGCGTCCGCCGCCGCGAGCTCCTCGGCCTCGCGGCGCGCGTTCGTACCGCGCTGGTCGACCAACTGCTCCTCGCGCCGGGCGAGTTCGATCTGACTGGCGAGTTCGTTCTCGGCGATGGCACGCTCCCGCTCGACGGCGACCGCCCGGCGTTCGTACGTCGCCTTGTCCGCGTCCTGCTGGATCTGCTCGCGGGCGGGGGTGCGCAGGGCCCGCTCCACCTCGGGCTCCGGGCGCAGCGCGACGACCCGCACGGCGACCACCTCGATGCCGGTCGCGGGCAGCCGGGGTTCGGCGGCGAGGCCGTCCGCGACCCGCTCCCGTACCGCCGCGACGCCGTCGACCAGGGCGGACGCCAGTGACGTACGGGCCAGCACGTCGAGCGCGTGCTGCTGGGCCGTCTCGGTCAGCAGCGAGCCCAGCTGCTCCAGCGGGGTGCCGCGCCAGGCGCCGGAGTCGGGGTCTATGGAGAAGTCGATGCGGGAGGCGGCGACCGCGGGGTCGCTGATCCGGTAGGTGACGGTCGCCTGCACCGCGACGTCCTGGAAGTCGGACGTACGGGCGTGGAAGGTCATCGCCAACTCGCGGTCGTCGACCGGGACTTCGGAGAGCGCCGCGGTCAGTGAGCGGTACCAGAAGCTGAGTCCGGGGCCGTCGTGGACCAGGCGTCCCGACATGTGGTGCCGGACGTGGGCGGTGGGCGCCCCGCGCAGATGGCGCCAGCCGAGGCGTCGCGTGATGTCGGCCATGAGTACCCCCTCGTCACCGGGCGGTCCCGGCGACTCCTCGTCCTTCATTGTCGTCACTAGGACGATAACGGGGCGGCCTGCTTATCGTCAAGGGGACGAAATGAATGCGGTGCGGCTCGGGCGATCCGCGGGTGAACAGGCGTCCGGATGGTCAGGATGGACACATGGGATTCCATGTCGACTCCGAGGCCGGGCGGCTGCGCCGCGTCATCCTGCACCGGCCCGATCTCGAGCTCAAAAGGCTCACCCCCAGCAACAAGGACGCGCTCCTCTTCGACGACGTGCTGTGGGTCCGCCGGGCGCGCGCGGAACACGACGGGTTCGCCGACGTGCTGCGCGACCGTGGGGTCACCGTCCACCTCTTCGGCGACCTGCTCGCCGAGACCGTGGCGATCCCGGCGGCCAGGTCGCTCGTCCTGGACCGGGTCTTCGACGAGAAGGAGTACGGGCCGCTCGCCACCGACCATCTCCGGGCCGCCTTCGAGACCCTGCCCGCCCCGGAGCTGGCGTCCGTGCTCGTCGGCGGCATGACCAAGCGCGAGTTCCTGGACACGCACGCGGAGCCCACCTCCGTGCGCTTCCACGTCATGGACCTCGACGACTTCCTCCTGCGGCCGCTGCCCAACCACCTCTTCACCCGTGACACCTCCGCCTGGATCTACGACGGGGTCTCCATCAACGCCATGCGCTGGCCGGCCAGGCAGCGCGAGACCGTGCACTTCGAGGCGATCTACCGGCACCACCCCCTCTTCCGTGAGGAGGGCTTCAATCTCTGGTCGGAGGGGCAGGTGGACTACCCGTCCACCATCGAGGGCGGCGACGTGCTCGTCATCGGCAACGGCGCGGTGCTCATCGGCATGAGCGAGCGGACGACGCCCCAGGCCGTCGAGATGCTCGCGCACAAGCTGTTCGCGGCGGGCTCGGCAAGCACCATCGTGGCGCTCGACATGCCCAAGCGGCGGGCGCTCATGCACCTCGACACCGTGATGACGATGGTCGACGGCGACATCTTCACGCAGTACGCCGGGCTCGGCATGCTCCGCTCGTACACCATCGAACCGGGCGCGGGGGACAAGGAGCTGAAGGTCACCGACCATCCGCCGGAGCACATGCACCGCGCCATCGCCGCGGCGCTCGGCCTCAACGAGATCCGTGTCCTGACCGCCACGCAGGATGTGCACGCGGCCGAGCGGGAGCAGTGGGACGACGGCTGCAACGTCCTCGCCGTCGAGCCGGGCGTCGTCATCGCCTACGAGCGGAACTCCACCACCAACACGCATCTGCGCAAGCAGGGCATCGAGGTGATCGAGATCCCGGGCAGTGAGCTGGGCCGGGGGAGGGGCGGCCCGCGCTGCATGAGCTGCCCCGTCGAACGGGATCCCGTGTAGGCCCCGTCGGAGTGTCGTGGGGGCCGCCGTGGGGGGCCGAACTTCCGAGTGGGCCACGGAGTCGAACGCAAGGCCGCATATAAATGCTGAGCGTCGTATAGAATTCCAAGCGTCCGTCCCCGTCCTCGCCCGCCGTCATCCCTGGAGCGCCCCCATGGCGACAGTCCCGACCGCCCTCGCCGGCCGCCACTTCCTCAAGGAGCTGGACTTCACGGAGGAGGAGTTCCGCGGTCTGGTCGAGCTGGCCGCTGGGCTCAAGGCGGCCAAGCGGGCCGGGGCGGAGACCCGGTATCTGAGCGGCAGGAACATCGCGCTGATCTTCGAGAAGACCTCGACGCGCACGCGCTGCGCCTTCGAGGTCGCGGCCGCGGACCAGGGCGCCTCGACGACGTATCTGGACCCGACCGGCTCCCAGATCGGTCACAAGGAGTCGGTGAAGGACACCGCCCGTGTGCTCGGCCGCATGTTCGATGCCATCGAATACCGCGGTGACAGCCAGGCCGCGGTGGAGGAGCTGGCCGCCTACGCCGGAGTGCCGGTCTACAACGGGCTCACCGACGAATGGCACCCCACTCAGATGCTGGCCGACGTCCTCACGATGACCGAGCACTGCGCCAAGCCGCTCGGCGAGATCACGTTCGCCTATCTGGGGGACGCCCGTTTCAACATGGGCAACTCGTACCTCGTCACCGGCGCGCTGCTCGGCATGGACGTCCGGATAGTCGCTCCGCAGGCCTACTGGCCGGCCGAGGAGATCGTCGCGCAGGCCCGCGAACTCGCCGAGAAGAACGGCGGCCGCATCATTCTCACCGAGCACGTCGGCGAGGGCGTCCGGGGCGCCGACTTCGTGGCCACCGACGTCTGGGTATCCATGGGGGAGCCCAAGGAGGTGTGGGCCGAACGCATCGGCGCCCTCGTCCCGTACGCCGTGACCATGGACGTGCTGCGCGCCACCGGGAACCCGGACGTCAAGTTCCTGCACTGCCTGCCGGCCTTCCACGACCTCGGCACCGAGGTCGGCCGCGGTCTCTACGAGGTGCACGGACTCGATTCGCTGGAGGTCACCGACGAGGTCTTCGAGTCGGCGCACTCCGTCGTCTTCGACCAGGCCGAGAACCGGCTGCACACGATCAAGGCGATCATGGTCGCCACGCTGGCCTGATTTCTCCGTACGATGTCCGGCGGCCCCGGAGCCATCCCTTCCGGGGACCGCCGCGCGACTCTCCCGAACTCTCGACTCCGTTCGAGCGGGGGGCACCCCACCGTCGCACCCGCACCACCAGAAACGAGCACCACCCCGCATGCCCGCTCCACGTATCAAGTCCCCCGCTCAACTGATCGCCGAATCCGGTGCCGACCTCGAAGGCAACGGACTCAAGCGCACGATGGGACTCTTCCAGCTCATCTCCTTCGGCGTCGGCGCCATCGTCGGCACCGGCATCTTCGTCGGACTCTCCGACTCGGTCGCCCAGGCCGGACCCGCCGTGGTCGTCTCCTTCGTCCTCGCCGCGACCACCTGCGTCTTCACGGCTTTCGCGTTCGCGGAACTGGGCGGCGCGATCCCCGTCTCGGGATCCTCGTACTCCTTCGCCTACGCCGGACTCGGCGAGGGCACGGCCTTCCTGGTCGGCTGGTGTCTGCTCCTGGAGTACGGCGTCTCCGTGTCGGCCGTGGCCGTCGGCTGGAGCCAGTACGTCAACGAACTGCTCGCGAGCCTCACCGGTACGCAGCTGCCCGCCGCGCTCTCCGCCGGCCCCTCCGACGGCGGAATCATCAACCTGCCCGCCGTCGTCGTGATCGCGCTGGCCTCGGTCCTGCTGATACGCGGCGTGCGCGAGAGCGCCCGCGCGACCGCCGCGATGGCCGTGCTGAAGCTCGTCGTCCTCGTGCTGTTCTGCGCGATCGGCTTCAGCGCCTTCAAGGACGGCAACCTCACGCCGTTCTCCCCGGCCGGACTCGGCGGCATCGGCGCCGGCACGACGGCCGCCTTCTTCTCGTACATCGGCTTCGACGCGATCACCACGGCCGGCGAGGAGGCCAAGAACCCCCGCCGCGACATCCCCGTCGCCATCCTGGTCTGCATCGGCCTGGTCACGGTGCTGTACTGCGCCGTCGCCCTGGCCGCGATCGGCGCCATCGGCGGCGACAAGGTCGGTGGCCGGCCGGCCGCGCTGTCCTACGTCGTCAACGAGGTCACCGGCTCCACCGTCGGCGGTGCGGTGATCGCCTTCGGCGCGGTCGTCGCCATCGCCTCGGTCGTGCTCGCGGTGATGTACGGCCAGACCCGCATCCTGATGTCGATGTCCCGCGACGGCCTGGTCCCGCGCGTCTTCGAGAAGGTCTCGCCGAGGACCTCGACGCCGGTCGCCGGCACACTGATCGTCGCGCTCGTCTTCGCGCTCCCGGCGGCGTTCGCGTCCCTGGACTCGGTGGTCAACCTGTGCACGATCGGCACGCTCGCCGTGATGGCCGCCGTCAATGTCGCGGTGATCGCGCTGCGCCGCCGCGAGCCGGGTCTCTCCCGCACCTTCCGGGTGCCGCTCTACCCCGCGGTGCCGCTGCTCGGCGTGGGCTTCTGCCTCTATCTGATGTACGAGACCGGCTGGACGACCTGGATCCAGTTCGCCGCCTTCCTCGCGGCCGGATTCCTGGTGTACGTCCTCTACGGGCGCCGCAATTCCCGGCTGGCCCGGACCCGTGCTCGCGCCGGAGCCGAGGCCGCTACAACAGGGGACGCCGCTGAGCGGGAACCACAGGCAGTCTGAACCAGACCGCCTTGCCGGAGTCGGTGGGGCGGTGACCGCAGGCCGAGCTGAGGGCGCGGAGCAGTAGCAGACCGCGCCCGTGCTCCTGCCAGGGGTCGGGCTCTCCGGGCGGGTGCGGGAGTGTGAGGTCGAGCGGCGGCGCCGGGTCCGGATCGTGCACCTCGACCCGGCAGCCGGTCGGCATGAGCTCCACGACCAGCTCTATCGGCCCGTCGCCCGCGGTGTGCTCGACGGCGTTGGCGACCAGCTCCGCGGTGAGCAGCTCGGCGGTGTCGCTGTCGGCCGCGTGCTGCCGCTCGGCGAGTGCCGTGCGGACCAGGGCGCGGGCGACGGGCACGGCCGCGACGGTGTGCGGCAGCGCGATGCGCCAGGAGGCGGGTGACGGGGTGTCGTGCAAGGCGGGTCCGTTCATGGAGCAGGCAGTCCTGCTGACAACCTAAGGAATGGTACGACTCCACCGGGCGAACGCGCGCGGTGGGCTTTCTCGGGACATCGGCCGGTGTGTCCCCCGGGTGTCACGGTCTCCTTTCGGGACGTTCGGTCCGATACGGGGCTGTGTACCCGGACGAACGGTCCCCCTCCCCTGTCTGCTCCCGCCGTTACACGGCTATCGATGATCCGTGACGCCGTGACGGACCGGGGGCACCTCGTGGCCCCCCTTCACGACCTGTGGCCGTCCCTCTCGCGATGCACGACCGTCGCTTCACGACTCGCAGTCATCACGTCATGTCATGTCACATCACGTTGCGTCAGGTCGAACGGTGTCCGGAAAGCGACGCGACCGTCGATTCCCGGACACCACAACCGCCCTATCGCGCACTCATGACGACAGTCACAGATGAGTGATAACTTGGTTGAACAGTCGCATCGCGTCGCCCCCGCCCGAGGAGGCCGCCCGTCATGAGTCCCTTCACCGGCTCCGCCACCCGCACCCCCGACTGGGAGCATCTGCGGTACGAGCTCACCGACGGCGTCGCCACGGTCACCCTGGCCCGCCCCGAGAAGCTCAACGCGCTCACCTTCGGCGCCTACGCCGACCTGCGCGACCTGCTCGCCGAACTGTCCCGAGAGCGGTCCGTACGCGCCCTGGTGCTGGCCGGCGAGGGCCGCGGATTCTGCTCCGGCGGTGACGTCGACGAGATCATCGGCGCGACCCTCTCCATGGACACCGCCCAGCTCCTCGACTTCAACCGGATGACCGGGCAGGTCGTCCGGGCCGTACGGGAATGTCCGTTCCCGGTGATCGCGGCGGTGCACGGGGTGGCGGCGGGTGCCGGAGCCGTGCTGGCGCTGGCCGCCGACTTCCGGGTGGCCGACCCGAGCGCCCGCTTCGCCTTCCTCTTCACCCGGGTCGGGCTGTCCGGCGGCGACATGGGCGCGGCCTATCTGCTGCCCCGGGTGGTCGGGCTCGGCCACGCGACCCGGCTGCTGATGCTCGGCGAACCGGTGCGAGCGCCGGAGGCCGAGCGCATCGGCCTGATCAGCGAACTCACCGACGAGGGGCACGCCGACGAGGGCGCGCAGGCGCTGGCCCGCCGCCTCGCCGACGGTCCGGCCCTTGCGTACGCCCAGACCAAGGCGCTGCTCACCGCGGAACTGGACATGCCGCTCGCCGCCTCCGTCGAACTGGACGCCGCGACCCAGGCCCTGCTGATGAACGGCGAGGACTACGCGGAGTTCCACGCGGCCTTCACGGAGAAGCGGGCCCCGAAGTGGCGGGGGAGGTGAACCCGGGATGCGTGGGGACAGCGGTGCGATGCGCGTCGCGGTGATCGGCGGCGGACCCGGCGGACTCTATGCCGCGGCTCTCCTCAAACGACTGGACCCGGCCCGCGAGATCACCGTCTGGGAACGCAACGCGCCCGACGACACCTTCGGTTTCGGCGTCGTCCTGTCCGACGAGACCCTCGGTGGCATCGAGCACGCCGACCCGGTCGTGTACGCGGCGCTCCAGGCCGAGTTCGTCCGCTGGGACGACATCGACATCGTGCACCGCGGAGTGCGCCACACCTCCGGCGGCCACGGCTTCGCCGCGCTCGGCCGGCGCCGGCTCCTGGAGATCCTGCACGAACGCTGCCGCTCGCTGGGCGTCGAGCTGCGCTTCACGGCCGAGGCCCCGCCCGTGGACGAACTGATGACGGCCTACGACCTCGTCGTCGCCGCCGACGGAGTGCACAGCCTCACGCGCGCGGCCTACGCGGAGGTGTTCCGGCCGTCCGTCGAGGAGCACCGCTGCCGCTACATCTGGCTCGCCGCCGACTTCGCCTTCGACGCCTTCCGCTTCGAGATCGCCGAGACCGAACACGGCGTGATGCAGCTGCACGGCTACCCGTATTCCCGCCCGTCGCCCGACCACCACCCCTCGACGAGGCCCTCCGAGCCACAGCAGCAATTCGGCGGCGCCTCCACCGTCATCGTCGAGATGCGCGAAGAGGTCTGGCGGGCCTCGGGGTTCGCGGACCTCGACGAGGAGGAGTCCGTCGAGCGGTGCGGCAAGATCTTCGCGGACGCGCTCGGCGGACGCCCGCTGCGTGCCAACAAGTCGACGTGGACGACCTTCCGGACGATCGTCAACGACCGCTGGTCGCACGGCAATCTGGTCCTGCTCGGCGACGCGGCCCACACCGCCCACTTCTCCATCGGCTCCGGCACCAAGCTCGCCGTCGAGGACGCGCTCGCGCTGGCCGCCTGTCTGGAGGAACGGCCCTCCCTGGAGGCGGCGTTGGCGGCGTACGAGGAGGAGCGGCGCCCCGTCGTGGCCTCCACCCAGCGGGCCGCCCGCGCCAGCCTCGAATGGTTCGAGGACATCGACCGCCATCTCGGCCAGCCCACCCGGCAGTTCGCGTTCAACCTCCTGACCCGCAGCCGCCGTGTCACCCACGACAACCTGCGGCTGCGTGATCCGCACTTCGTGGCCGCGGTCGAGCGGGAGTTCCGCTGCCCGCCCGGCACCCCGCCGATGTTCACCCCGTTCCGGATGCGCGGCCTGACCCTGCGCAACCGTGTCGTCGTCTCACCGATGGACATGTACTCGGCCGTGGACGGCGTCCCCGGCGACTTCCATCTCGTCCACCTGGGCGCGCGGGCTCTCGGTGGCGCCGGCCTCGTGATGACCGAGATGGTGTGCGTCAGCGCGGAGGGCCGCATCACGCCCGGCTGCGCGGGCATCTACACCGCCCGGCAGGCCGAGTCCTGGCGGCGGATCGTCGATTTCACGCACCAACAGGCACCGGGCACCGCGATCGGCCTCCAGCTCGGCCATGCCGGCCGCAAGGGCTCGACACGGCTGATGTGGGAGGGCATCGACGAACCCCTGCCGGACGGCAACTGGCCGCTCGTGGCCGCCTCCCCTCTCCCGTACAAGCCGGACAGCCAGACCCCCCGCGAGCTGTCCCGCGCCCAGCTCACCGATCTGCGCGAGCAGTTCACCGCGGCCGCCTGCCGCGCCGCCCGCAGCGGCTTCGACCTCCTCGAACTGCACTGCGCCCACGGCTACTTGCTCTCCGGGTTCCTCTCGCCGCTGACCAACCTGCGCACCGACGCGTACGGCGGATCACTCGACAAGCGGCTGCGCTTCCCGCTCGAGGTGTTCGACGCGGTACGGGCGGTGTGGCCGCCGGAACGGCCGATGACCGTGCGTATATCCGCCACCGACTGGGCGGAGGGCGGCACCACCGGGGACGACGCGGTGGCGATCGCCCGGGCCTTCGCCGCGCACGGCGCCGACGCGGTCGACGTGTCCACCGGCCAGGTGGTCGCGGACGAGCGCCCCGAGTACGGCCGCTCCTACCAGACGCCGTACGCCGACCGGATCCGCCACGAGACCGGCCTCCCGGTGATCGCCGTCGGCGCGATCTCCTCCTGGGACGACGTCAACTCGCTGATCCTGGCCGGGCGGACCGACCTGTGCGCACTCGCCAGGCCGCACCTCTACGACCCCAACTGGACGCTGCACGCGGCGGCCGAACAGGGCTACGAGGGACCGGGCGCCGGCTGGCCGATGCCCTACCGCGCGGGCAGCCGTCCTCCACGGACCGGCCGTACGGACGCCCCCAAGCCCCGCCTCACGTTGGGCACTTGAGGGCAAGCCTGTCGGGCGGGGAGAGGTGCGTACGGCCCTCCCGGACGTCCCGCGTGAGCGCGGGCACGTCCGGCCCCGCGGTGATCACGCCGTCGGCGCGGGACATCCCGCGGCGGAGGTCACACGCCGTCGGCGCGCCCGGACCACGGGGGCACCCCGGCGAACTCCGCCCCCGCGTCCCGCAGTCGCTCGTGCAGTGCCCGGAAGACGGTGGCCGAGCGGGCGCCGGGCCATTCCTCGGGGAGCAGCGCGGCGGGCAGCCCCGGGTCGGTGTACGGGAGATGGCGCCAGGAGTCGAGGGCGAGCAGATAGTCGCGGTAGGCCTCTTCGGGCGGGGTGTCCGCGCGCCCCTCCCAGGCGTGCAGCACGCGCGCGTGCCGCCCGAGGAACGCCTCGTGCTCCTTGGCGATCGCCGCCAGGTCCCACCAGCGCGCCACCGCGTCGGCCGTCGCGGCGAACCCCAGATGCTCGCCGCGGAACAGCTCCACATACGGATCGAGCCGCAGACGCTCCAAGGTGTGCCGGGTCTCCTCGTACAGCCGCGCCGGGGCGAGCCACACCCCGGGGGCGGCCGTGCCGAAGCCGAGTCCGGCGAGCCGCGAGCGCAGGACGTGCCTCTTCTGCCGCTCCGACTCGGGCACGGAGAAGACGGCGAGCACCCAGCCGCCGTCCTCGGGGGGCGTCGACGCGTACACCCTGCGGTCGCCGTCGTCGAGCAACTGCCGCGCGTCCGGCGACAGCGCGTACCCGGCCGCGCCCGCCGCGGTGCGCGCCGGCTCCAGCAGCCCGCGGCGCTTGAGCCGGGACACCGACGACCGTACCGAGGGCGCGTCGACGCCGACCGCGGCGAGGAGCCGGATCAGCTCGGCCACCGGCACCGGGCCGGGCGTGAACCGGCCGTACGCGCCGTAGAAGGTGACGATGAGGGACCGGGGGGCGTGTTGCTCTGACACGTTGATCACTCTAGTGCGCGAAGATCACTTGGGATCGCCGCCCGCGGGCAAGTCACCCTCGGGTGCGGGAGGTGACAGTGTGTCAGCATCCGTCTCCTCGCGCAGCCGGAACCGCTGGAGTTTCCCCGTGGCGGTGCGTGGCAGCGCGTCCAGGAAGACGATCTCGCGGGGGCATTTGTACGGCGCCAGCTCGGCCTTGAGGAAGGCGCGCAGCGCCTCGGCGTCCCGGCGCGCGCCCTCCTTGAGCACGGTGTAGGCCACCACGATCTGCCCGCGTGCTTCATCGGGCCGCCCGACGACCGCCGTCTCGAGAACGTCCGGGTGCCGCATCAGGGCGTCCTCGACCTCGGGGCCCGCGATGTTGTACCCCGCCGAGATGATCATGTCGTCGGCACGGGCCACATAGCGGAAGTAGCCGTCGGGATCGCGGACGTAGGTGTCGCCGGTGATGTTCCAGCCACCGCGTACGTACTCCCGCTGCCGGGGGTCGGCGAGATACCGGCAGCCGACCGGGCCGCTCACGGCGAGCAGACCGGGTTCGCCGTCCGCCACCGGCGCCCCGTCTTCGTCGACTACGCGCGCGTGCCACCCCGGCACCGGCAGGCCCGTCGTGCCGGGGCGGATCTGACCGTCGGCGGCGGAGATGAAGATGTGCAGCAGCTCGGTGGCGCCGATGCCGTTGATGATGCCGAGACCGGTGCGCCCGTGCCAGTCCCGCCAGGTCGCCGCGGGCAGGTTCTCGCCCGCGGACACACAGCGCCGCAGGGACCCGATGTCGTGCTCGGCCGGCTCCGTCTGCTCCGCCCGTTCAGCCAGTTCGGCCAGCATCGCCCGGTAGGCGGTCGGCGCGGTGAACAGTACGGAGACCCGGTGCTCGGCGATCGCGGGCAGCAACTGCTTGGGGCCCGCCTGTTCGAGCAGCAGGGAGCAGGCGCCGGCGCGCAGGGGGAAGACGACGAGACCACCGAGCCCGAAGGTGAAGCCCAGGGGAGGACTGCCGGCGAAGACATCGTCCTCGTGCGGCTGCAACACATGCTTCGAGAAGGTGTCCGCTATCGCCAACACATCGCGGTGGAAGTGCATACAGCCCTTGGGCCGTCCGGTGGTGCCCGAGGTGAACGCGATCAGCGCCACGTCGTCGGCGGCCGTGTCCACCGCGTCGAAGGGCTCGTCCGGGGCGCCGGTGATCCGCAGCAGCAGATCGTCGGGCGCGTCACCGCCGTACGTCGTGACCCGCAGTCCGGGGATCTCGGCCTTGACCAGGTCGTCGACCGAGCGGATGTCGCACAGGGCGTGCGTCACCCGCGCGATCCCGCACATGGTGCTCAGTTCGTGCGGCCGTTGCTGGGCGAGCACCGTGACGGCGACCGCGCCCGCCTTCAGCACCGCCAGCCAGCAGGCCGCCAGCCACGGTGTGGTCGGACCGCGCAGCAGCACCCGGTTGCCCGGGACGACGCCCAGCTCGCCGCTCAGCACATGGGCGATCCGGTCGACACGGGTGCGCAGCTGTCCGTACGTCCACGGGGCGCCGGACGGCGTACGGAACGCCGGGCGTTCGGGGTCGGTGTCCGCGAGGAGTTCGGCGGCGCAGTTGAGCCGAACGGGGTAGCGGAGTCCGGGCAGGTCGAAGCGGAGTTCGGGCCACTGCTCGGGGGGCGGGAGATGGTCGCGCGCGAAGGTGTCGACGTGGGCCGAGAGTGCCGGCCCCAAGGTGTCCGCGGGATCCGCTCGATCTGCGGGATCCACAGGGTCCATGGAGGGTTCGCCCCCTTGCCTTGGTGGGCGTCGTGGTGGGCTCGCACAAGGAGCGTATCGTGTTGGTGACGACAGTCAACGGTTCGCGATAACGTGGGTGGCGTCCGACGGGGAGAGGGGACGGGCAATGACCGCATTCTCGCTTGATCCGGGGCAGACCGCCTGGTGTGCCGAGCTGCGCGCCCTGGCCGCGGAACACCTGCGCCCACTGGCCGACAAGGGCGAGCCGGGCCACGTCAACCGACCGCTCGTCGCCGAACTCGGCCGACTCGGGCTGCTCTCCCGCCTGTTCACCTCAGGCGCCCTCGACCTCTGCCTGATGCGCGAGTCCCTGGCCCAGGTGTGCACCGAGGCCGAGACGGCACTGGCCCTTCAGGGGCTCGGCGCGCATCCGGTCCACGCGTACGGCACCGCGGCCCAGCGCGAGCACTGGCTGCCCCGGGTCGCGGACGGCGGTGCCGTGGCGGCCTTCGCGCTGAGCGAGCCCGGCGCGGGCTCGGACGCCGCCGCGCTGGCGCTGCGGGCGGACGAGGACGGCACCGGCGGCTGGCGGCTCACCGGGGAGAAGTGCTGGATCTCCAACGCCCCCGAGGCCGACTTCTACACCGTCTTCGCACGGACCTCGCCCGACGCCGGAGCCCGCGGCGTCACCGCCTTCCTGGTCCCCGCCGACCGCCCCGGCCTCACCGGCACCCCGCTCGACATGCTCTCCCCGCACCCCATCGGAGCCCTCGCCTTCGACGCCGTACCCGTCACGGCGGACGACGTCCTCGGCGAACCCGACCACGGGTTCCGGGTCGCCATGAACACCCTCAACCTCTTCCGGCCGAGCGTGGGCGCCTTCGCCGTCGGCATGGCGCAGGCTGCGCTGGACGCGACCCTCGCGCACACGACGCGACGCGAGGCGTTCGGCGGCCCGCTGAAGGAGCTGCAGACCGTGGCCCACCGGGTCGCCGAGATGGCGCTGCGCACCGAGGCGGCCCGCCTGATGGTGTACGCGGCCGCGGCGGCCTACGACGAGGGGGCAGCGGACGTTCCCCGGCGGGCGGCGATGGCGAAGCTGCTCGCGACGGAGACGGCCCAGTACGTCGTCGACGCGGCCGTCCAGCTGCACGGCGCCCGTGCCCTGCGCCGGGGTCACCTCCTCGAACACCTCTACCGCGAGGTGCGCGCGCCGCGTATCTACGAAGGGGCCAGCGAGGTCCAACGGACGGTCATCGCCAAAGAGTTGTACCGGGCGGCCGCACAGAGCCCGGAAGCGGCCGAGCAGGCACGGGAAACGGGGTCCGCATGACTGCTGAACAGACACGGGAAACGGGGTCGGCATGACTGCCGAACAGACACGGGAAACGGGGTCCGCATGACCGCCGAGCGCGTCAACCCGCCGGAGCTCTCCCCGGCGGCCGGGTTCTCCCACGCCGTCGTCGCCACCGGCTCCCGTGTCGTCTTCCTGGCCGGACAGACCGCGCTCGACGTGGACGGGAAGGTGGTGGGGGAGACCCTGCCCCTGCAGTTCGAGCGGGCGCTGACCAATCTGCTGACCGCGCTGCGTGCGGCGGGCGGCGGTCCCGCCGACCTCGCCCGGGTCACTGTCTACGCCACGGACGTCGCCGACTACCGGATCCACGCTCCCGAACTGGGCCGCATCTGGCGCCGGTTGGCGGGCCGCGACTACCCCGCGATGGCCGTCATCGGCGCCACGCGCCTGTGGGACGAACAGGCGCTGGTCGAACTCGACGGCTTCGCCGTGCTGGCGTAGGGCACGCGGGGGAAGCGGAGATCAGGCCGCGACGGCCAACTGGTCGGCGAACACCCGGTGCGGAGCGATCACACTGCCGTCGGGGAGCAGTTCGCCGCTGTCGTCGAAGACGATCGCGCCGTTGCACAGGAGGTTCCAGCCCTGCTCGGGGTGGGCCGAAACGATGTGCGGGGCGGTGACGTCCGCGGACGGGCACGAAGACTGGTGTGAACACATGGTGCACCTCCACGTGGGATGCGAAGAGTGTCGGCGGCGTTGTCGTCGCCCTCGCATGAATAGACCATGCGCGCGTGGCGAACTGATCGGAACAGCCGGTCGTGAAGCGTGACAACACGAGGACAACTCTCGGACGTCCCCAAGACGGACGGTGCCAACTCGCCACCAAAGGGGTGATGATCACCGCCCTCGGGGTCGCGGACCGGTACCTGTTGAGCGCCCTTTCCAGGCCCCCGCTCCAGGAGGTACTCCATGTCATTTCGCCAGGCTGTCGGCACGGCCGCCGGTGCCGCGCTGCTCCTGCTTCTCACCCCGTCCGCCGTCGCCGTGTCCGCCCCGTCCGACGAGGTGGCCGTCGACCCGACCGGCACGGTCGCCGCAGACGGAACCATCACCCTCTCCGGCACCTACCGCTGCACGGGCGCCGCCGGGCCCGTCTTCGTGTCCTCCTCGGTGGCCCAGGGCGACCTCAGGGTCAGCCACGGCATCGGTGGCTCCACGGCTCTCTGCGACGGCGCGGAGCACCGCTGGACCAACTCGGAGAAGCGCGCCCCCGGCACCCTCAAGCCGGGTGCGGCCCACGTCCAGGCCACTGTCATGGAGCTGAGCACCGGCGCCCTCCCGCTCCCCACGTTCCACGCGGTCCGGGACCAGGACATCACGCTCGTACGAAGCTGAACGGGCACGCGGAAGGGCCGCCGACGATGCGGGTCGGCGGCCCCTCTCGTGCCGGCGCGATGACGTGTCCCGTTCCTTCTGCTTCCCTGAGGTTGAGTAAGGCTTCACGGACAAGTGGGGAAATGTGGTCACCATGCACCCCGGCGTGCCGCGGTAGGGCGTACAGGGTCGGCCAAGGTCAATGAAAAGGTGAAGCAATGTCACTCAGTATTCTGGTGCGCACCTATACGGGCGAGGTCCTGGCGACGTCATTGCATCCCGCGATCGGCGCGATGTGTGAAACTGCGCGAAAAAGAGACCTGGTGATGCTCGGTTGCGTGGACAAGTACGACGACACAGTGTTCAACAGAAACCAGGTATCGCATATACGCGGAGAACTGGTCCAGCTTCGTGAACTGTGCGGCGCCGACGAGACGGTGGCGTTGGCGGAGCTGGCGAATCTGCTGGATGTGGTTTCGGAGCGTCCGCACCGGTACCTCGTGTTCAACGGCGACTGATCGAAGCGCATCGCGGGTGTGGGGCCCGCCCATCGAATGGGCGGGCCCCACACCCGACGGCGTTCTTTGCCGCCGCCGGCCCGTGGGGTCGCGCCAGGACCGCCGGGCCGAGGCGGACGTGCAGTGCCATGAACGGGTTTACGAACGCCTCGCTCAAAGCGAGAGCGGGTACGGCGGCATCCGCGATTCAGATGTCCCGGAAGATCTCGATCTGCGCGCCGATCGAGTTCAGCCGCTCGGCCAGGTCCTCGTAGCCGCGGTTGATGACGTACACGTTCCGCAGCACCGAGGTGCCGTCGGCCGCCATCATCGCGAGCAGGACGACCACGGCGGGCCGCAGCGCGGGCGGGCACATCATCTCGGCGGCGCGCCAGCGGGTCGGGCCCTCGACGAGCACCCGGTGCGGGTCGAGGAGCTGGAGCCGGCCACCGAGGCGGTTGAGGTCCGTCAGGTAGATCGCCCGGTTGTCGTAGACCCAGTCGTGGATCAGCGTCTTGCCCTGCGCGGAGGCCGCGATGGCCGCGAAGAACGGGACGTTGTCGATGTTGAGGCCGGGGAACGGCATCGGGTGGATCTTGTCGATCGGCGCCTCCAGCTTGGAGGGCCGTACGGTCAGGTCGATCAGCCGCGTACGGCCGTTGTCCGCGAAGTACTCGGGCGTACGGTCGTGGTCGAGGCCCATCTCCTCCAGAACCGCGAGCTCGATCTCCAGGAACTCGATCGGCACCCGGCACACCGTCAGCTCGGACTCGGTGACCACGGCGGCGGCGAGCAGGCTCATCGCCTCGACCGGGTCCTCGGAGGGCGAGTAGTCCACATCGACGTCGATGTTCGGCACACCGTGCACGGTGAGCGTCGTCGTGCCGATGCCCTCCACCCGTACGCCCAGGGCCTCCAGGAAGAAGCACAGGTCCTGGACCATGTAGTTGGAGGACGCGTTGCGGATGACCGTGGCGCCGTCGTGGCGGGCGGCGGCCAGCAGCGCGTTCTCGGTGACCGTGTCCCCGCGCTCGGTCAGCACGATCGGCCGTCCGGGTGTGACGGACCGGTCGACCCGGGCGTGGTAGAGCCCCTCGGTCGCGGCGATGTCGAGGCCGAACCGGCGCAGCGCGATCATGTGCGGCTCGATGGTCCGGGTGCCCAGGTCGCAACCGCCCGCGTACGGCAGCTTGAAGGCGTCCAGGCGGTGCAGCAGCGGGCCGAGGAACATGATGATGGACCGCGTACGAATGGCGGCCTCGGCGTCGATCGCGTCCATGTCCAGTTCGCTCGGCGGCACGATCTCCAGGTCGATCCCGCCGTTGATCCACCGGGTGCGGACACCGATCGAGCCGAGGACCTCCAGCAGGCGGTACACCTCTTCGATCCGGGCCACCCGGCGCAGCACCGTGCGCCCCTTGTTCAGGAGCGTCGCGCACAGCAGCGCGACACAGGCGTTCTTGCTGGTCTTGACGTCGATCGAGCCGGACAGACGACGCCCGCCGACGACGCGCAGATGCATCGGACCCGCATAGCCGAGCGAGACGATCTCGCTGTCCAGCGCCTCACCGATTCGGGCGATCATCTCAAGGCTGATGTTTTGATTGCCGCGCTCGATGCGATTGACGGCGCTCTGACTGGTGCCGAGCGCCTCGGCAAGCTGCGACTGTGTCCAGCCCCGGTGTTGCCGGGCGTCACGGATGAGCTTGCCGATACGTACGAGGTAGTCGTCTGCCATGGCGCGACCGTATATCGGATGTGAGATAAAGAAAAATGGAGCGCGGCCTTCCGGGTGGCCGGCCCCACCAGGTGCCGTTCGAGGGGGAGTTCGGGTGTCCGCACCGGCACGGCGGCGACGCCCGCGGCGTGCCGGGCAGCGCCGCGAGCCCGTGTCGCCGCCGATGAGTGCCGTGAAGGGGCGCTTCCGTGACGGTTCGTCGATACTGGTGCCCTATGTCGCTATTGGGTCACTTTGCCTTGCGGGTCGTCTTGCGCCATCCGAACGGCCCCGGCAGGTCCATCGACGTCGTCCTGCGTCCGGTGCTGCTGTGCGTGCGCTTCGGCCCGTTCTTTCCACCCGAGGTGATGGACCACGACTTGCGGTTGATGTTGAGCCGCAGCCCCGGAAGGACGCGGAAGCTCTTGCGGAAGGTGAGCGGCATGGGTGCTCCCTGCGGGTCGGTCGCGCCGGGACGTTCCCGGCGGACACCGGGTACCCCGAAACGGCTCCGATGTGCCTGTCCTCCACTTCGGGGCGTCAACTCTCGCCCTGAGGAGACGAGTTGGCTCTCCGGGGTGGCGTCCGATTCCGTCCCCGGGGCCCGGGGCGGGGACCCCGGAGGGGCTCGGCCTTCCGGATGACTGACCGTCACCGGCGGGTGCACGATCAGCGTCGGGCGCCTTCGGGCCGGGTCGCCGACGGTCGCCGCGCCGACCGCCGCCGCCTCTCCTGTGCGGCGCCCGCCCGAGCCTTCGTTCTCGCGAAGAGCAGTGCGGACCCATGGCGTCAGACTGGACAACGAACAAACCCCAGGCTGCTGACCTGGGGTTTTTCTCTGGAGCGGATGACGGGAATCGAACTGTCCGGGTGGTCTTGTATCCGTATGTCGCACCGCGGACGGTCGAACCGCCGAAGCCGCAGGCCGCGTCAGCCCTTCAGAAGAGCCGCGCTCTTCAGCGTCCGGCGATCCGGGCGTCGGGCGCGACGGTGTTGCCGGTCACCGCGCCGGTCGCACCGTCGAGGGTCACCAGGTGTCGGACGCCGTCGGTGCCCAGCACCTCGACCTCCCAGCCGCTTCCACCACCCTGCTGCACCACCACGCGCAGCGCGTCCGGCTTGCCACCGGGGACCGCCTTGCCGGCCGCCTCGATCGCCTTGGCGGCCGACACCGTCGGCACCGGCGCGGGCGCGAGACCGCTTCGACCGTTCTCGCCGTCCTGGCCGCCCTCGGCGCTCCGACGCGTCCTGGACTCGTCGTTCTTGAAGCCGCCCTCGCCTCGGACCTCTCCGCGAGCGCGAAGCTCGCCGCCCTTCCAGCCGGGCACTGCCTCAATGCGCATGCGGGCGCCCTGTTCGACGCGGTCATGGTGGGCGACCACGGCGGCGCCGACCACGGCTCCGCCCAGCAGGACGACCCCGACGCCGAGTGCCAGCCAGCGGCTCCGCCCCAGCTGCGGCAGGCGCGGGAAGCGCCTCCGGGGCGGCTCGGTGGGCGTGGACTCGGACTGCTCCGATGGGACGGGCTGGGACATGCTCGGGCTCCTGAACGCCTCGGCCGGCCCGTTGCCGGCTCCTGCGGTCAGCTTGTAGCACCGTTGCTGAAGCCAGGCTGAAGGCAGCTGAAGACGTCTTCAGCCGCTGTCCGGGCGGCATGCGAGGCTGTACTCCGTGCGTGTACTGGTGGTCGAGGACGAGAGGCGGCTGGCCGCCGCCCTGCAGCGAGGCCTCACGGCCGAGGGATTCACCGTCGATGTGGCCCACGACGGGAACCAGGGGCTGTGGCTCGCCCTGGAGCAGAGCTATGACGTGATCGTGCTCGACATCATGCTGCCCGGCCTCAACGGCTACCGGGTGTGCGCCAGGCTGCGCGCGGTCGGGAGCGAGACGCCGATCCTGATGCTCACCGCCAAGGACGGCGAGTACGACGAGGCCGAGGCGCTGGACACCGGTGCCGACGACTTCCTGTCCAAGCCGTTCTCCTATGTCGTCCTGGTCGCCCGGCTCCGCGCACTCCACCGTCGCACCGGCCGTCGGCTCCCTCCGACCCTGGAGCTCGGTGACCTGGTGATCGACCCGGCCCGTCGCACGTGCAGCCGCGACGGCGACGAGATACGGCTCACCACGCGGGAGTTCGCCATCCTGGAGTACCTCGCCCGGCGCGCGGGCGAGGTGGTGACGAAGCGCGAGATCCTCCAACACGTCTGGGACTCCGCCTTCGAGGCGGACCTCAATCTCGTCGAGGTCCACGTCAGCGCCGTCCGCCGCAAGATCGATGCCCCGTTCGGCCGGTCCGCCCTGGAGACCGTCCGAGGCGCCGGATACCGGCTGGCGGTCAACGGTGGTTAGGCGATTCCTCCCCCGTCCCGACGAGAGCCCGGCCTTGACCCGGCGCCTGCGCTCCAACGTGGTGAGGCTCGCGCGACGCCTGTGGCCGGGATCGGTGCGAGCCCGGGCGACGCTGGGGGCCACCGCGGTCGTCGCCCTCGCCCTGACCGGGGCCTCCTTCGCGCTCCTGGGCACCCTGCACGCCAACCTCCAGCGCAGCGTCAAGGAGGCCGCCACCCAGCAGGCGGACAAGGTGGGGCGACTGGCCGCCCAGGGCAGGCTCCCGGACCTGCTGCCCGTCGCCCCGGGTGCCGACTTCATCCAGGTCGTGGACGCCGACGGCCGCGTGGTGGCCGCCAGCCAGAACCTCACCGGCCGTCCGGCCATCGGCCATATCCGCCCGGACGAGGGCCCGTTGCGCGCCACCTGGTCCGGCGAGCCGTTCCACGACGAACACCGCCAGCGGATCGTCGCCGTCACCGCCATCACCCCCAGCAGCACGGTCACCGTGTACGCGGGCACCTCACTGCGGGACGCGGACAAGGCGGACGAGATCACCTCCGTCGCGCTGGGCATCGGCGCCCCGCTGCTGCTGGCCACCGTCGCCCTGGTCACCTGGTGGGTGACCGGCCGGGCGCTGCGTCCGGTGGAAGCCATCCGGTCCGAGGTCGCCGAGATCACCGGACACGCTCTGCACCGCCGAGTCCCGGTCCCGGACTCCCGGGACGAAGTCGCCCGTCTCGCCCGCACCATGAACGTCACCCTCGACCGCCTGGAGGACGCGGTCGTCCGCCAGCGCCGGTTCATCGCCGACGCCTCGCACGAACTGCGCAGCCCCATCACCGTCCTGCGGACCCAGCTGGAGGTCGCCCTCGCCCACCCGGACCCGGAGCTGTGGCCCGATCTGGTCAGCGAGGTACTGGAGGACACCATTCGCCTCCAGGACCTGGCGGCCGACCTGCTGTTCCTGGCCCGGCTGGACGCGGCCGAGCCGGTGGAGAGCGGTCCGCTGGACCTGGCGGACCTCTGCCGTACGACCCTCACCGCACGCCACGGCGACCGGATCCGGATCGACGCCAGGCTGCAACCCGGCATCACCATCGAGGGCAACCGCAGCCGACTCACCAGACTCCTCACCAACCTGCTCGACAACGCCCAACGCCATGCCGACCAGCACATCGAGCTGGCTCTGCACGCCGACCGGGCCGGTCACACGGCCGTGCTGGAGGTGAGCGACGACGGACCCGGGATTCCGGATGCCGACCGCGACCGCGTCTTCGAGCGCTTCACGCGCCTGGACGACGCCCGCAGCCGTGACCTCGGCGGTGCGGGCCTCGGCCTGGCCATCGCCCGTGACATCGCGGGCCACCACCACGGCACCCTCACCGCCGAGCCCCACCCGCACGGCGCCCGCATCGTCACCCGTCTCCCGCTCTCGCCCCAGGCCCCTGAGCCCCGATCGGACAACTGACACCGATGGGGCAAGTGGCTCCGATCGGACAAGCGACACCGGCCCGGACATGCGGGCGCCCGGACATGACCTGCCCGCCCCCATGTACTAGAGTTATCTCGACATCGAGATATCTGCCGAGGTGTACCGCAGCCGCACTGCGTCGTCCATCCGGCGGTAAGGGTTACCTAACTTAGCCTTGCCTTAGCGGATCGGCCATGACGCCGTGGCGGCAGGATGCGGTGGGAACGCGCACATCAATGAAGGAGACTGTCGTGTCGGCGAACAGCTTCGACGCCCGCAGCACGCTGCAGGTGGGCGACGAGTCGTACGAGATCTTCCGGCTGGACAAGGTGGAAGGCTCGGCTCGCCTTCCGTACAGCCTGAAGGTGCTGCTGGAGAACCTGCTCCGCACCGAGGACGGCGCGAACATCACCGCCGACCACATCCGGTCCATCGGCAACTGGGACTCCCAGGCGCAGCCGAGCCAGGAGATCCAGTTCACGCCCGCCCGCGTGATCATGCAGGACTTCACCGGCGTGCCCTGTGTCGTCGACCTCGCCACCATGCGCGAGGCCGTCAAGGAGCTCGGCGGCGACCCGGCCAAGGTCAACCCGCTCTCCCCGGCCGAACTGGTCATCGACCACTCCGTCATCGCCGACAAGTTCGGCACGAAGGAGGCCTTCGGCCAGAACGTCGAGCTGGAGTACGGCCGCAACAAGGAGCGCTACCAGTTCCTGCGCTGGGGCCAGACCGCGTTCGACGACTTCAAGGTCGTCCCGCCGGGCACCGGCATCGTCCACCAGGTGAACATCGAGCACCTGGCGCGCACGGTCATGGTTCGCAACGGCCAGGCGTACCCCGACACCCTCGTCGGCACCGACTCGCACACCACGATGGTCAACGGCCTGGGCGTCCTCGGCTGGGGCGTCGGCGGCATCGAGGCCGAGGCCGCGATGCTCGGCCAGCCGGTCTCCATGCTCATCCCGCGCGTCGTCGGCTTCAAGCTGACCGGTGAGCTGACCCCCGGCACGACCGCCACCGACCTCGTGCTGACCATCACCGAGATGCTGCGCAAGCACGGTGTCGTCGGCAAGTTCGTCGAGTTCTACGGCGAGGGCGTGGCCGCCACGTCGCTGGCCAACCGCGCCACCATCGGCAACATGTCGCCGGAGTTCGGCTCCACCGCCGCGATCTTCCCGATCGACGGCGAGACCATCAAGTACCTCAAGCTCACCGGCCGCTCCCAGCAGCAGCTCGCGCTCGTCGAGGCGTACGCCAAGGAGCAGGGCCTCTGGCTCGACCCGGCCGCCGAGCCCGACTTCTCCGAGAAGCTGGAGCTCGACCTCTCCACGGTCGTCCCCTCGATCGCCGGCCCGAAGCGCCCGCAGGACCGCATCGTCCTCGCGAACGCCGCCGAGCAGTTCAAGAGCGACGTGCGCAACTACGTCGCCGACGACGACGAGGCGGGCAAGGAGTCCTTCCCGGCCTCCGACTCCCCGGCCTCCGCCAACGGCGTCCCGTCCAACCCGGTCCCGGTCACGGCCCCCGACGGCTCGACCTACGAGATCGACCACGGCGCGGTGACGGTCGCGGCCATCACCTCCTGCACCAACACCTCGAACCCGTACGTCATGGTCGCCGCCGCGCTCGTCGCGAAGAAGGCCGTGGAGAAGGGCCTGACCCGCAAGCCGTGGGTCAAGACCACCCTCGCCCCGGGCTCCAAGGTCGTCACCGACTACTTCGACAAGGCGGGGCTCACCCCCTACCTCGACAAGGTCGGCTTCAACCTGGTCGGTTACGGCTGCACCACCTGCATCGGCAACTCCGGCCCGCTGCCGGACGAGGTCTCCAAGGCCGTCAACGACCACGACCTCGCGGTCACCTCGGTCCTCTCCGGCAACCGGAACTTCGAGGGCCGTATCAACCCCGACGTCAAGATGAACTACCTGGCCTCCCCGCCGCTGGTCGTCGCCTACGCCCTCGCGGGCTCCATGAAGGTGGACATCACTCGCGACGCGCTCGGCACCGACACCGAGGGCAAGCCGGTCTACCTGGCCGACCTCTGGCCCTCCGAGGCCGAGGTCAACGACGTCGTGGCGAACGCCATCGGCGAGGACATGTTCAACAAGTCCTACAAGGACGTCTTCGCGGGCGACGCCCAGTGGCAGGCGCTGCCGATCCCCGAGGGCAACACCTTCGAGTGGGACCCGCAGTCGACGTACGTCCGCAAGCCCCCTTACTTCGAGGGCATGACGATGGAGACCACCCCGGTCTCGGACATCGCCGGCGCGCGCGTCCTCGCCAAGCTCGGCGACTCGGTCACCACCGACCACATCTCCCCGGCCGGTGCGATCAAGGCCGACACCCCCGGAGGCAAGTACCTCACGGAGCACGGTGTCGAGCGTCGTGACTTCAACAGCTACGGCTCGCGCCGCGGCAACCACGAGGTCATGATCCGCGGTACGTTCGCCAACATCCGCCTGCGCAACCAGATCGCGCCGGGCACCGAGGGCGGCTACACCCGCGACTTCACGAAGGAAGGCGCCCCCGTCTCCTTCATCTACGACGCCTCGCGCAACTACATCGAGCAGGGCATCCCGCTGGTCATCCTGGCGGGCAAGGAGTACGGCTCCGGCTCGTCCCGCGACTGGGCCGCCAAGGGCACCGCACTCCTCGGCGTCAAGGCCGTCATCGCCGAGTCGTACGAGCGCATCCACCGCTCGAACCTCATCGGCATGGGCGTCCTGCCGCTCCAGTTCCCGGAGGGCGCCACGGCCGAGTCCCTCGGTCTGACCGGCGAGGAGACCTTCTCCTTCACCGGCGTCGAGGAGCTCAACAACGGCACCACCCCGCGCACGGTGAAGGTCACCACCGACACCGGCGTCGAGTTCGACGCGGTCGTCCGCATCGACACCCCCGGCGAGGCGGACTACTACCGCAACGGCGGCATCATGCAGTACGTGCTGCGCAACCTGATCCGCAACTAAGCGGTCCGGTAAGGCAGTTGTAAGGCAGCTCCACGGCAGTCGAGGGCCGCATCCCAGTGGACGGGGGTGCGGCCCTTCGCCGTCGCCTTCGCCGTCGCCCCCGAAGTCGGTTTCAGGACATCGGCATTGCTCAGGTGGAACACAGGGTTCCCCCAGCGGGCCGGGACAGGATTGCCCCATGTCTGGTGCTTCCGGGGTCCTTGTCGGCCGTGCCCGTGTCCGTGTGCCGATCGTCCACGACGAGCCGGTGCTCACCGGACCGCTGTCCGGCGCCGTGACGGCGGCGGGCGGGAGATGAGTCCCCTCCCCGCCGCGCGCCGACTGCGGGAGCGGCTGCGCGTGCGGTCCCCGCGCACGCGTTCCCTGCGCACGCGTTCCCTGCGCACACGCCTCCTCGTCCTCATCGGACTGGCACTGGTCGCGGTGTGCGCGACCATGGCGTTCACCACGGTCCTCGCGCAACGCGCCTACCTGCTCGGCGACTTGGACCGGCGGGTCGGCGACGCAGCCGAGCGCAGCCGGGACGGCCTCCTTGGCGGTCCGGGCGTCGGTCCGGGCGCTGGTCCCGGCGTCTGGACGGACCTCGGGTTCCTCGACGCCCGGGGACAGCCCGTCGGCACGATCGCCGCCCGGCTCGACGACGGCGGGGCCGTCATCGCGGCGGAGGTGGTGAGCCGTTCCGGCGCGCCGCGGGATCTCGGCGTCGCCCAGCGCTCCGCCCTCGCCGGTATCGAGCCGGACGGCTCCCTGCACACCCGGACGGTCCCCGGGCTCGGCACCTACCGTGTCACCGCGCTCGGCGGCGGACGGCCCGTGCTCACCGGCCTCCCGATGGACGACGTACGGGACATGATCCGTGGTCTGGCCGTGGTCGAGGGTGTGGTGGCGGCCGCCGGACTCACCGTCGCGGGCAGCGTCTGCGCGGTCGTCGTCCGGCGTCAACTGCGCCCGCTCGGACGGGTCGCCGCCACGGCCGCCGAGATCTCCCGGTCGCCGCTGGGACACGGCGAGGTGACCGGCCTGACCCGGGTACCCGAACGGGACGCGGGCCCCGGCAGCGAGGCGGGCCAGGTCGGCGCCGCGCTCAACCGCCTGATCGACCACGTCGAGGCCTCTGTCGCACAACGCCTGCGCGGTGAGGAGGAGTTGCGGGGGGAGTTGCGGCGAGGCGAGGAACGCATGCGCCGCTTCCTCGCCGACGCGAGCCATGAACTCCGTACGCCGCTCGCGTCCATCGCCGGCTACGCGGAGCTGATGGACCGGGGCGCCCAGTGGATCGAACCGGCGCTGGCCTGGCGGCGGGTGTCAGCCGAGTCGGCGCGGATGACGGGTCTTGTCGAGGACATGTTGCTGCTCGCCCGGCTCGACGAGGGGCGGCCGTTGGGGTCGGCGGAAGTGGACCTGGCGGCGCTGGTCACCGAGGCGGTGTGGGAGGCGCGGGCCACGGGGGAGGACCACACCTGGCAACTGCACCTGCTCCCGGACTCCCCGGCCCTGGTGGCCGGCGACGAGGCCAGGCTCCGCCAGATGGTGGCGAACCTGCTGGCCAACGCCCGCGTGCATACGCCCGCGGGCACGACGGTCGTCGCCACGGTGGAGGCCACCGGCGCGACCCGCACGATCCGGGTCCGCGACGACGGCCCCGGCATCCCGCCTACCCTGTTGCCCAGCGTCTTCGAACGCTTCACCCGCGCCGACGCCTCCCGCTCCCGCGTCTCTCCCGGGCACGGCGGCTCGGGCCTCGGCCTGGCCGTCGCCGCGGCGATCACGACGGCCCACCACGGCCGTATCCGCGCCGAGAGCGCCCCGGGTCGTACGGAGTTCACCGTCGAACTCCCGGCCGCCGCAGCCCGCGCCCCCGTCGCGGCTCCGACGGCTTCGGACCCGGCGGAGCGCGCACCCGTGCCCCGGACCGCGGGGGAAACCGCCGTCTTCCCCCGGAGGTGAAGGCGAACGGCTCACGTTCCCGTCCCTCGACCGGACGGACCCCAGGGGGGCCACCCTGGCGCCCTGGTCCGCCGGGAGCCCTCGCGCCGCAGGTCCGGATCGACGGCCCCGGCACGCCGACCGCACGAGCCTCAGGAGGCAACAGTCGCCGGTCCTGCTCTCGGAGACGTCGGCACCCGTGCCCCGCGCCCGGCGGGGAAGCCGCCGTCTTCCCCCCCCGGAGGTGTGAGGGCGAACAGGGCTCGCGGCCGACGACCGGCTCACCGGGCCCGTCCTCAGAACCAGCCAACCGCCTGCCCGAGCAGGAAAGGTGCCGGGACAAGAGCGGCCATGCCGAGCCAGGGACCCACCGGGCGGCCCTCCTGGAAGGGCATCAGGATGTCCACCACCAGCACCATGCCGAGGACGAAGCCGCCGCCCAGCACGGCGCCGGCGATCAGGCCGAGGGCGTTGTCGGGTGTCTCCCGGTGGCAGCCGAAGGGGCCGCCGCAGTCGACGGACGGGAATCGGGTCAGCAGCCACCGCACGCACAGGCCGGGAATGATCCCGACCCCGCCGATCAGCAGGTTCGCGAACGCGGCCGCCGACAGGGCGCGGCCGAGGCCATCGCCGCGGCCGGTGAGCGCGGTGCCGCTCCGGCGACCCCGGCCACTGTCGGAATCCCGCATCGGTCCACCTCCTCCCGAACTCCCCTGGATGCGCGCCGTTTTCACAGCTAGAGGGCGCGGGCCCCCGCGAGGTTCCGGGAACGCGGACTCGCGCCACGGCCGCACCCGCCGTGTGAGGGGTGCGGCCCATGTGCGTGGGCCGTGCGCGAGACGTTTACAGGGGTTCCTGTGCGCGCTACGTTCCGCATGAGGTGGGAGCGCTCCCATAGGGACGGACCGGAACCCGTTCCCGGGATCGCTCCCACTTCACCCGACCCGCACGGTCCCGCGAAGGAGCGAATTGTCATGTACTTAACAAGGCCGCACTTAACAAAACCGCATTTAGCAAGGCCGTATGCGGCGAGTCCGCACTCGGCGAGCCCGCAGTCGGCAGGACGTCGACGGCCGCTCTCGCGATCGCGGCTCGTCGGCAGCCACCCGTCCCCCTTCCTCGTCCTGCTCGCCCTGCTGGCCTTGCTCCCGGCCCTCGCCCTGATCGTCGTGACGGGCGGCCGGGCGGAGGCGCACGGCACCCCCATGAAGCCCGGCAGCCGCACGTTCCTGTGCCGGCAGGACGGGCTCACCGACACCGGCGAGATCAAACCGGTGAACCCCGCCTGCAAGGCGGCCCAACAGGTCAGCGGGACCACGCCGTTCTACAACTGGTTCTCGGTGCTGCGCTCGGACGGCGCGGGCCGCACCCGCGGCTTCGTCCCGGACGGCTCGCTGTGCAGCGGCGGCAACCCCAACTTCTCGGGCTTCGATCTGCCGCGCTCCGACTGGCCGTTGACCCATCTCACCGCGGGCGCGACCGTCGACTTCGCGTACAACGCCTGGGCGGCGCACCCCGGTTGGTTCTACGTCTACATCACCAAGGACGGCTTCGACCCGACCAAGGCGCTCACCTGGGACGCCATGGAGGACCAGCCGTTCCTCACCGTCGACCACCCACCGCTCAACGGCACCCCGGGCACGGTCGAGGCCAACTACTCCTGGAGCGGCAAGCTGCCGGCGGGCAAGTCCGGCCGGCACATCATCTACATGGTGTGGCAGCGCTCGGACAGCGCGGAGACCTTCTACTCCTGCTCCGACGTCGTCTTCGACGGCGGCAACGGCGAGGTCACGGGCATCCACGATCCCGGCAACCCGACCGAGCCCCCGCCCGGCGTGTGCTCGGCGACCCGGCGCACCACCAACAGCTGGCCCGGCGGCTACCAGGCCGAGGTGACGGTCACCAACACCGGCGATGTCCCGATGCTCGGCTGGATGGTCGACTGGTCGCTGCCGGGCGGTCAGTCGGTCGCCAGCCTGTGGAACGGCAACGCGACCTACAGCGGTCAGGACGTGATGGTGCACAACGCCGACTGGAACGGCTCACTGAATCCCGGCGGCAGTTCCACGTTCGGCTACGTCGTTTCGGGATCGGGTGGCGATCCGTCAACGACTCTGCCCTGCCGGGTCGGTTGAACAAGCAACGCTCGGGGCGGACCGGGTGGGTGGGTTCGGACCCGCCCGGTCCGCGAGCCCGGACAGGTCGGGGGAGGCCCTGCCCGGGATGGTGCGGCTTGTGGCGACCGGCGTGCGCGACAACGTTGTCGAACGGTCTACGCAAGACTCTATCGCCTCAACGGACAACGATGTCAAGCAAGTTGACGATCGGCTCGGGTGCGGGCCGCGTCGTCGGGGGTGTGCCGTCGCGGTGTGCCACCGGGATGTGCGGCGGGTGCGTCCCTGGTGGCGGAGGCGGGATGCGCGGCGAGCATGTCCTTGGTGGCGCAGGCGGTGTGTGCGGCGAGCGTGTCCTTGGTGGCGGAGGCGGGATGTGCGGCGAGCGTGTCTCTGGTGGCGCAGGCGGTGGGTGCGCCGGGTGCGTCCCTCGTGGTGCGTAGAGGCCCGTGCGCCCGGCGCGTGGCCCGCGGCGCCATTGGAGTGTGTGCCGGGCGCGTCTCCGGCGGCGCAGGCGGTCTTCCGTGGTACCCGTGGCGCACGTTACTGTCCCTGCGGCTTGTGCGACCTGTGGTGCGCGACCCGTCCGAAGGAGGAGGGGCCGCGTCATGCGATTCCGTCCGTCATCCATCCTGCTGGCCGTCGCCCTGACGGTCGCCGGCGCCACTCCGGCGCTCGCCGCACCCCCGTCGGGTCCACCGGAGCTCGTCCAGGACCCCACCGCGTACGTGGACCCGCTCATCGGCACCAAGAACGGCGGCAATGTCTTCCCGGGGGCCGTCACGCCCTTCGGCATGCTCTCCTGGAGCCCGGAGAACACCCGCGGGGACGCCACCCGCACGGCCGCGCCCGGCGGTTACCAGTACGACTCCACGCGCATCCGTGGCTTCAGCCTCACCCACATGTCCGGAACGGGATGCGCGGGCGGCAGCGGCGACATCCCGTTCTTCCCGTACGCCGGTGAGGTCACCTCCTCCCCGGCGAGCGACACCAAGGACGCCGTCTACGCTTCCGGGTTCGCGCACTCGGACGAGCGAACCGAGCCCGGCCACTACAAGGTGGGACTCGCCTCCGGAGTGACCGCCGACCTCACGGCGACCGCGCGCACCGGCTCGGGCCGCTTCACCTTCCCCGCCGACAAGCCCGCCTCGCTGCTGATCCGCACCGCCAACTCCGAGGTCGGTTCGACCGACTCGACCGTGCGGATCGACCCGGCGACCCGTACCGTCTCCGGTTCGGTCACCTCCGGGAACTTCTGCGGCTACCTCGACCCCGAGGGCCAACGTTCCTACTACACCCTGTACTTCACCGCACGCTTCGACCGCGACTTCAAGACCACCGGCACCTGGCAGGACGACCGGCTGAGCCCGGGGGCCACCGGGGCGAGCGGCGGCACCGGAGGTTTCGGACAGGGCGGCCGTCCCGTCGCGGGCAAGGGGGCGGGCGGCTATGTGGAGTTCGCGTCCGGCACCGACCCGGTGAACGTCAAGGTCGGTATCTCGTACGTCAGTCAGGAAGGCGCCGCCGCCAACCTCGCGGACGAGAACCCGCCGTCCCGCTCCTTCGCCTCCGTCCAGCGCGCCGCCCACCGTGCCTGGCGCGAGCGGCTCGGCGCGATCGGCGTCGGCGGCGGCACCGACAGCGACCGCACCACCTTCTACACCGCGCTCTACCACGCCCTCCTGCACCCGAACGTCATCAGTGACGCCGACCGCAGATACCGGGGCCCCGACGACAAGGTGCACACCGTGAGCCGGGGCCACGAAGCGCAGTACGGCACCTTCTCCGGCTGGGACGTCTACCGCTCCCAGATCCAGCTGCTGACCCTGCTCAACCCGGACACCGGCTCCGACATCGCACAGTCACTGCTCGAACTCGCCCGGCAGAACGGGGGAGCCTGGGACCGCTGGCTGCACGGCGCGAGCGGCACACACGTCATGAACGGCGATCCGTCGGCGCCCGCCCTCGCGGGCATCCGCGCCTTCGGCGGCACGGACTTCGACCTGCGCGGCGCGCTCGGCTCCCTGGTGAAGGCGGCGACCGTACCGACCGAGCAGGACCTGTCCCCGGCGGGCAAACCGCTGCTCTCGGCCGGACAGCGCCCCTCGCTCGACAAGTACCTCGAACACCACTACATGCCGTCCGTGTCCAACGCCTGGGGCGGCGCCGCCGAGACCCTGGAGATGTCCGGCGCGGACTTCGCGATCTCCCAACTGGCCAAGGCGGCGGGGGAGAAGAGGACCGCCGCCGACTTCGCCGAGCGCTCCCAGTGGTGGCAGAACAACTTCAACGTCGCGGCCGACCCCGGCGGCGGATACATCGCCAACCGCAAGGCCGACGGGAGCTGGGTCACCGGCTTCACCCCGGCGACCGGCAACGGCTTCGTGGAGGGCACGGCGGCCCAGTACACCTGGATGGTGCAGCATGACCCCGCGGGCCTCTTCGCCGCCATGGGCGGGCGCGCCAAGGCCCTCGACCGCCTCGACACGTTCTTCCACAACGCGGACGGCAGCTGGGCGTTCACGGGCAGCGGCGGCGACAAGTCCGAGCTGGACAACGAGCCGTCGGTCAACGTGCCCTACCTGTACGACTACGCGGGCGCGCCCTACAAGGCCCAGGAGACCGTCCGCGCGGCGATGACCCGGCTGTGGTCGACGCAGCCGGGCGGCATCCCCGGCAACGACGACCTCGGTGAGATGTCGTCCTGGTACGTCTTCTCCGCGCTCGGTATGTACCCCCAGGTACCCTCGCGCGCCGAACTCACCCTGTCCTCACCGCTGTTCCCGAGGATCGAGATCGAGCGCCCCGGCGGCGCCGACATCGAGATCCGGGCCCGGGGCGCGGCGGCGGACGCCCCGTACATCCAGTCGCTGCGGGTCGACGGCCGTAGCAGCGAACGGCCCTGGCTCCCGGCCTCGTTCGTCCGCGACGGCGGCACGCTCGACTACACGCTGTCCGCCACGGCCGACAAGAGCTGGGGCAGCGCCGAGACGGCCGCGCCGCCCTCCTTCCGCACGGGCGAGCAGCCGTACCAGATCGGGGTGGGCCCGACCGCGGCGACGCTCGCGCCCGGCGGCAGCACCGCGCTCGACATCCGTGCCCTCGCCCTCGCCGGCGGCGCCGGGCCCGAGGTCCGCTTCCACGTGGACGTGCCCGCCGGCGTGACGGCGACGCCCGCCGAGGGCACCGTGACCGACGGCGCCCAGCGGATCGCCCTCACCGCCGCCGACGACGCCGAGCAGGGGTTCTACGACGTCAAGGTGTCGGTGACCTCCGCCGACACGTCGTACGCGCAGCCGGTGGCCCTGACGGTCGCGGCCCCGGGATCCCTCCTCGCGGCCTACAACAACACCGGTGTCTCCGACGACACCGGAGACCACGCCGAGGCCGACTACGACGGCGGCGGCTGGAGCTACTCCCGTCAGGCCCTCGCCGACGCGGGCCTCACCCCGGGCAGCCGGGGCACGGTGGACGGTCTCACGTACACCTGGCCGAAGTCGCCGTCCGGCCGGCCCGACAACGCCTCGGCGACCTCGCAGAGCATCGAACTGGCAGACCCGGCAAGCCGGTTGTCCTTCATCGGCAGCGCCGTGAACGGCAACCAGGAGACGAGGGCGACCGTCACCTACACCGACGGCAGCACCGAATCCGTCGACCTGTCCTTCACCGACTGGACCGTCGGCGGCGGGCGCGGCACCGTCCAGTACGGCAACGAGACCATCGCCAGGACCGCCTACCGCAACGTCGCCGGCGCCGACAAGGACCCGGTGGCCACCTACGTCTTCGCCACCAAGCCCTTCACGGCACCGGCCGGCAAGAACGTCAAGAGCGTCACCCTTCCGGACGACGCCGACCTGCACGTCTTCACCCTCGCGGTGAACCCTTGAATCCTCAGCCCCTGAGCTTGTGAACCCTTGAGCGGGTGAACCGGTGAGCGGGTGAACGGTGAGCTGATCCACCCGTGAACGCGGGGCGGGCCCGGAGTCTCCTCCGGGCCCGCCCCTTTCCCTTCGCCTCCGGCTCAGGCCAGCAGTTCCACCTCCGCGAGGGTCGATTCGCCGTCGAGGACGAGGCGGTAGTGGGCGTACGAGCCCGGGTCCGCGACCGTGAACGCCCGGGTCTGTCTGTCCCAGGGGAAGGACTCACCGGAGCGCTTGTCGAGGTCCGTCCACGTCGTCCCGTCCGAGGAACCCTGCAGGGTCCACCCGGTCGGGGCCCTGGTGTGGTCCGAGCACGTCAGCGTGTACTGAACTCCCTCGGTTGCGGCGCCGACCGGCAGGTCCACCGAGGTGACGGAGGCGTCCGTCGCCGAGGTGTTGTCGAACAGCGCGCCGTCTCCCTTGAGCGTGTCCGCGCGCGGCGACGGCACCTTGTCGTCCTCGGTGACCGAGACCGGCGCCGCGTCCTTGCCCGTGCCCCACGAGGACGGCTCGGCGCCCATGTCGAACTCCAGCACTCCGCCCCGGTTGATCAGCGAGTGGGGGAGCGAAGTCGAGTTCCACCGCTTGCCGTTGAACCGCACGCCCTGCACGTACACGTTCTTCGTGCTGTTCCGCGGGGCCCTGATCACCAGGTCGTGGCCGTTCTCCAGGTGGACCGTCGCCTTGGTGAACAGCGGGGAGCCGATGGCGTATTCGCCGCTGCCCATCACCAGCGGGTAGAAGCCGAGCGAGGAGAAGAGGTACCAGGCCGACTGCTCGCCGTTGTCCTCGTCACCGTGGTAGCCCTGCCCGATCTCGCTGCCGGTGTAGAGCCGGGAGAGGACCTCGCGGACGTTCTTCTGGGCCTTCCAGGGCTGTCCGGCCGCGTCGTACATGTAGTTCACGTGGTGGGCCACCTGGTTGGAGTGCCCGTACTGGCCCATCCGTACGTCCCGGGCCTCGGTCATCTCGTGGATGACCCCGCCGTAGGAGCCCACGGTGTCCGGCGAGGCGGTCTCGGGGGTCGCGAAGTACGTGTCGAGCTTGTCCGCGAGCGCACTGCGGCCGCCGTAGAGGTTCGCGAGGCCCCGCGAGTCCTGCGGCGCGGTGAACGCGTACCCCCAGCCGTCGGTCTCGGTGTAGTCGTAACCCCACACGCGCGGGTCGTACTTCGAGGAGTCGACCCGCCAGTCGCCCTTGGCGTCCCGGCCCTGGAAGAAGCCGGCCTTGGAGTCGAAGAGGTTCACATAGTCCTGGGAGCGGTTGAGGAAGTAGTCCGACTCCTCCTTGTAGCGCTTCTCGCCGGTCTTCTTGTAGAGCGCCTTGCCCATCTCGGCGATGCCGTAGTCGTTGACGTAGCCCTCCATGGCCCACGACAGGCCCTCGCCCGTGGCGGTGCTCGTGTAGCCGAGGAAGGGGGAGGTGGTCATGCCCTTGCGGCCCACGCCGGAGGTCGGCGGGACGACCGTCGCGTTCTTCAGCGCCGCCTCGTACGCCGACTTCGCGTCGAAGTCGACGCCCTTGACGTACGCGTCCGCGAACGCCACGTCCGACGAGGTGCCGGTCATCAAGTCCGCGTAACCGGGCGAGGACCAGCGCGAGGTCCAGCCGCCGTCCTTGTACTGCTGCACGAACCCGTCGACCATCTCACCCGCCTGACCGGGCGTCAGGAACGAATAGGCCGGCCAGGTCGTCCGGTAGGTGTCCCAGAAGCCGTTGTTGACGTACACCTTGCCGTCGACGATCTTCGCGCCGGTGTGGGTCGGGGTGTCCGGACCCGGCATCGGGGAGAACGGCGAGGCGTACTGGTACTTGGAACCCACCTTCTCGAAGCCGGAGTTGGGGTACAGGTACAGCCGGTACATGCTGGAGTACAGCGTGGTCAGCTGGTCCGGCGTGGCGCCCTGCACCTCCACCTTGCCGAACAGCCGGTCCCACTGCTTCCGCGCCCCCTTCTTGACCGCGTCGAACGACGTGCCGTCCGGGATCTCCTGGCTCAGGTTGTCCTTGGCCTGGTCGATGCTGATCAGCGAGGTGGCCAGGCGCAGGGTGACGGTGTGGTCGGAGCCGGGCTTGAACTTCAGATAGCCCTTGACGCCGCTGGAGCCGCCCTCGGTCACGGGCGCGTCGAACACCCCGTAGACGAAGAGCCGGGTGGCGCCGGTCGACAGGCCGGACTTGACGTCCGAGTATCCGGTGACGACACCCGCCGAGGTGTCCAGCGTCAGCCCCGCCTGCTCGGTGACGTTGTCGAAGAGCACGCTCGCGTCGTCACCCGGATAGGTGAAGCGCAGGGCGGCGGCGTGGTCGGTCGGCGCCATCTCCGCCTTGAGACCGTTCTCGAAGGTCACGCCGTAGTAGTACGGCCGCGCGGTCTCGTTCTCGTGCCGGAAGGCCAGCTCGCGGGCCGTGCGGCCGGTGTCCGGGGTGCCGGAGGCGGCCGACGGCATCACCTGGAAAGTCTGCCGGTCACCCATCCAGGGGCTCGGCTCATGACTCGCGCTGAACGCCTGGATGGTGGGCAGATTGTCCGCGTTGTTGGCGCGGGCGTAGTCGTACAGCCAGCTCAGCGAGCCCGCGTTGGTCACCGGCGTCCAGAAGTTGAAGCCGTGCGGGACGGCCGTCGCCGGGAAGTTGTTGCCGCGCGAGAAGCCGCCGCTGGAGTTGGTGCCGCGGGTCGTGAGCGCGTAGTCGGCCAGGTGCGCCTTGGGCCTCTCCCGGGCGGCCGTCCTCAGGGAGACGTCGTCCAGCCAGCCGCGGAACTTCGCGGGGCCCTTCGGCGAGTCGTACGCGAGGAGGATCCGGTCGACGGTCTTCCCGGCCGCGACGGAACCGATCCGCGAGGTCACGTTGTTCCACTGGTTGACGTACAGCACCTTGGACGCGCCCTGGCCCTGCGGCGTCAGCGCGAATCCGTGCTGGTCCACGGCGTTCAGATCGCTCAGCGAGGTGCCGTCGGTGAAGACCAGGTCCACGGACACGTTCGTGGCGTCGTAGTCCCGGTCGCCGTCCGCCATCGAGGGGAAGATCCGGTACGCCAGTTCCGTGTCCCGCCCGACGGCGACGTTCACGTCGAAGACCTTGTTGTACGAGTACGCACGGCCGTCACCCTTGTGGGTGCCGGCGTAACGCAGGGCCCGCTTGCCGGTGAAGCCCGCGCCCGACTTGGCGGTCGGCGAGCCGCTCGGCCCCCGGTCCACTAGCGAGAGCATGTCCTTGGGCGTCGGGTCGTCGCTCTGGCCCGTCGAGAACTGGACATCGGCGATCTGGAGGATGTCGCCGCCGTTGTTCTTGGTGACATCGAGCCGGAAGTGCTGGTACTCGACGGGACCTTGGATGTCGTACGTCTTTGTCTGGAACCGCTCGCCGAAGGACTCGCCGGAGCGGGTGTCGAGGGTCTTCCAGTCCTTGCCGTCGGTGGAGCCCTGGAGGGTCCAGTCCCGGGGGTCGCGCTCGTCGTGGTCGTTTGCGGAAGTGATCGCGTACGTGACCACCTTGACCGGCGCGTCCAGGTCGAACTCCGCCCAGCCGGTCGGCTCGAAGGTCAGCCACTTGCTGCTCGACTCGCCGTCGACGAGGTTCTCCTTGACCTCGCCGGCGCCGGTGTTCTCGCCGCTGGCCCGCACGTCGGTGACATGGTCGGTCACATTGCCGGGGATGCCGGTGCTGTAGCCGCCGTCGACCCCAGAGGATCTCTTCGTCCCGTCGGGCGCCGTATCCACCGTGTTGAGCCAGTCCGGGGCCGGATCGCCCGATTCGAACGAGGAGCTGAATTCACGGTCGGCGGCCGCCGTTCGGGCGGGCAGGGCGACCGCCACGCCCTGCGAGGCCACTAACAGCGAGAGGGCTGCCACCCCCAGTGCCGTCGGGGAAAGCCATCCGGTCCGACGCGTGGAACTCTGTCTGTACCGAGCTCTGTGCTGCATGCGCGAGCACCCTCCCTGCACCTGGACAACGTTGTCAAAATCGATGCGCAAGGACCATTTGGGAGCCAAGTTGACAGCGCTGTCAAGGGTGTTGGGTGTGGCATCCGGGGCGTTTGCCGCGTGACGAACCGTGCATTGAGTTCATTGCGGGAGGTTGGCCTCCTGTGGATCTTCGCCGGGGTGGTCCGGGGCTGCCCCATATTTCCGGGAGGTCTCAACTCGGAAAAGACCGACGGGCAAACCTGCATTCGATCTTGCTCCGCTGGCAGGAAGTGGACTATACCTGTCGCGTCCGGCAAGTCGATCGACTGTCGCTGGACAGGCAGGACCCAGGGGGGAATTTCGAGGGACGGCGGACCGTGGTCCATACAGCTACTGCCGATTCGTCCCACTGAATCCCCCATGCACGACCCCAGCTTGACCTAACCGCGGTGCCGGGGAGGATCCGGTTCACCGCCTGAGTCCTGGAGAAGGCGAGGACTTGAGCATGGGATCCACTTCCGCCGAGAACAGCAGCACCGAAGGTGTCGGCCGCCGTGATCTGATCAAGCGGTCGGCGGCACTTGGCCTGATCGCCGTACCGACGATGAGCTTCCTGTCCGCGTGTGCGAGCAGCGACAGCGGTTCGGAGGACAAGGCCAAGGCCGGCAAGAAGACGACAAAGAATCCGCTCGGAGTCAACGAGACGGCCTCGCTCTCGGTCGTCATCTTCGACGGCGGTTTCGGTACCAAGTACGCGACCGACGCCAACGCCGAGTACACGAAGGCGTACCCCAAGGTCAAGATCGACTTCCACAAGACCCAGAAAATCCAGTCCGAGCTGCAGCCCAAGTTCAACGGCGGCACTCCTCCGGATCTGATCGACAACTCGGGCGCACAGCAGATGGACATGGGGGTGCTCGTCGGCAAGAAGCAGCTGACCGACCTGACCCCGCTCCTCGACGCGCCGTCCATCGACGATCCGTCCAAGAAGGTCCGCGACACGCTTCGTCCCGGCATCGTCGAGATGGGTCAGTTCGACGGCGACCCGGTCTGGATCATGTACTACGCCTACACGGTCTACGGGGTGTGGTACTCGCAGACGGCCCTCGACAAGCTCGACGCGACGTACCCCGAGGACTGGGACGCCATGCTCGCGCTGTGCGCGAAGGCGAAGAAGCAAGGCATCGCCGGTTGGACGTACGCGGGTAAGTACCCGTACTACCTGCCCTTCTCGCTTTACCCCTTCATCGCCAAGATCGGCGGCCGCGAGGTTCTCGACAAGATCGACAACCTGGAGCCGAACGCCTGGAAGGACCCTGCCGTCAAGGCCGCGTTCGAGGCGTACTACGAGCTCTTCAAGAAGGGCTACATCCTCAAGGGCACCCCGGGAATCGACCACATCCAGTCGCAGACCGCCTGGGCCAAGGGCAAGGCGCTCTTCATCCCGAACGGTTCCTGGGTGGAGAACGAGTCGGCGAGCGTGATCCCGAAGGACTTCAACCTGGCCGTCAGTGGCCCGTCCAGCCTCGACAGCTCCGACAAGATGCCGTTCGGCACCATCTGGGCCTCCGGCGGGGAACCCTTCATCGTCCCGGCCAAGGCGGCCAACGCCACGGGCGGTATGGAACAACTGCGCATCATGCTCAGCGAGGCCTCGTCGAAGAACTTCACCAGTCAGGTGAAGTCGCTGACGGCCTTCAACGGTGGCACCGATGGCATCACGCTGACCCCCGGGCTCAAGTCCGGTGTCGCGGCGCTGGAGAAGGCCGGCGACAACGTGGTCAACCCGCGCCTCCAGGACTGGTACGTGAAGCTCCAGAAGGAGCAGATCGGCGTTGCCGGTCTCGGCGAGATGATGGCAGGGCGACTGACCCCGGCCGAGGCCATCAAGAAGATCCAGGGCTACGCGGACGCAGCGGCCAAGGACGGGTCCATCAAGCACTACAAGCACCAGTAGCAACAGCACGTGCGCCTAAGTCACCAGCGGCGGCACCCGCGAAACGATCGGGGTCGGTAACCATGCAACACGGCAAGTACCGGTTCATAGTGGGGTTCTTGGTGACCCCCTTGGTCTTGTACGCGATTTTCGTGATCTGGCCGTTCATCCAGGCGATCTACTACTCGTTCACGGACTGGACCGGCCTGAGCCCCGACTTCAAGATGGTGGGTTTCGCGAACTACACGAGAATGCTGCACGACGACATCTTCTGGAAGTCGTTGCAACACAGCTTGCTGTTCGCTCTCCTGCTGCCGCTGGTGACTCTGGGGCTCGCGCTCTTCTTCGCCTTCATGCTCAATGTCGGTGGGCGGCGCCGAAAGGGCGCCGCCATCACCGGGGTGCGCGGATCGGGCTTCTACAAGATTGCCTATTTCTTCCCGCAGGTGCTGTCGATCGCGATTGTCGCCCTGCTCTTCCAGTTCGCGTACAACCCCAACGACGGTGTCATCAATGGGACGTTGAAGGCCATCGGTCTCGGCAGCGTCCAGCCGGACTGGCTGGGCGACCCGAATCTCGCCCTGTGGTGTGTGATGTCCGTGCTTCTGTGGAGCACCGTCGGATTCTTCGTCGTGCTGTTCTCTGCGGGAATGGCCTCGATCCCGAAGGACTTCTACGAGGCGGCCCTCCTCGATGGCGCCAGCCGATTCACCACTTTCTTCAAGATCACCCTTCCGCTGCTCTGGGACACCGTGCAGTCGGGATGGGTCTACATGGGAATCCTGGCTCTTGGTGCCGAGGCATTCGCTGCCGTGCAGATCATGACCGTGGGTCCTGGTGGGCCCGACTACTCGACCACGGTTCTTCCGCTTTACGTGTACCAATCGGCGTTCCGCGACGCGAACGCCGCCTACGCGACAACGATCGGCGTTGCGCTCCTCATCGTCACGCTGCTGTTCGCGGCGGTCGTGATGCGGCTGGGCCGGCGCGAGCGGTTGGAGTTCTGATGAAGACCACTGACACCCCGCCGCCCGTGGAACCGGTCGAGGATCGGCTTCGGGTGGCGAAGACGCAGGCCGCACCCGTGAAGGCGAAGAGCAGCGAGGGTGGTGTTCTCAACGTCTTCTCGCACGCCGTCCTCGTCATCTGGGCGATCATGGTCGTCCTGCCGCTCCTGTGGGCGGTGATGACGTCCTTCAAGGACGACGACTCCATCTTTAGCTCGCCGTGGTCGCTGCCGCACAAGCTCCACTTCGAGAACTGGTCGCGCGCCTGGTCGCAGGCGCATATGAGCGACTACTTCGGCAACACGCTCATCGTGGTGGGTTTCTCACTGGCCGGTACGCTCGTGCTCGGCTCGATGGCGGCGTACGTTCTCGCCCGCTTCGAGTTCCCGGGCAACCGCTTCATCTACTTCCTCTTCGTCGGGGGAATGAGCTTCCCGGTCATGCTGGCCCTGGTGCCGCTGTTCTACGTGCTGAACAACATGCAGCTACTGAACACGCTGCCGGGTCTGATCCTCGTCTACATCGCCTACTCACTGCCGTTCACGGTCTTCTTCCTGACCTCGTTCTTCAGGACACTGCCGACGTCCATCGCCGAGGCGGCGTTCGTCGACGGCGCGTCGCACACCAGGACCTTCTTCCAGATCATGCTGCCGATGGCCAAGCCGGGCCTCATCAGCGTCGGCATCTTCAACTTCCTGGGGCAGTGGAACCAGTACATGCTCCCGACGGTGCTGAACACCGACCCGGACAAGAAGGTGCTCTCCCAGGGCCTTGTCGAGCTGGCGACCAGCCAGGGGTACAAGGGGGACTGGTCGGGCCTGTTCGCGGGACTGGTGATGGCAATGCTGCCGGTTCTCGCCGCCTACGTCATCTTCCAGCGCCAGGTGGTGCAGGGGCTGACGGCGGGCGCGCTCAAGTAGCGGTGACGCTTCGCGTCAACTTGGTGGCCGACAACCCGGGGAAGCCGGATTCGAAACGGCAGCGGAAGGCGACCGGTCGGGCGGTCGCCTTCCGGCCCGAGGCCGCACAGCCCTTCGGGAGCACCGGCCGCGGTATCGCCGTCGGGCAGCTGAACGGGATCCGCGAACGGGTACGGCTTCGCCGCGACCAGCGGGCCGCTTTCACTTCTAGGCCCGTCCGCCGGGCTCGGACAGCATCTCGCCTGCGGGGCGAAACGGGCCGGGGTGCCGCCCATGGCCGCGGTGCTCGACCGGCCTCGCACACCCGAGCGTTCTTCCAGGTCATGCTGTCCATGGCCAAGCCCGGACTGCTCAGCGTCGGCATCTTCAACGTGCTGGGTCAGTGGAACCAGTACATCCTGCCCTCGGTGCTGATGCAGCCGCAGAGCAGTTCGGATCCGGAACGCTACGTTCTGACCCAGGGGCTCATCCAGCTCCAGCAGCAGCAGGGCTACGCCACCGATCTTCCCGTCCTGTTCGCCGGCGTCACGATCGCCATGATCCCCATGCTGATCGTCTACCTGTCCTTCCAGCGCCAGGTCCAGGCGGGCCTCACCTCGGCGACGCTCAAGTAACGATTCGACCCCTTCTTCGCCTGCGCCACCTCCGTCCCGGGGGTGGCGTACGCGTGTCCGGGCGCGGCCGGAAATCGAACCTGAGGATGGACCCGATTTTCGTCAAGGACTTGACTGCGGTAACCCGTTCAGCGGAGCTTGGAGTTCACAACTTGTAAGTGACCGGGGTCTCTTTGACGTGACCCAGATCACACGGGCGGCATCGGGGCCGCCCGGCTGAGGGCAGGAGTGGATGAGTCGATGGAGACTCCGGGGTCGCAGTCGTCGCTGCACCGAGCCAATCTGGAGCGCGTCGTGCGAGCGGTGCGCCTGGCCGGCTCGCTCACGCAGGCGGAGATCGCGAGGGCGACGGGCCTATCGGCCGCGACCGTTTCCAATATCGTCCGTGAACTCAAGGACGGCGGAACGGTCGAGGTCACACCCACTTCGTCCGGCGGTCGCAGAGCGCGCAGCGTGTCCTTGAGCGGGGACGCCGGCATCGTCATCGGTGTCGACTTCGGGCATACGCATTTGCGCGTCGCGGTCGGGAATCTGGCCCATCAGGTGCTGGCGGAGGAGTCCGAGCCGCTGGATGTGGACGCCTCCGCCGCGCAGGGCTTCGACCGGGCCGAAGAGCTGGTCAGCCGCTTGATCGCCGCGACCGGTGTCGACCGTTCCAAGATCGCCGGCGTGGGCCTCGGTGTGCCGGGGCCCATCGACGTGGAGTCGGGGACGCTGGGGTCCACCTCGATCCTGCCGGGCTGGACCGGCGCCAGGCCCGCGGAGGAGCTGCGGGGGCGGCTCGGCGTGCCCGTGTACGTGGACAACGACGCCAATCTGGGCGCGCTCGGCGAGATGGTCTGGGGCAGTGGGCGCGGGGTCAGGGATCTGGCATACATCAAGGTCGCCAGCGGTGTCGGGGCGGGACTGGTGATCGAAGGCAAGATCTACCGCGGCCCGGGTGGCACAGCGGGAGAAATCGGGCATATTACACTTGATGAATCAGGCCCCGTATGCCGTTGCGGCAACCGCGGCTGCCTGGAGACCTTTGCGGCGGCGCGCTATGTGCTGCCGCTCCTCCAGTCCAGTCACGGCACCGATCTGACCATGGAGGGCGTGGTCAGGCTGGCGCGGGACGGAGATCCGGGCTGCCGTCGGGTGATCGCCGACGTCGGCCGACATATCGGCAGTGGAGTCGCCAACCTCTGCAATTTGCTGAACCCGAGCAGGGTGGTCCTCGGCGGCGATCTCGCCGAGGCCGGAGAGCTCGTTCTCGGGCCCATCAGGGAGTCTGTCGGCCGCTACGCGATCCCCAGCGCCGCACGTCAGCTCTCGGTGTTGCCAGGGGCGCTTGGCGGCCGTGCCGAGGTGCTCGGAGCGCTGGCTCTCGCGCTTAGCGAGATGGGCGATTCGACCCTTTTGGACGGCTCGCTGCCCGCCGTTACACCTGCCTTCACTTAGAGAACGAAACACGCCGTTGCCAAGCCGTTAAGTATTTACTTCTTGACGTCGCACGGGTGGCCGAGTTGACTCCAAACCACCTCGGCCGCAGCGTTGCGGCCCTGTCAGGGAGGCACCACCAATGAACGCAACGATGCGTAGAGTCGTAATCGGTACCGCCGCTGTTTCCATGGCCCTCTCGGTGGCCGCCTGTGGCAAGGCCGGCGACAAGAGCTCCAGCGACAGCAGCAGCAGCTCTTCCTCGGGCAGCAAGACCATCGGTCTCCTGCTCCCCGACAGTGTCACCGCGCGCTACGAGAAGTTCGACCACCCGCTCTTCGTCAACAAGGTCAAGGAGCTGTGCCCGGACTGCAAGGTCCAGTACGCGAACGCGGCCGGCGACGCCGCCAAGCAGGCCCAGCAGGTCAGCACCATGATCACCCAGGGCGTCAAGGTCCTCGTGATCAGCGCGCAGGACTCGGCCGCCATCAAGTCCTCGATCCAGACCGCGGTCAACAAGGGCATCAAGGTCGTCGCGTACGACCGCCTCGCCCAGGGTCCGGTCTCGGCGTACGTCTCCTTCGACAACCAGAAGGTCGGCGAGCTCCAGGGCCAGGCGCTGCTCACCGCGCTCGGCTCCAAGGCGACCCCGAAGTCGAAGATCGTCATGATCAACGGTGACGACGCCGACCCGAACGCCGGTCAGTTCAAGGCGGGTGCCCACAAGGCCCTCGACGGCAAGGTCAACATCGCCTACGAGCAGTCCGGTCTCTGGAAGGACACCGTCGCTGCCCAGAAGATGTCCGCTGCCATCACGCAGCTCGGTGCCAAGAACATCGCGGGCGTCTACTCCGCCAACGACGGCATGGCCGG
Organism: Streptomyces sp. NPDC026500; assembly: GCF_055567635.1. Lineage (NCBI taxonomy): Bacteria > Bacillati > Actinomycetota > Actinomycetes > Kitasatosporales > Streptomycetaceae > Streptomyces > Streptomyces sp. NPDC026500. The sequence continues at coordinate 133,497 of NZ_JBVHQB010000006.1, read as the reverse complement.
TGGCATCGCGAACACCCTCAAGGGTGCGAAGATCAGTGGCATCCCGCTGACGGGTCAGGACGCGGAGCTCGCGGGTATCCAGCGCATCATCGCCGGCACCCAGTCCTCCACCGTCTACAAGGCCTTCAAGCCGGAGGCGGACGCCGCTGCCCAGCTCGCGGTCAACCTGCTGGAGGGCAAGGACATCAAGTCCCTCGCCAACCAGACGCTGACCAGCGGCTCCGGCGACAAGGTGCCCTCGCAGCTGCTCGTCCCGGTCTCGGTCACCAAGGCCAACATCAAGGACACGGTGGTCAAGGACGGCCTCTACACCGTCGCTGACATCTGCACCGCGGACTTCGCCAAGGCCTGCAAGGCTGCCGGCCTGCAGTAGCACGACCGTCTCGGGCGACCTCCGCACAACGGGTGGCCGCCCGAGACACGACCGCTGAGCGGTCTCGCGAACCTGTCCGACGCCTGCCCCACCTTCACACCCCGCTGCGGGGCGGGCGTCGGATGGATCCGTTGCGAAATGCAGCGGATTCGCGCATGTTCATCTTGTAAACCTTGTGCATTTCGCACATCCCTCCGCGCCGGTTAGTTCGAGCGCGGCATCCCCGCCGGTCAGGCGGCGAAGGAGATGGTTCACGTGTCCGCTACGCCCGTGCTGGCGTTGCGCGGAGTCTCCAAGCGATTCGGTGCTGTGCAGGCACTCACCGATGTCGAGCTGGAGGTCCACCCCGGAGAAGTGGTCGCCCTGGTGGGCGACAATGGCGCAGGAAAGTCCACCCTGGTCAAGACCATCGCGGGTGTCCACCCCATCGATGAAGGCGTCATCGAGTGGGACGGTCAGCCCGTCAGCATCAACAAGCCGCATGACGCCCAGGGACTCGGCGTCGCGACCGTCTACCAGGACCTCGCCCTGTGCGACAACCTCGATGTGGTCGGCAACCTCTACCTCGGTCGTGAGCTGCTGCACCGCGGCGTCATCGACGAGGTCACGATGGAGCAGAAGGCGCGTGAGCTCCTCAGCACACTCTCCATCCGCATCCCGAGCGTGCGTATCCCGATCGCGAGCCTTTCCGGCGGTCAGCGCCAGGTCGTGGCCATCGCCCGCGCCCTCATCGGTGACCCCAAGGTCGTCATCCTCGACGAGCCGACCGCCGCTCTCGGTGTCGAGCAGACCGCGCAGGTCCTCGACCTGGTCGAGCGGCTGCGCGAGCGCAACCTCGGCGTCATTCTCATCAGCCACAACATGGCCGACGTGAAGGCCGTCGCGGACACCGTCGCCGTCCTGCGCCTGGGCAAGAACAACGGCTCCTTCTCCGTGAAGGACACCAGCCACGAAGAGATCATCGCCGCGATCACCGGAGCCACGGACAATGCCGTGACCCGTCGTGCCGGGCGTCGCAACACGGAGGCCGCAAAGTGAGCGACACGTCCAAGGTTTCCAAGGCGGAGGCCGAGGTGGAGCACCAGAACACGGTGGCTCCCTCCGACGACCCCACTGCCGCTCCCGTGTCGGTCGTGGACCCGCGTCTGCTGGTCCGCGAAGAGGGTCTCAAGGGCTACGTCACCGAGTTCAAGCGCAAGATCAAGGGCGGCGAGCTCGGCTCGCTGCCGGTCTTCATCGGCCTGATCATCATCTGGACGATCTTCCAGACGCAGAACAGCCGGTTCCTGAGCGCCGACAACCTGTCGAACATCAGCTACTTCATGTCGGCCACCGGCATGCTCGCCATCGGCCTGGTGTTCGTCCTGCTGCTCGGTGAGATCGACCTCTCCGTCGGCTCGGTCAGCGGCCTTGCCTCCACGGTCTTCGCGGTGTTCGTGGTCAACCACGGGGTGAACGCCTGGCTGGCCCTGTTCCTGACCGTCCTGACCGGTGCCGTCATCGGCGCGATGCAAGGCTGGTTCTTCGCCAGGATCGGCGTGCCCGCCTTCGTCGTGACGCTGGCCGGCTTCCTGGGATGGAACGGCCTGATGCTGTGGCTGCTCGGTACGAGCGGCACCATCAACATCCCGGCCGACAGTGGCCCGGTGTACCTGCTCGGCCAGAGCTCCTTCTTCATGGGCCAGGCCGTCATCGGCGCCTACCTGCTGGCCGGCCTCGGTGTCGCCTCGATGCTCGTGGGCTCGCTCATCGACCAGCGCCGCCGCAGGGCCGCCGGTGTGCCCTTCCGGCCCACCAGCGAGATCGCGCTGCGCGTCGGAGCGCTCGCCGTGGCGTCCTTCGCCGCCGCCGCCGTGCTGAACAAGGCCTCCGGTGTCTCCAACGCCCTGGTGATCTTCCTCGCCTCCCTCGTGGTCGTCGACTTCGTGCTGCGTCGCACCACGTACGGCCGCAAGATCTTCGCGGTCGGCGGCGGCATCGAGGCGGCCCGCCGGGCCGGTATCAGCGTGCCCATGGTCCGCATCACCGTCTTCGCCATCTCCGGCGGGTTCGCGGCGGTCGGCGGTATGTTCTTCGCCGGCCAGACCGCGAGCGCCACGCTGAACGCCGGTGGCGGCAACACGCTGATGCTCGCCATCGCGGCGGCCGTCATCGGTGGTACGAGCCTCTTCGGTGGCCGCGGAAACGTTTGGTCGGCCCTCCTGGGCATGCTGGTCATCCAGTCGATCCAGACCGGTCTCGACCTGCTCAACATGAACACCTCCATCCAGTACATGATCACGGGTGCGGTGCTCCTGGGCGCGGTCGTCATCGACTCCATCTCGCGCAAGAGCCAGAAGGCCGCAGGCCGCGCGTAACACTCCGCGGGGAACGCCGCACACACCCCGCGGTGGCTTCCCTGTGAAAGACCCTGTGCCCGGCGCCGGTGACGGCGCCGGGCACAGTCACGTCCGGACGGGAACACGTGTTCCCGTCCGGTTGGGCCGATCGTGTGGCGTACATCGCCAGGCCCGGCCCGCGCCCGCAAAGGCGGAACATTAGACTCGACCAAGCCCGGCAACAGCTCTACTGCAAGGAGGCACGGGTGCCGCTGCTGACCCGCATCAGGGGACCGCGCGATCTGGACCGGCTCAGCCTGGAGCAGCTGGACCAGCTGGCCGGCGAGATCAGGACCTTCCTCGTCGACGCGGTCTCCAAGACCGGCGGCCACCTCGGCCCCAATCTCGGTGTCGTGGAGCTGACCATCGCTCTGCACCGCGTCTTCGAGTCACCGAAGGACAGGGTGCTGTGGGACACGGGCCACCAGTCCTACGTCCACAAGCTGCTCACCGGCCGCCAGGACTTCTCCCGGCTGAAGATGAAGGGCGGCCTGTCCGGCTACCCCTCGCAGGCCGAGTCCGAGCACGACATCATCGAGAACTCGCACGCCTCCACGGTCCTCGGCTGGGCCGACGGTCTGTCCAAGGCCAACGAGGTTCTCGGCAGGAACGACCACGTGGTCGCCGTCATCGGTGACGGCGCCCTCACCGGCGGCATGGCCTGGGAGGCGCTGAACAACATCGCCGACGCCAAGGACCGCCCGCTGATCATCGTCGTCAACGACAACGAGCGTTCGTACGCGCCGACCATCGGCGGCCTCGCGAACCATCTGGCGACCCTGCGCACCACCGACGGCTACGAGCGCTTCCTGGCCCGCGGCAAGGACCTCCTGGAGCGCACCCCGGTCGTCGGCAAGCCTCTCTACGAGACCCTGCACGGCGCGAAGAAGGGCCTGAAGGACTTCATCGCCCCGCAGGGCATGTTCGAGGACCTCGGCCTGAAGTACGTCGGCCCGATCGACGGCCACGACATCGAGGCCCTGGAGTCGGCCCTCGCGCGCGCCAAGCGCTTCGGCGGCCCGGTCATCGTGCACTGCCTCACCGAGAAGGGCCGCGGCTACCAGCCCGCCCTCCAGGACGAGGCGGACCGCTTCCACGCCGTCGGCAAGATCCACCCCGACACGGGCCTGCCGATCGCCTCCTCCGGCGCCGACTGGACCTCCGTCTTCGGCGAGGAGATGGTCGCGCTCGGCAAGGAGCGCGAGGACATCGTCGCGATCACCGCCGCGATGCTCCAGCCGGTCGGCCTCGACCGGTTCGCCAAGGCATTCCCCAAGCGGGTGTACGACGTCGGTATCGCCGAGCAGCACGCGGCCGTCTCCGCGGCGGGCCTCGCCACCGGCGGACTGCACCCCGTGTTCGCCGTCTACGCGACCTTCCTCAACCGCGCCTTCGACCAGGTCCTGATGGACGTGGCCCTGCACAAGTGCGGCGTCACGTTCGTCCTGGACCGCGCGGGCGTCACCGGCACCGACGGCGCCTCGCACAACGGCATGTGGGACATGTCCATCCTCCAGGTCGTCCCGGGCCTCAGGCTCGCCGCGCCGCGCGACGCCGACCAGGTCCGCGCCCAGCTGCGCGAGGCCGTCGAGGTGAAGGACGCGCCCACCGTGGTGCGCTTCTCCAAGGGCGCGGTCGGCCCGGCCGTCCCCGCCGTGGGCCGGATCGGTGGCATGGACGTCCTGCGGGAGCCCGGCACCGACGCGCCCGACGTGCTGCTGGTCTCCGTCGGCGCGCTCGCCCCGATGTGCCTGGAGATCGCTGCTCTCCTCGACCGGCAGGGCATCTCCACCACCGTCGTCGACCCGCGCTGGGTCAAGCCGGTGGACGAGGCCATGGCCCCGCTCGCCGAGCAGCACCGCGTGGTCGTCACGGTCGAGGACAACTCCCGGGTCGGCGGTGTCGGCTCGGCGGTCGCGCAGGCCCTGCGCGACGCGGGCGTCGACGTCCCGCTGCGCGACTTCGGCATCCCGCCGCGCTTCCTCGACCACGCCTCGCGTGCCGAGGTCATGGCGGAGATCGGCCTGACCGCGCCCGACATCGCCCGGCAGGTCACCGGTCTCGTAGCCAAGCTCGACGGCCGGTACGAGCGCACCGCCGCGCAGGCCATGGACGCGGTGGAGCCCGCGCGCGACTGACGCGGCCACGCAGGGCCGATGGGCCGGTTTCTGCACCCTGTACGGGTGGTGAAACCGGCCCATCTGCGTGAACCGGGCCGCGTCGGGGGATACGTGCTACCTGCCCTCTCGATCATGTCGAGGACGACAAGCGTGGGAGGTACGTCCGTGAGCAACACCCTCTTCAGGACGAAGAAGGTCGAACAATCGATCTTGGACACTGAGGAGCCGGAGCACGCGCTCAAGAAGACGCTGTCCGCTCTGGACCTCACCGTGTTCGGTGTCGGTGTCATCATCGGCACCGGCATCTTCGTCCTCACCGGCAAGGTGGCCAAGGAGAACGCGGGGCCGGGGGTCTCGCTGGCCTTCGTCGCCGCGGGTGTCGCCTGCGCGCTGGCGGCCCTGTGCTACGCGGAGTTCGCCTCCACCGTCCCGGTCGCGGGATCCGCGTACACCTTCTCCTACGCCTCCCTCGGCGAACTGCCGGCCTGGATCATCGGCTGGGACCTGGTCCTGGAATTCGCGCTCGGCACGGCGGTGGTGGCCGTCGGCTGGTCGGGCTATGTGCGCTCACTGATGGACAACGCGGGCTGGCACATGCCCGAGTCGCTCAGCGGGCGCGACGGGGCGCACGGGTTCGGTTTCGACATCCTCGCCGCCGCGCTGGTGCTGGTGCTCACCGCCATCCTCGTCGTCGGCGTGAAGCTCTCCGCCCGGATCACCACGCTGGTCGTCGCGATCAAGGTCACCGTCGTCCTGATCGTGATCATCGCGGGCGCCTTCTTCATCGAGGGCAAGAACTACAAGCCCTTCATCCCCCCGGCGCAGGCCGTGGAGGCGGGCAGCGGCATCAAGACGCCGCTGATCCAGTTGATGTTCGGCTGGGCGCCGACCAACTTCGGCGTGATGGGCATCTTCACCGCGGCCTCCGTGGTGTTCTTCGCCTTCATCGGCTTCGACGTGGTCGCGACCGCCGCCGAGGAGACGAAGAACCCGCAGCGGGACATGCCGCGCGGCATTCTCGGCTCGCTCGTCATCTGCACCGTGCTCTACGTCCTCGTGTCGATCGTGGTCACGGGCATGGAGAAGTACACCAAGCTGTCCGTGGACGCCCCGCTCGCCGACGCGTTCAAGGCCACCGGGCACCCCTGGTACGCGGGCGTCATCAGCTTCGGCGCCGCCGTCGGACTGACCACGGTCTGCATGATCCTGCTGCTCGGCCAGACCCGTGTCTTCTTCGCGATGAGCCGAGACGGACTGCTGCCGCGGTTCTTCTCCCGCGTCCACCCGAGGTTCCGCACCCCGCACCGGCCGACGATCCTGCTCGGTGTGATCATCGCGATCCTCGCGGGCTTCACCAGCCTCAGCGAGCTGGCCGAACTGGTCAACATCGGCACGCTCTTCGCCTTCATCGTGGTCGCCGTCGGCGTCGTCATCCTCCGCCGCACCCGCCCCGATCTGCCCCGCGCCTTCCGCACCCCGCTGGTGCCGTGGGTGCCGATCCTGTCGGTACTCGCGACGCTGTGGCTGATGCTGAACCTGCCCGCGGAGACCTGGCTGCGGTTCGCGATCTGGATGGTGGTCGGCATCGTCGTCTACTTCCTCTACGGGCGCTCGCACAGCCGCCTCGGCCGGCACGAGGAGACGACACTCGGCGAGATCAACAACCCCCCCGGCGGCACCGCCGGGTAGCCGACTCGCCCTGCCCGGGCCCCGTACGTCCCGCTCCGACCGGGACGACGGGGCCTTGTGGCGTGCTCGTACGCCCGCCCGCTTCCCGCCCCGGCGGTGACCGCGGGGCCCGCCGTGCGCTCGTACGCCCGCCGGACGGCGGTGGTGATGCGGTGCGCGGGCCGGCGTCACGGGGGGGGCGACTTGGAACCGATCCGGGCGTCGCGACGCGCGCCGGCCATCGGGGCCGCGCAAGCGCGGGCGGCGGATGCGATACCGCGCTGGTGGGCGGCGTCGACGGACGCGGTGAACGCGAGGAGGAAGGCGAGGTCGGCTCGGGGCAGTCGTGCGGGGCGGCGGTGCCGTACGCCCTGACCGGCGGTCAGGGGCCGAGGCGTACCGTGCGCGGCCCCGCGACCTGCGCGCCCAGTTCGCCGACCCGGCGTCGCAGCTCTCGGTCGGCCGTGACGACCAGACAGGCGCGGCCCCGGGCCTCGGCCACCAGCTCCACCATGCGGTCGTCGCCGCTGCCCGGAGCCTCGTCGACACGGACCCGGGGGACGGAGTCCACCCCGCGCGCCGCGCCCTCCACCACCAGGACGATCTCCAGCGGGCCCGGGTGACCGGGCAGTCCCGGCTCGGCGAAGTCCGCCAGCCGGTCCCTGAGTCGCTCGGCGGCGCCGCGACGGTCCCGCCACCAGCCGTCCGGCACGGAACCCACCACATTGGCGCCGTCCACGATGAGCAGAGTCGTCATGCCCTCACCCTGCCAGAACGCCCCTCCGCCCGGCGCCCGCGTCACGACGGACACGGCCTCGGCGAACGGTACGCCCCTGATTACCGAGCGGCCGCCCCCGATTAAGGTGAAGTGGTGAACGTCGACTGGCTCATACGCGGCCGCGACGGCAGGCTCGGTGCGTACCTGCTGTCGGAGGCCACCGTCCGCTGCCGGGCGGAGCGCGGATCCGGTGGCCCCTGGGACCCTCCGCGCACCGTGGGCGGCGACCAACGCCTGCACTCCGTACTGGCCTTGGGCCAGGGCCCGGATCGCTACACCCACCTGGTCTCCTGGCGTCCGACGGTCCGCGACCAGTCGGGACTCGTCCATTCGACCCACTTCCGGCCGGACCTCGCCGCCCTCGACTGGAACCCGATCGGTCACCCCGACCGCAACGGGGACCGGACGGGCAACCCCGCCGTCGCGGTCGACGCACAGGGGCGCGCCCATGTGTTCGTCCGCAACAAGGGCGGCGGAGTGAGCATGATCGCCCAGAAGGAGAAGGGCGGCTGGGGGCACTGGCGCGACCTGAAGGGGCATGACGTACAGGGGGACCTGGCGGCGGTGACCGGGGCCTCGGGCCGTGTCGAGCTGTACGCGGCCGTCCCGGGCGGTGTTCTGCACTGGCGTCAGGAGGAGGCGGGCGCGGAACCCGCCCTGGACGAGGCGCTGGAGGCGCCGGTCCGACCGGGCAGCCTGCGCGCGCTCGCGACCTCCGCGGACTTCACCACGCTCTTCTTCACCGACGGTTCGGGCGATGTGTGCGCCTGGCGTCCCGGCACCAAGCCGGTGGCCCTGCTGGCTTCGGCCGGCCCGGGTCCCGTCTGTGTCATCCGCTGCGAACTCGACGGCCACGACTGCACGTTGCTGGCCCAGCGTTCGGCGAGCGGGCGGGTGGCCTTCGCCGCCTACCCGACCGAGGACGAGTCGGCGGGTGCCTGGTGGACGGAGTCAGGACCGGAACTCCCCGCCGACGCCCTGCTGTCGCTGGCGGAGGACGGGGAGGGCCGGGTGGTCGCCGCGACTCTCTCCCCCGGCACCGGCGAACTCCGCGTCACCCGCCGCAAGGACGAGCCGGGGATCGCCCTGGAGGCATGGCGGACGGTCTGACACCGACGGCCGGGGCACACTGGAGCGCGCACGCCGCACGCCAATACCGTCGTGCCGAAAGCGAGTACGGCGGTGGGGCGGGCCAATTGGTGGGCGGATGTGCGCAGTCGGGCTCCGGTGGGGAGCCTGTCTCGCGGCCTGAGTCATTAAGTCCCGCCGGTGGCAGGCGACTTCTTCGCCGACTCGGGGATCTCGGAGTCGGTGCGCAGCGCCTTCCACAGGGCCGACGCCCGACGTCACGGACTTGAACGAGAAAGAGGGCCCCCGCCAAAAGCGGGGGCCCTCTTCACGTGTGCCGTACCGCCGTTACGCCGGAACCGAAGCCAGTCCCTGCGCCAGGAACCGCTTGCCGGTCACTCGCTCGGAGACGCCCTCGCGGTCCAGGTACGGCGTGATGCCGCCCAGGTGGAAGGGCCAGCCCGCGCCGGTGATCAGGCAGAGGTCGATGTCCTGGGCCTCGGCGACGACGCCCTCGTCGAGCATGAGGCCGATCTCCTGGGCCACCGCGTCGAGGACCCGGTCACGCACCTGCTCCTCGGTCAGGACGACGTCGCCCTGCTTGAGGAGAGCCGCGACCTCGGGGTCCAGCTCCGGCTTGCCGGAGTCGTAGACGTAGAAGCCGCGCTTGCCCGCCTTGACGACGGCCGCGAGGTTCGGGGAGACCGTGAAGCGGTCCGGGAAGGCCCGGTTGAGGGTCTCCGAGACGTGCAGGCCGATCGCGGGGCCGACCAGTTCGAGGAGGACCAGCGGGGACATCGGCAGGCCGAGCGGCTCGATGGCCTTCTCGGCGACCTCGACGGAGGTGCCCTCGTCGATGACGTTCTGGATCTCGCCCATGAAGCGGGTCAGGATGCGGTTCACGACGAACGCCGGGGCGTCCTTGGTGAGAACCGCGGTCTTCTTCAGCTTCTTGGCGACGGCGAACGCCGTGGCCAGCGAGGCGTCGTCCGTCTGCTCGCCGCGCACGATCTCCAGGAGCGGGAGGATCGCGACCGGGTTGAAGAAGTGGAAGCCCACGACCCGCTCGGGGTTCTTCAGCTTCGACGCCATCTCGGTGACCGACAGCGAGGAGGTGTTGGTGGCGAAGATCGCGTGCGCCGGGGCGACCGCCTCGACCTCCGCGAACACCTGCTGCTTGACGCCGATCTCCTCGAAGACGGCCTCGATGACGAAGTCGGCGTCGGAGAAGCCCTCGGCCTTGTCCAGCACACCGGAGACCAGGGCCTTCAGGCGGTTGGCCTTGTCCTTGTTGACGCGGCCCTTGAGCAGCAGCTTGTCGATCTCGGCGTGGACGTAGCCCACACCCTTGTCGACGCGCTCCTGGTCGATGTCGGTCAGTACGACCGGCACCTCGAGGCGGCGCAGGAAGAGCAGGGCGAGCTGCGAGGCCATCAGGCCCGCGCCCACGACGCCCACCTTGGTGACCGGACGCGCGAGGGACTTGTCCGGCGCACCCGCCGGACGCTTGCCGCGCTTCTGGACCAGGTTGAAGGCGTAGATGCCGGAGCGCAGTTCGCCACCCATGATCAGGTCGGCGAGCGCCACGTCCTCGGCGTCGTAACCCTTCTGCAGGTCACCGTCCTTGGCCGCGGCGATGATGTCCAGCGCGCGGTAGGCGGCCGGGGCGGCCCCGTGCACCTTGCTGTCGGCGATGAACCGGCCGCGCGCGACGGCCTGGTCCCAGGCGTCGCCGCGGTCGATCTCCGGGCGCTCGACGGCGATCTCGCCCTTGAGGACGGAGGCCGTCCACAGCAGCGACTGCTCCAGGAAGTCCGCGCCCTCGAAGAGCGCGTCGGCGATGCCGAGGTCGTAGACCTGCGCGCCCTTGAGCTGCTTGTTCTGGTTGAGCGAGTTCTCGATGATCACCGAGACGGCCTTGTCCGCACCGATCAGGTTCGGCAGGATCGTGCAGCCGCCCCAGCCGGGGACCAGACCGAGGAAGACCTCGGGCAGCGAGAAGGCCGGCAGGGCCGCGGAGACGGTCCGGTACGAGCAGTGCAGACCGACCTCGACGCCACCGCCCATCGCCGCGCCGTTGTAGTACGCGAAGGTCGGGACCGCGAGGCCCGACAGGCGCTTGAAGACCTCGTGGCCGCCCTTGCCGATGGCGAGCGCGTCCTCGTGCTTCTTGAGCAGCTCGACGCCCTTGAGGTCGGCGCCGACCGCGAAGATGAACGGCTTGCCGGTGACGCCGATACCGACGATCTCGCCGGCCGCGGCCTCCTTCTCGACCTGGTCGATGGCGGTGTTGAGGTTCGCCAGCGACGCCGGGCCGAAGGTGGTCGGCTTGGTGTGGTCGAAGCCGTTGTCGAGCGTGATGAGGGCGAAACGGCCCGCACCGAACGGCAGGTCGAGGTGGCGTACGTTCGCGGACGTCACTACCTCGTCGGGGAACAGCTCGGCTGCGCCCTTCAGGAGTTCAGCGGTGGTCACTTGTCGCCTCCGGCGTCCTTGTGGTGCGGGTTCTCCCAGATGACCGTGGCGCCCATGCCGAAGCCGACGCACATGGTGGTGAGGCCGTAACGGACCTCCGGCTGCTCCTCGAACTGGCGGGCCAGCTGCGTCATGAGACGGACGCCGGAGGAGGCGAGGGGGTGGCCGTAGGCGATCGCGCCGCCGTACTGGTTGACGCGCGCGTCGTCGTCGGCGATGCCGTAGTGCTCCAGGAAGGCGAGCACCTGGACGGCGAAGGCCTCGTTGATCTCGAAGAGGTTGATGTCCTCGATCGACAGACCGGCCTTGGCGAGGGCCTTCTCGGTGGCCGGGATCGGGCCGTAACCCATGACCTCCGGCTCGACGCCCGCGAAGGCGTACGAGACCAGGCGCATCTTGACCGGCAGGCCGTTCTCGCGGGCGAAGTCCTCGGAGGCGAGGATCGAGGCGGTCGCACCGTCGTTCAGACCGGCCGCGTTACCGGCCGTGACGCGGCCGTGGACGCGGAACGGGGTCTTCAGGCCGGACAGGTTCTCCAGCGTGGTGCCCGGACGCATCGGCTCGTCGGCGGTGACCAGGCCCCAGCCCGTCTCACCGACCTCCGCGTTGGTGTTGCGCACCGAGATCGGCACCAGGTCCTGCTGGATCTTGCCGTTGGCGTACGCCTTGGCGGCCTTCTCCTGCGAGCGCACGGCGTACTCGTCGGCGCGCAGCTTGGTGATGGTGGGGTAGCGGTCGTGCAGGTTCTCGGCGGTCATGCCCATGAACAGGGCCGACTCGTCGACCAGCTTCTCGCTGACGAACCGCGGGTTCGGGTCCACGCCCTCGCCCATGGGGTGGCGCCCCATGTGCTCGACACCACCGGCGATGACGGCGTCGTACGCGCCGAACGCGATGGAGCCCGCGGTGGCGGTGACGGCCGTCAGGGCGCCGGCGCACATGCGGTCGATGGAGTAGCCGGGGACCGACTGCGGGAGCCCGGCGAGGATGCCGGCCGTGCGGCCCAGGGTCAGACCCTGGTCACCGATCTGCGTGGTCGCCGCGATGGCGACCTCGTCGATCTTCTTAGGGTCAAGACCGGGGTTGCGGCGCAGCAGCTCCCGGATGGCCTTCACGACGAGGTCGTCGGCGCGGGTCTCGTGGTAGATGCCCTTCGGGCCCGCCTTGCCGAACGGGGTACGGACGCCGTCGACGAAGACGACGTCCCTGACGGTACGAGGCACGATGGCTCTCCTCCAGATGCGGGATGGCACTGCTGCGCGGACACGCCTGAGCGCGCGCTCAGCACCCATGCTACTTACGAGTAACCAACCTGCCCAGTCCCGAGGCCCGGAGCGGCGAAGGTCACATCCGAAAGGCCTCGGTGCCCCGGCCCGGCCCGCCGGGTACAAGGGCGGGTCGGCACCGGCGCGCGGTTCGGGGTCCGCCACGTCGCGGACGTTGCGAGGTCGCCGAGGTCGCCGAGGTCGCCGAGGTCGCGACGTCCGGTCCGCGTACGCCGCCGGGCCCGGCGGCGTACGGAAGCCGGGCAGCGCGCTCGGGCGGCCCAGGATCTTGGCGTGATCTCGTCGTCCGTTCGACGGGTCGGTTCCGCTTCAAGGACCCGTTCGGCGTAAACCGAGCGCACGGAGCACTCGGAACCCGCCGACGGGGGCGGTCGAACGGCGGTCCTAGGCGGTCTTCAGGGACAGTGCGGTCACCAGGACCGGCGTGACCAGTTCGACCTGCCACGGCCGCGCCCCGCAGGCGGTGAGCGCCACGCCCACGGACTCCGTGTCCGGTGTCGTCGGCGGCTCCCAGCACACGCGCCGCACGGTGTCCGGGGTGATCAGGTTCTCCTGCGGCATGTTCAGTTGCTCGGCCAGCGCCGATACGGCGGCCCGCGCGGCGGAGAGCCGGGCTGCGGCGGCCGGGTCCTTGTCGGCCCAGGCCCGCGGCGGGGGAGGCCCGGTCACCGGCTGTCCGGGCTGCGGCAGCTCGGTGTCCGGCAGCGCCTTCGCCCGGTCGACCGCGGCCTGCCACTGCTCCAGCTGGCGCCGGCCCATGCGGTGCCCGAAGCCGTTCAGGGCGGCCAGGGCGTGCATGTTGGCGGGCACGGCCAGCGCCGCCTCGACGATCGCCGCGTCCCCGAGCACCTTGCCCGGCGAGATGTCCCGGCGCTGCGCGACCCGGTCCCGGGTCTCCCACAGCTCCCGGACGACGGCCATCTGCCTGCGGCGGCGCACCTTGTGCATCCCGGACGTACGGCGCCAGGGGTCCTTGCGCGGCGGCGCGGGCTCGGCCTGCGCGATCGCGTCGAACTCCTGCCGGGCCCATTCCAGCTTGCCCTGCCGGTCGAGCTCCTTCTCCAGGGCGTCACGCAGGTCGACGAGGAGCTCCACGTCGAGCGCGGCGTAGCGGAGCCAGGGCTCGGGCAGCGGGCGCGTCGACCAGTCGACGGCCGAGTGCCCCTTCTCCAGGACGAAGCCGAGAACGCCCTCGACCATCGCGCCGAGGCCCACCCGGGGGAACCCGGCCAGACGTCCGGCCAGCTCGGTGTCGAAGATGCTGGTGGGGATCATGCCTATCTCGCGGAGACAGGGCAGGTCCTGGGTGGCGGCGTGCAGCACCCATTCGGCCCCGGAGATCGCCTCGCCGAGACCGGACAGGTCGGGACAGGCGACGGGGTCGATGAGCGCGCTGCCGGCGCCCTCGCGGCGCAGCTGCACCAGATAGGCGCGCTGGCCGTACCGGTACCCGGACGCGCGTTCGGCGTCTACGGCCACCGGGCCGGATCCGGCGGCGAAGGCGGCGATCACCTCGGCGAGCGAGGCATCGTCGGCGATCACGGGCGGAATGCCTTCTCGGGGCTCGAGCAAAGGGGTCGGCGCCGATTCGACGTCGTCCGGAGGGCCGCCTCCGGTGGTTCGCAGTGAGCTGTCTGCTGCGGTCTCTTGGGCGTCGGTCACCTGTCAAGAGTATCTGTGTATGGACAACGCCCGCCGACGGAACGTTCCGTCGACGGGCGTCTGATGGTCGTAAACCAGTCAGGTACGTGCAAGACCCGGTTCACACGCGGGGGAAGCGGCCAAAGGGCGGAGAAGGGTGGGGGGGTAGGGCGCGGTGGTGTCGGGGGAGGGTCAGTGGATGATTCCGGTCCGCAGGGCCACCGCGACCATCCCGGCGCGGTCGCCCGTGCCGAGCTTGCGGGCGATGCGGGCGAGGTGGCTCTTGACGGTCAGTGCGGACAGGCCCATGGAGACGCCGATGGCCTTGTTCGACTGGCCTTCCGCGACCAGCCGAAGGACCTCGACCTCTCGTCCGGACAGTTCGCGGTAGCCGCCCGGGTGGCTCGGGGCACCCGGGGGGCGGCGGTGCATGCGGGCGGCGGCCGAGCCGATGGGCGCGGCGCCGGGCCGGGTGGGGAGCCCGACGTTCGTACGGGTGCCGGTGACGACGTAGCCCTTGACGCCGCCCGCGAGGGCGTTGCGCACGGCACCGATGTCGTCGGCGGCGGAGAGGGCGAGGCCGTTGGGCCAGCCCGCGGCTCGGGTTTCGGAAAGGAGGGTGAGGCCGGAACCGTCCGGCAGGTGGACGTCGGCGACGCAGATGTCACGCGGGTTGCCGATTCGGGGACGGGCCTCCGCGACGGACGACGCCTCGATGACGTCGCGCACTCCGAGCGCCCACAGATGGCGGGTGACGGTGGAGCGGACCCGGGGGTCGGCCACGACCACCATGGCGGTCGGCTTGTTCGGGCGGTAGGCGACCAGGCTTGCGGGCTGCTCGAGGAGAACGGACACCAGGCCTCCTGGGGTGCGGGACGGGACCGGCTCTGGGGGGGGCGAGCCAGGACGAACCGTGCTTTCAAGGTCACAGACGTCTTCGGCATCAAACCCATCGACCTTTAGAGAATGATCACGATGTGATGAGTAACAATCCGTGCAATTCGGACACGCGATCGATCATCCGAAGATCGAACCGAGTCGTTCCGCGTCGATACGCGGCCGAAAGTGGTCGTATCGACATTCGGCCGGTAAGGAAACGGAAAGGGCGCGCGCGTCGGCGCGCGCCCCAGTAGGGGTCAGCGGGACTGTGGTCCCCGGCGCTGCGGCAAGGTGACCACCGAAGCGTCACCCGGAGTCACCGGCGGCAGTCCGGCGATCTGGCACAGCAGGTCGCACCAACCCGCGAGGTGCGCGGCCGTGTCCGGGACGCCGCCGAGTCCCTCCCGGGGTGTCCACGACGCGCGGATCTCGATCTGCGAGGCGGCCGGGCGCTCCGCGAGCCCGCCGAAGTAGTGCGAGCTCGCGCGCGTGACGGTGCCGCTCGCCTCGCCGTACGAGAGACCGCGGGCCTGGAGCGCGCCGGTCAGCCATGACCAGCAGACCTCGGGGAGCAGCGGGTCGGCGGCCATCTCCGGCTCCAGCTCCGCGCGGACCAGGGTCACCAGACGGAAGGAGCCCTGCCACGCGTCGTGTCCGGCCGGGTCGTGCAGCAGGACGAGGCGGCCGTCGGCCAGATCCTCGTCGTCGGCGACGACCGCGGCCTCGAGCGCGTACGAGTACGGAGCCAGGCGCTGCGGTGGTCGCGTCGGGTCGATCTCGATGTCCGGCCGCAGCCGCGCGGCCCGCAGCGCCTCGACGGCCGCCCGGAAGGGCAACGGGGCCGTCTCCGCCGCATTCCTGTCCTCCTCCTTCTTCTCCTTCGCGTCGTCCATTCCGCCAGCGCCGTCCGACAGTCGTCCCTGAGCCGCAGCCATGCCGGGAAGATTAAGGGGAACGGAGCCCGCGCGCAGGGAGAGACACCCGTGCGTGGGACCCCTGTCCGGATCGTGCCGCGCGAACACCGCCCGGTGGGCGGGCCGTCCGCGGGGCCCGGGCCGGGGCGGCGGGCCACCGGGGCCGGGGACGGGGATACCCGTGAGCCGTGGGAGACTTTCCGTCGTGAGCGCCAACCACAGCCCCGCCGGGCAGCAGCCGACAGCCACGTACGAGTCAGCCTTTCTCAAGGCGTGCAGGCGCGAGCCCGTGCCGCACACGCCCGTGTGGTTCATGCGGCAGGCCGGTCGCTCACTGCCCGAGTACCTCAAGGTGCGCGAGGGCATTCCCATGCTGGAGTCCTGCACGCGGCCCGAGCTGGTCGCCGAGATCACCCTCCAGCCGGTGCGCCGGCACAACGTGGACGCGGCGATCTACTACAGCGACATCGTCGTCCCGCTGAAGGCCATCGGCGTCGACCTGGACATCAAGCCGGGCGTCGGCCCGGTCGTCCAGAACCCGATCCGCACCCGCGCGGACCTGGCCCAGCTGCGCGATCTGACCCCCGAGGACGTCTGGTACGTCACCGAGGCGATCGGGCTCCTGACGGCCGAACTCGGCGAGACCCCCCTCATCGGTTTCGCGGGCGCGCCTTTCACCCTCGCGAGCTACCTCGTGGAGGGCGGTCCGTCCAAGAACCACGAGCACACCAAGGCGCTCATGTACGGCGACCCGCAGCTGTGGGCCGACCTGCTCGACCGTCTCGCCGAGATCACCTCCGCCTTCCTGAAGGTGCAGATCGAGGCCGGCGCGAGCGCCGTCCAGCTCTTCGACTCCTGGGTCGGCGCCCTGGCCCCCGCGGACTACCGCCGCTCGGTGATGCCCGCGTCCACCAAGGTCTTCGACGCCGTCGCCTCGTACGGCGTGCCGCGCGTCCACTTCGGCGTCGGCACCGGTGAACTCCTCGGCCTCATGGGCGAGGCCGGCGCGGACGTGGTCGGCGTCGACTGGCGCGTCCCGCTCGACGAGGCCGCTCGCCGTGTCGGCCCCGGCAAGGCGCTCCAGGGCAACCTCGACCCCGCGGTCCTGTTCTCGACCACCGAGGCCGTCGAGGCGAAGACCCGCGAGGTGCTCGACGCCGCCGCCGGTCTGGAGGGCCACGTCTTCAACCTCGGCCACGGCGTCCCGCCGAGCATGAACCCGGACGCGCTGACCCGCCTGGTGGAGTACGTCCACACGCAGACAGCGCGCTAGCCCGGCTCCCGTACCCGCCGGCTCACCAACTGTGCCGCGCCTGTCTGCCGAACAGCAGACGGCGCGGTTCGGGTGGTGGCGGGGTGCCGGGGCGCAGCGGCCAGGCGAGGAGCATGCCGACCAGGAAGCCGACGACGTGCGCCGCGTAGGCCACGGTGCCCGCGGCGGGCACGGCGGCGCCGGACGAGTAAGCCGCCTGGAGCACGAACCAGAAGCCCAGCACGAGCCACGCGGGCAGCCGGAGCGGCAGGAACACCAGGAACGGGACGAGCACCCAGACCCTGGCTCTCGGATACAGCACCAGATAGGCGCCGAGGACCCCGGCGATCGCCCCCGACGCGCCGATCAGCGGGTCGCCCGAGTCGTCGTTCAGCAGGGCGAAGCCGTACGCCGCCGCGAAACCACAGGCCACGTAGAACAGCGTGAAGCGCACATGTCCCAGCCGGTCCTCGATGTTGTTGCCGAAGATCAGCAGGAAGAGCATGTTGCCCAGCAGATGCAGCCAGCTCCCGTGCAGGAACATCGCCGTCAGCACCGACAGCGGCGGCGACTTGTCGTAGCCCGGCGGACCCACCAGACAGCCCGACCCGTGCGGCCCGCCACCGACTTCGCCGGTCGGCACCAGCCGGGGCATCCGATGATGGATCAGTTCCTGCGGCACGGCCGCGTAATGCTCCATGAACGCGTGCAGATGACACAGCTGCGACAGCGCGCTGTCCCCGGCCACCGATCCGGCGAGACCGGGCGTGTAGAGGAACACGAGGACGTTGGCGGCGATCAGTGCGTACGTCACATAGGGCGTGCGCCGCACCGGGTTCACGTCATGGACGGGAATGACCACGAGGAAGTACTGCCCCCGATGCGCGGGGTGAATCCGCGTTCCACAGGGCCCGGCGAGGCATGCGACCGGCCCGGCGGCCGATGAGGTTGCCCACCGGACACACTGAACACCTGTGCCCCCGCAGCCGTATGTCTCCTCAACCGCCCGCGCCGCGCCGAAGCCGCGACGCGGGTACGACGACGCGACGACGTGAAGACGTGAGGACACAGGCCATGAGCGACCGAGTTACTCCTCCGATGCATGCCCTGCCCGACGGCGAGGCGGAAATCGCCCTGGTGCTGCACCTCCCCTGGGAGGACGTCGCGGCGCTCGGCCAGGAGGCCGGACGCCTCGCGGCCCGGATGCAGCGGCCCGTGACCCTGGACGAGGCCGTCAGCCATCGCCTGCGGTCCTCCCGTTCGGCCGCGCACGCGAAGCCGGCCCAGACCCCGCCCGCGGTCACGGCGGCCGCCTCGGTCTCCTCGCTGCCGCCCCGGCCGCCCGCCGAGCAGGCCCGGCAGGCGATAGACCGCATCAACGGCTCGGCCGGGCACGAGTCGGCGTAACCGGCGCGCGCGGGCCGCCGCACGCACCGTCGGCCAGGTGCGGTACCCGCCCGGCCGGGCAGCCGACGCGCCTTCCCACGCCCGTGACGGGGCGTCGTGCTGTGTCGTTCCGCGCTTGTGACGGGCGCCCTGCCCGGTGTTTCCGCGCCCGTGACGGGCGCAGTGTCGTACCTTCCCGCGCCCGTCACGGGCCCTCTCGCCTGTCAGCGGGCGCCGCGCCGCGTCTCCTCGCAGCCGTCACCGGTCGCCGTGCCGCACCTTCGCCACCGCTTTGCGGGCCGCCACCAGGACGGGGTCCCAGACCGGCGAGAAGGGCGGCGCGTAGCCGAGATCCAGCATCGTCATCTGTTCCACCGTCATGCCCGCGGTCAGTGCCACCGCCGCGATGTCCACCCGCTTCGCCGCGCCCTCCCGGCCGACGATCTGGACGCCGAGCAGCCGCCCCGTGCGGCGCTCCGCGAGCATCTTCACCGTCATGAGGGCGGCGTCCGGGTAGTAGCCCGCCCGGCTCGTCGGGCGCCCGCGACGTCGATCTCGGTGACCTCGGTACGCATCCGCAGGTCGATCGCGCGCTCACGGTGTTCCTCGGGGGTTCGCGCGATCAGCCGGTCGCGTTCGGGGACGTCGCCGCCCACCCAGTACGGGATGCCGCACGCCGAGTACGACGTGAAATGGCCCCGCTCGAACGCCACGATCTCCAGCTCGTCCGGACCGCGCAGCCGGCGTGCCTGTGACGCGGCGGACATGCCCGCCGCGTCACCGCCGATCACGACCAGTCGCTCCCGTGCCCCGCCCCTACCGCTCGTACCGCTCATGCTCATACCAACACGCTACGGGGACACGGCACTTCAGTCCTCCTCGCCACCTTCCGAGGACGCGCCGCGGGCGGGCGGGGCGGTCTTCGGCGCGGCCGGTGTCCCCGAAGCCGGGTCGGAAGCCGGTTCCGGGGCCGGGCGGGAGGCCGGGACCGGGGCCGGCGACGGACTCGCGGCGGGACCGGCGGACGAACCGGGAGCCACCGTCGGGGCCGGACCCGAAGCCGCCGCCGGGGCCGGGCCGCGGCGCAGCCGGGGGCTCACGCCGCGGAACCACACCAGGGCGATCAGGGCGAGGACGGCCGCGAAGGGGAGCACCGCCCCGATCGCCAGGGCCAGCCATCGCACGATGGTGACCAGCACGTTCCA
Source organism: Streptomyces sp. NPDC026500 (assembly GCF_055567635.1). Lineage (NCBI taxonomy): Bacteria > Bacillati > Actinomycetota > Actinomycetes > Kitasatosporales > Streptomycetaceae > Streptomyces > Streptomyces sp. NPDC026500. Next base: position 114,074 of record NZ_JBVHQB010000006.1, on the reverse strand, counting down.
GCCGCCGGAGAGCGCGTCCAGGAAGCCCGGGTCCGCGTCCTTCTTCTCGGCCTTCTTCACCGGGGTCTCGGACAGCGAGAGCGTGATCGTGGCCAGGCTCGTACGGTCCTTCAGCGACGCCTGCTGGGCGAGCAGCGCCTCCAGGTCGGACTCCCGGCTGCTCAACTCCCCTTCCAGGGCGACCACATCACTGAGCTTGGTCGCTTTGTCCATCAGTTCGCGGACCCGGGCCACGCTCGCGCGCTGCGTCTTGACGCGGCTCTCCACGTCCACGACCTGATCGGTGACGTCCTGTGCCTTGGCCGTCCGCTCGACGACCTTGCCGGCGCCCTCCAGATCGGCGAGTACCTGGTCGTACCGCTCGCTGGGCACCCGCAGGACGACGCGGGTGCGCTCGTGACCGCGCCCGTCGCGGGTGGTGGTCTCGGCGCCGACGTAACCGCCGGCGTTCTCGGCCGTGGTGCGGGCGTCGTCCAGAGCCTTGGGCACCTCCTTGACCACGACGGTCAGCGAGGCGGTGCGGATGATGCTGTTCGCGGTCACCTTGGCCGGGGCGGCCTTGGAGCCGTTCGAGCCGTCGCTCCCCGCGGCACCCGGCGCCACCTTCTCGCCGCCGGCGTCGTTCGCGCTTCGTGCGTCCGGGGCCGCCGCCTTGCTGTCGCCGGCGCTGCCCGTGTCATTGGCGCCGCATCCCGTCAACGCGAGCGCGGCGACGAGCAGCACCCCCGACAGGACCCGGGCGGGGAGTACGCGGCGGACGGGCAGTACCGGCGAGGCGGAAGAGGCGGACGGGACAGGTGACACGGGTCGTAGCGGATGTCCGGAGCTGCGTGTGTGCATGCGGGCCTACCCCCAGGGTGGTGACGACTGACGGTTCTTCGACGCCGGAGGGACGCGGGACGTTGGCGGGATCCGGTCCCGATGCGGTCACGGTCCGGACTCGCGCGGGACACCGGGCTCCCCGCCGGAGGTGGCGGTGCGGTTTGAGAAGGTGGAGTCATGCGCGAAGAGGACACTCGTACCCGTTCGGAACACGTCGTGGTCGTCGGCGGAGGGATCGCGGGGCTGGCCGCCGCCCACCGCCTGCTGGGGCGGGGCGCGCGCGTCACCGTCCTGGAGGCGTCGGACCGCCTCGGCGGCAAACTGCTGTCCGGCGAGATCGCGGGCGCACGCGTGGACCTCGGTGCCGAGTCGATGCTGGCGCGCCGCCCGGAGGCCGTGGACCTCGCCCGTGAGGCCGGACTCGGCGACCGCCTCCAGCCGCCCGCCACGGCGTCGGCCTCCCTGTGGTCCCGCGGAGTCCTGCGCCCCATGCCCAAGGGGCACGTCATGGGCGTCCCCGGAGACGCGTCCGCCGTCGCCGGCGTCCTCTCCGAAGAGGGCCTGCGCCGCATCGAGCGCGACGCCGACCTGCCCCGCACGGAGGTGGGCGAGGACATCGCCGTGGGCGAGTACGTGGCGGCGCGCCTCGGCCGCGAGGTCGTCGACCGACTCGTCGAACCCCTCCTCGGCGGCGTGTACGCGGGCGACGCCTACCGCATCTCGCTGCGTCTCGCCGTCCCCCAGCTCTACGCCGCCGCCCGCACGCACACCTCCCTCACCGAGGCCGTCCGCGAGATCCAGGCCAAGGCGGCCGCCGCCGGGCAGACCGGCCCGGTGTTCATGGGAATCGACGGCGGAGTGGGCCGGCTGCCGCTCGCCGTCGCCGAGTCGGTGACGGCACGCGGGGGCGAGATCCTCACCGGAACACCGGTGACCGAGCTGCGCAGGACCGCGGCGGCCGGGCCCGGCAGCGGCGAGTCCGCGGGCGCGGCCTGGCGCGTCGTCGCGGGAGGCCGGGTCCTGCACGCCGACGCGGTCGTCCTCGCGCTGCCCGCCCCGGCCGCCGCCCCGCTGCTGCGGGCCGAGGCCCCCGCCGCGGCGGCCGAGCTGGCCGCCGTGGAGTACGCGTCGATGGCCCTGGTGACCCTCGCCTACCGCGGCGACGGCATCACCCTCCCCGAAGGAAGCGGGTTTCTGGTGCCGCCGGTCGACGGACACACCATCAAGGCGTCCACCTTCGCCTCCCGCAAATGGGGCTGGATCGCCGACCAGGATCCCGGTCTGCTGGTGCTGCGCACCTCCGTCGGGCGGTACGGCGAGACGGAGGTGCTCGGCCGGTCCGACGCCGACCTCGTCCAGGTGTCCCGGCACGACCTGCGGGAAGCGACCGGGCTCGACGCCGAGCCGGTGGAGACCCGGGTGACGCGCTGGGACGACGGACTGCCCCAGTACCCCGTCGGCCACCACGCGCGCGTGGCCCGTGTCCGCGAGCACGTCGCCAAGCTGCCGGGCCTCGCGGTCTGCGGCGCGGCGTACGACGGGGTCGGCATCCCGGCCTGCATCGCGTCCGCGTACGCCGCCGTCGACCGGATCGAGGGCGACGCCCGCGCCCTGGAGGCGCTGCGGGCCAACCCGGTGCAGAGCCTGCACCGCGGCGCGGGAGAATAGCCCCATGAGTGACGACGCCCCCACCACCGAGTCCGGCAGGGTCCCGAACAAGGGCAAGCTGGCCAAGGACCTCAACGAGGTCATCCGCTACACCCTGTGGTCCGTCTTCCGGCTGAAGGACGTGCTGCCCGAGGACCGCACCGGCTACGCCGACGAGGTCCAGGAGCTGTTCGACCAGCTCGCCGCGAAGGATGTCACCGTCCGCGGCACCTACGACGTGTCGGGGCTGCGGGCCGACGCCGACCTCATGATCTGGTGGCACGCCGAGACCAGCGACCAGCTCCAGGAGGCGTACAACCTCTTCCGGCGCACCCGGCTGGGCCGCGCCCTGGAGCCGGTCTGGTCGAACATGGCGCTGCACCGGCCCGCCGAGTTCAACCGCTCGCACGTCCCGGCGTTCCTCGCCGACGAGACGCCCCGCGACTACGTCAGCGTCTACCCCTTCGTGCGCTCCTACGACTGGTACCTGCTGGCCGACGAGGACCGCCGCCGGATGCTCGCCGACCACGGCAAGATGGCCCGCGGCTACCCCGACGTGCGCGCGAACACGGTCGCCTCGTTCTCGCTCGGCGACTACGAGTGGATCCTCGCCTTCGAGGCCGACGAGCTCTACCGCATCGTCGACCTCATGCGCCACCTGCGCGCCTCCGAGGCCCGGATGCACGTCCGCGAAGAGGTGCCGTTCTACACCGGCCGCCGCAAGGACGTCGCCGAACTGGTCGCGGGCCTCGCCTGACCGTCCCGGCAAAAAGAGGCGGGCGCCCCCTCCGGGGGACGCCCGCCTTCAGGTTTCGGGATCCCTGTCAGTGCGCCTCCCGCACGGTCTTCGCGGTCCCGGAGCGCGCGCCGCCCTTCGACGACGTCGTGCCCTTCGCCGGCTTCGCGCCCTGGGTGCCCCCGGCACGGCTGACCGGTGCCTGCGGCGTCGGCTCCTTGTGCGGTGCGCACGCCGCGCTCCGCTCGGGGAGCCGGCCCGCCAGCAGGTAGGCGTCCAGATAACCGTTGACGCACTTGTTGGGGCCACCGGCGATCCCATGGGTACCGGCGCCGTTCTCGGTCACCAGCACCGACCCCCACAGCCGCCGCTGCAACTCCTTGGCACCGTCGTACGGCGTCGCCGCGTCCCTCTCGGCGGCCAGGATCAGCGTCGGGGGCAGCTCCCCGGGCAGCGTCCGTACATCGAGCGGCTTCTGCCGCGGCGCGGACCAGTACGCGCACGGCAGATTCATCCACACGTTGTCCCAGGTCTCGAACGGCGCGACCCGCGCGAGACGGGTGTTGTCGCGGTCCCAGGTGCGCCAGTCGGTCGGCCACGGCGCGTCGTTGCACTCCACGGCCGTGTAGACCGCGTTGCCGTTCTCCTGCTCGGCGGCCGCCTCCGGATGCGGTCCGGCCACCTGGATCAGCGGCTTCGGGTCACCCAACAGATAGGCGGACAGCGCCAGCGCGCGCTGCGGCCAGTAGTCGTCGTAGTACCCGGCCTGCAGGAACGCTCCCTGCAACTGGGCGGGCCCCACCTTGCCGCCCGCGGGCGAGGCGGCCAGCCGCGCCCGCGCCTTCTCGTAGGAGCGCTGTACCTCCTCGGGCGTGCGGCCGAGTTTGTACACCTTGTCGTGCCGGGCCATCCACGCGCGGAAGTCCGCCCAGCGGACCTCGAACGCGGCCGACTGGTCGAGGTTGTTCTGGTACCAGACCTTCTCGGGAGCGGGGTTCACCGCCGAGTCGAAGACCATCCGGCGTACGTGCGAGGGGAACAGCGTCGCGTACAGGGAGCCGAAGTACGTTCCGTACGAGGCACCCATGAAGGTCAGCTTCCGCTCGCCGAGCGCGGCGCGCAGCACGTCCAGGTCACGGGCGTTGTTGAGCGAGGTGTAGTGGCGCAGGGCGGGACCGGAGCGCTGGGCGCAGCCGCGGGCGTACGCCTTCGCCTCCGCGATCCGTGCCTTCTTGTACGACTCCGAGGGGACCGTCGGGGACTGCGAGGGTGCCTTCGGCGGGCGCTTCGGGTCCCGGCAGGACAGCGGCGCGGAGCGGTCGACGCCGCGCGGGGCGTAGCCGACGAGGTCGTACGCGGCCCCGATCCGCTTCCACTCGGGGAGGAAGCCGATCAGCGGGAAGTACATGCCGGAGGCGCCGGGACCGCCGGGGTTGTAGACGAGGGCGCCCTGACGAGGCACCTTGTGCTTCGCGTTGTGCGGGTCCTTGCCGGTGGCCCTGACGCGGCTGACGGTCAGTCTGATCCGCTTGCCGTCGGGGAGGGCGTAGTCGAGGGGCACCGTGACCGTGCCGCACTTGAGGTTGGCCGGCAGATGCTCCTCCTTCGCGCATGTGCCGAAGCGGATGCCGGCGGCCGCGGCGCGCTGGGCGGCGACGGCGGTGCCGCGCGCCTCCGCGGAGCCGGCCGCGCCGGGCCAGGCCGGTGCGCCGCCCGCCGGAGCGGCGAGGAGGCCGGTCAGCAGCAAGGACCCTGCGGTTCCGTGGAGGACAGCAGCTCTCATCGCGAATCCCTTCAGCGCGCGGCAGCGACAAAAGGGATGCTTCGTTCGACGGTTGGGGAAGTAAAGCACCGGCCGCCGGTGTCGGCGCCAATGACCCCGATGCGCCCCCCTGGGGCGCCCTTCAGCCCCCTGGGGTCCAGCCGGCCCCCTGCCGCCAGGAGTCGTGGCCGGTGCCGCGGTCCCGGTGCGACAGGGCCGCCCGCAGTTGCGAATCGCCGATCGCGTGAATGCCGCGTACGGCGACGGACGTGAGGTACGTGCGGTCGTCGCCGGATGCGTCGGAGTGCCGGGCCAGGGTGCCGAGCAGCCGCTGCCCGGCCGGGGAGGCCCAGCGGGTGTAGGGGTGCACCTCGATCCGGGCGATGGCGAGACAGCTCACCGTCAGAATGAGCGGGAGCATGAACCAGACGGCCACCGGAACCTCGCTTCCGGGGGTCTGGGCCGGCAACAGCAGGGCCGCGGCGGCCAGCGCGAGGACCGCGGCCGCGGCGGCCCGGACCTGGCGGACGGCCTCCGCGACGGTGGTGCGGGCGCCGTCGGGGACGGCGAGGCCGGCCGCGACCAGATGGTCCGCGAGACGGCGTACCGAGTCGGCACCGGCGGTGGTCGCCCGCACCGGCGCTATCCGGGACTGGCCCTCCGGGCCGATGGCTCCGATGACCGAGCGCTCCATGTCGTCGCGCCCGCGCGGATCCACCACCGTCGCCCAGCCGGTGTGCGCGAGCAGCAGCCGATGCTGCCGGGCCATCGACACCAGGGTCAGATCGGCCACCCGGGCCGGGCCGCCGGACAGGAACGCCGCCTCGTACAGCGTGAGGTCGTGCCGGCGCGGGGCGTCCGCGTCGAGCGCCGCGGCGTGGACGGCGGCCAGGCACAGCCGGGTGCAGGAGATACCCGCAGCCGCCCAGGCCAGGAGCAGAAGAAGGACCCAGAACATGGCGTTTTTCTATGCGAAGGGCCGGGCGGGCGCCATGCCTTATTCACTATGTGGGACGGAGCCGTTGTGGGTATGTGACGTTCCGTTTGCCGGGCGGCACGGGACGTCCGAGGCTGTGCGGACCCGCGCCCTAGGAAGTCGACGTCGGGTTGGGGCGTGCGGCGGCCGGCGGGAGCGGGTAGCCCGACGACGGCGTCACCGGGACAGGCGACGACGGGGACCGGACCGGGCCGGGCGGCGCGGGGGAGTTGGTGAGCGGCGGCGGGCTCGCGGTCGCCGCGTCCTCGGCGAGCGCGTCGAAGTCGACGTAACCGGTCGCTTCCAGGACCTTGATGTGGTCGAGCACGGTGGTGTTCGCGTCGTCGGCGAGATCCCGTACGAGCGAGTTGCGGGTGTTCGCGCGGACCTGGGCCACCAGGGCGAAGACCTTGCCGTGCGCCTTGCGCAGGATGTTCGCGAAGTCCTGGTCGTACTCCGTGCCGTGCGCCGCGCTCAGCGTGGTCAGCCACTGACGCTGCTGCGGATTGGGCTGGTTGGGCAGCTCCAGGCTGAGCCGCGCGGCGACGTTGCGGACGCGGGCGTCGAGGAACGTGTGCCCCTCGATGAGGTGCTCGCCGGCCGTCCGTACGGCCTGGGTGGTGCCGCGCTCCTGCGCCTGCCGGCCCGCGGGCAGCTCCCAGAGCCCGGCCAGCCGGACCCTGGTGACGAAGTCCCGGTCCAGGGCCGAGAGCGGACCGAACGGGGTCGGCACGGTCTGCGCGTTCAGGGTGTCCAGGCCGGTGCCGGCGCGGTCCGCGTACGACCAGATCGGAAAGGCCAGCGCGATCAGGGTCGCCAGCAGACCGGCGATGATGAGCCCTGTTCCACTGACCGATCCGGTGCGGTTGTTGGGTCGCATGGTGCCTCCTGTTGCGGCACCGCACGCTATTGCGCTTCGGGTGCGGGTTGGCATGCTACTGCGGGCGCTACGCCAACTGCCGTACGCGAAGAATGGATTGAGCGGAGGGCGGAAGGCGCCGGTTGTGGTAGTTCGCGTGTAGGCCAAACCAGCCTGAAGACGCAGTAAACGGACGCACGCATCACCTTCACAGGGAGCGGTGTTACTCCGGGCACACTCCGCGGATGAGGTGTGTCGGCGTGCCGGGTCAAGGCGGCGCGCCGCCGACGACCGGTGGAGATCGGCCGGCGCGCGTGCTCAGCGGCCCAGCAGCGCCCTGCGGGTGGCGCGGGCCAGCCGGGCCACGGAACGCCCCGACAGCGGGGCCGGACCCGATCGCTCCAGCCACCAGTCGCGCAGCCGCCGCGTCTCCGCGCCCTCCGGGAGTCCCGCGAGCAGAAGATGTTCGGCGAAGTCCAGGGCGTCGCGCCGGTACCCGCCGGTCATCGGATGCCTCTGCGCGTACGCGAGGAACGCCGGCCGGTAGCCGTCCGCCAGGATCTCCGGCAGCTCCGGAGCCACCTTCGCCACGACGTCCGCCCGCTTGGCGGCGAGGGCGCGCGCCTGCACCCCGAGCCGAACCCGGTCGAAACCCTCGGGCACGGGAGTCCCCGCGACGAGCGCGGACAACAGGGCGGCCTGCGCCAACGCCAGCCGCTGCCGGGCGGCGTCTTCGCCGTCGGTGCCCGACCCCGTGCCGGAGCCCGCGCCGACCGTCGTGTCGAGCCCGGCTCCGGTGCCTCCCGGTGTCCGGGATGCCGCCGGGACGACCGTCGCGGTGACCGCCGGGGCGACGGCCGGAGTGACCGCCGGGGCAACGTCCGAGGTGACCGCCAGGGCGACCGCGGGGGTGGCCGGAGAGGTGTTCGCGGAGGTGTCCGTCGCCCGCGCCCTCCCTGTCGCGGCCTTCGCGTGTACCGCCCTCTCGACGCCCGCCGAGGAGGCGACCGGACCGCCCACCAGGACGGCCGCGCCCCGACCGGCCGCTCCGGTCGCGGTACCCGCGCTCTCCAGCGTCCGCCGGATCGCGGTCAGCTCCCGCTCCAGTTCGGCCGGTTCGGGGAAGTTGTCGTCCCGTTCGAGGAGGACCCCCGGCGGGGTCACCCGTGATGCCAGGTCGGCGAGGATGTCGAGAACGGGCCGCGGAACCGGATGGGCGTGACTGTCGTGCCAGACGCCGTCCCGTTCGAAGCCGCCGGCGACATGGACGTAGGCGATGGCCTCGACGGGCAGTTCGTCGAGCGCCTTGGCGGGATCCTCACCGCGGTTGACATGGTTCGTGTGGAGGTTGGCCACATCGATGAGCAGCCGGACGCCGGTGCGGTCGACCAGGTCGTACAGGAACTGCCCCTCGGTCATCTCCTCGCCGGGCCAGGAGATCAGCGCGGCGATGTTCTCCACCGCCAGGGGAACGGGAAGCGCGGTCTGCGCCGCGCGGACGTTCTCGCACAGGACGTCCAGTGCGTCCCGGGTGCGCGGAACCGGCAGCAGATGCCCGGCCTCCAGAAGCGGTGACGCGGTGAGCGGGCCGCCCGCCCGGACGAACGCGATGTGTTCGGTGACGAGCGGAGAACCCAGCGCCTCGGCGCGTTCGGCGAGCGCGACGAGCCGGGACTCGTCGGGCCGGTCGGCGCCGCCGAGACCCAGGGAGACCCCGTGCGGTACCACCGTGACACCCCGCTCGCGCAGCCGGAGCAGCGACTCGGGGACATGGCCGGGACACACGTTCTCCGCCACGGCCTCGACCCAGTCGATGCCGGGCATGCGCTCCACGGCCTCGGCGATCTCCGGCCGCCACCCGATTCCCGTACCCAGCCGCGTCAGCTGCCGCATGTCCCCTCCTCCATCACGGCCTCGACCGGGCCTGCTTGCGTGTCGTTCCCCCACGACGGCCCGTGTTCCGGCGTGACGGAGTCATGGCCCCGGGAGCGTGGGCCGAACCCACCGGGGCGGACGTTCAGAGCAACATTTGAGGTTCCGTGCCGGCTACCGCGGCACGTTGTCAGGGTCCGAGGGTTCCGGCCGGGCGGTGTTCACCTCGCCGGGCGGCAGCGCCGACGGGCTGGACGAGACGTCGACACCGCTGCCCGGCCGGACGGGCGGGGCTGAGGCCACCGGCACGCCGATGACCGGCGGCGGGGGGCCGGTGGGGCTGGCGGTCGACGCGGCGGCCGTGTCGTTGGCGATGGCGTCGAAGTCGACCTCTCCGGTCTTCTCCAGCACGGTGATGTGGTCGAGCACGGTCAGGTTGGCGTCGCTGGCCAGCTGCCGCACCAGTGTGTTGCGCGTGCTGTTGCGGACGGCGCCGATCGCCGGAAAGATCTTGCCGTGCGCGGCGCGCAGCAGATTCGCGAACTTCCTCTCGTACTCCTTGCCCGCCGCCGCGCTCAACTCCTGCAGCCAGCCCTGCTGTTGGGCGTTCGGCTGGTTCGGCAGCCCGACGTTGAGCTGGGCCGCGACGATCCGCACCCGCTTGTCGAGGTCGGTGTGCCCGACGATCAGATGGTCGCCCGCCTCCTTGATGGCCTTGGTGGGCGCCCGCTCGATGGCCTGCTGTCCGGCGGGCAGTTCCCACAGACCGGCCAGCCGCACCCGGACGATCAGATCGCGGTCCGAGGCGGACAGCGGCCCCCAGCGGGTGTTCACCGTCCCGGCGGCGAGGTTGGCCTGGCCCGTGCCCGAGCGGTCGGCGTACGACCACACGGGGAACGCGAGTGCTCCGAGGGTGGCGGCGAGCGCCACGATGACGAGCGCGCTGCCGTTGATACGCCGCAAGGGTGCCTCCCGGGCAGATCAATTGATCGTTGGATACCAACTCTTGGCCAGTGCTTGGTGGTACGTACGGGGAGGTTGTGCTGTTCAACCGTCGTGGCGGAGGAGTCGGGACCATCGGCGGGCGGGTGTGAACACGAGGCCGGGTCCTCTGAGCGCGGGGCCCGCCGGGCCGTGTCAGACGGCGAAGAGCAGAGCGGCGCTGACGAGGACGAGTACGGCGGTGGCGAAGTGGATTCCGAAGGCGACGGCCTTCGTGCCGCCGTGGCGCAGCACTATCAGGGTGTCGCCGAGCGGCACCAGGGCCACGGTCAGCATGAACCAGGCCCCGGCGGTGGCGCCGGCGAAGGCCAGCAGGGCCAGGCCCATGACGCCGAAGACGGTGTCGCGCAGTCCCTTGATCTCCAGATAGGCGGCGTCGCCGTCCGGCTTGGCCGGGACGCCGTAGCCGGTGGCGGCCGCCCGCGGCTGCGCCAGGAACCGCGCACCGATGAACAGGACGAGGAGGTCGAGCACGATGGCCAGACCGTAGGCCGTGGGAGTGAGCATGTCGGATTTCCTTGCTAGCAGCGCTAGTGACAAGGGCGAAGCTAGCATAGTGCCGACATGAATACTAGCGGCGCTAGAATCCTGTCATACCGATCCAGACACGCCGAGAGCGCGAACGCGCGGAGCGCGAGCAGCTGATCGTGACGGCCGCCCGTGAACTGGCCGAAAATGAGGGTTGGGGCGCGGTGACCACGCGTCGGCTGGCGGCCGAGATCGGGTACAGCCAGCCGGTGCTCTACAGCCACTTCAAGGGCAAGGACGCCATCATGGCGGCGGTCGCGGTGCGGGGTTTCGCCGAACTGGCGCAGGAGCTGCGCTCCGCGCGCTCGGCGGTGACCGACCCCCGTGCGGCCCTGGCCGCCGTGGGCGCGGCCTACACCGACTTCGCTGAGCGTCGGCCCGCGCTGTACGACGCGATGTTCACGCACGTCGTCGACCTGCCGTTCGCGACCCCCGAAGCGCCGCCCGCTCTGCGGGACGCCTTCGGTGGACTGCGGGAGGTGATCCTGCCGCTCGCCCGGGACGACGACCCGGGCATCCTCACCGAGACCTTCTGGGGCGGTCTGCACGGCCTTGTCACGCTGATGCGCGGCGGGCGCCTGTCCCGCGCGGGGCACGACCGGCGGCTGTCCCTGCTGATCGGCCATTTCGCGCCACCCGGTTGAACGAGGAGCGCGGGCCGGCGGGAGGGCCTTTCCCGTGTCCTTCGTTCGGGGACTGGTAACGCCAACTTCCGTTTCCCTAATATGTATTGTCGGTCGGGCCAGTCGGGTTGGCGCGACACGGATCTGGGGGAACGATGCAGCCTGGCGAGCAGCTGTCCACGTCGATCGATGCCACGGTGCCCACGGCCGCGCGCATGTACGACCACTACCTGGGCGGCAAGGACAACTACGCCGCCGACCGGGCGGCCTGTGAAGAGCTGGACAAGGTCGTTCCCAGCACGCGCGCGCTGGCGCTGAACAACCGGCGCTTCCTCCAGCGGGTGGTCAGGACGCTGGCGGACGGATACGGAATCAGGCAGTTCCTCGATCATGGATCCGGCCTGCCCACCCAGAACAACGTGCACCAGGTCGCCCAGGCGATCGACGAGACGTCCCGGGTGGTGTACGTCGACGTCGACCCGATGGTGCTGGTGCACGGCCGGGCCCTGCTGGACCAGAACGATCGTACGGCCGTCATCCATGCCGACCTGCGGGAGACCGAGGCGATCTTCTCCCACCCCGACAGCCAGCGGCTGATCGACCTCTCGGAGCCGGTGGCCGTGCTGTTCAACTCGGTGTTCCACTGCATCCCGGACAGCGACACCGACGGCCCCCTCGCCGTCATCGGCCGCGTCGCCGAACGGCTGGCGCCCGGCAGCTTCATGGTGATGTGCCAGTTGGTCAGCGAGGACCCCGAGGTCCGGAAGTTCGTCACCGACTTCATGGACACGGCGACGCAGGGCCACTGGGGTCGGGTGCGCCAGGAGAAGGATGTCGCGGAGTTCTTCGACGGCATGGACATCCTCGAACCCGGACTCGTCGAGGTGTCCACCTGGCGACCGGACACCGACGTCGTGCCGCGCCAGCTCACCCAGGAATGGATCGAGTTCGGCGGGGTCGGCCGCATCCGCTAGGGCCTGGGGCTCGGGGTCGGTCCGGCGGATCGTGCCCCCGCGTGCGCGGTGGGCGGCAGGATCCGCCGTGCGGGCCCTGTCGGTCCGTCATGACATCGCATGACCCGCGCGCGTCTTCACGGCGCGCCGCCATGCGCCGCCACCGGCGTGACCTCGTGTGACGCCCCGTCAGTGCGAAGCGCTGTAACGCTGGTCCAACGTGTCGCGCAGCAGCGCCAGGGACGCGCGCGGGCTGAGGGCCTCGTCGGCGAGCCGGTCCAGTACCACTCGGTACTCCTCCGTCTCGTCGCGGTCCTCCAGGAAGTTGGCGCTCCTGATGTGCTCCAGGTAGACGATGTCGGGCAGTTCGACGCCGCCGAAGCGCAGATACGTGACGGGGATGGCGGGTGCCGAGGCGTTCGTGACGTCCAACGGCACGATCTGCACGATCACATGGGGACGCTGGGCCATCTCGATGAGGTGCTCCAGCTGAGCGCGCATCACCTCGCGGCTGCCCAGGACGCGGAGCAGCACGGACTCGTCGACAACGGCCCACAGATGAGGGGCGTCCGCCCTGTTCAGCAGCTCCCGTCGGCGCATCCGCAGTTCCACCCGGCGCTGCACCTCGCCGGCCGGCGCGGTCGGCAGACCGCGTTCCACCACGGCCCGGGTGTAGTCGGGAGTCTGCAACAGGCCCGGAACATACTGGATCTCGAAGGTACGGATGGTGGTGGCCGCCTCCTGGAGCCCGACCAGCCGATCGAACCACTCGGGCATCAACCGCTTGTCGTAGCGCTGCCACCATCCCGGCTCACCGGCCCGCTTCAGGAGTCTGAGCAGGACCGACACCTCGTAGTCATCGGTCCCGTACAGCTCGAGCAGCGCGCGGACATCGCCCTCCGTGGGAGGTCTGCGGCCCTTGCCCGCCTCTATGCGCGACAGTTTCGCCGCGCTGAACCCCAGAGACCGCGCCGCCTGTTCCTGGGAGAGGCCCGCGTCCTCGCGGGCGCCGGCCAGCTGAACGCCGACCAGCATCTTCAGCAGAGTGGGGGCGGGCTCCGCCCGGCTCAGATACGGTTCGAGGCGGGAGACGCGGGGTGACTCGACGGACATCCTGACTCCCAATCGACCGGCAGAAGACAGCCAAAATTATCGCACTGCGCCTGACTCTGCCGCATGGGGAGACAGAAGTGGACAACTATCCTTCCACTTCAACGGAGTTCGGAGAATCAGGGGCCGTCTCACAGCAGGTGGTCGAACTCCCCCTCTTTCGCGCCTGCCAGGAACGCGGCCACTTCCGACGGGGTGTAGACGAGGGCCGGACCGTCGGGGTCGCGGGAGTTGCGTACCGCGATACCTCCGTCGCCCAGAGCGGCCACCTCGACGCAGTTGCCTTCGGCATTGCTGTGCCTGCTCTTGATCCAGCAGGCGCCCAGCGAGCTCGCCCGCACTCCGTTCGGCACTGATGGCACCAACGCACTCTCCTTGCTGACGTTCCACCACGTGTGCGCCCGCCCGGTCACGGGCACGGCCGGACCTCACGTGGCCCCTGCCTCCCTCCGTCTTCATGCAATTTCTCGTGCAATTGCACGAAGACGCTGTCAGCGTGGATAATAGCCGTGGCGTCAACCGCGTTACCAGCGCCATGTGCTGACGTCGCATCAAGGGCTCCCGCTGAGGGAGCGTGATCGTCCGGGACGGGCTGTCGGCCCGCCCGCGCACCTGACACTGTCCGACGCCTTCGGAGGGAGCGGAAATGGCAACACCACTCAGGAACCTGGAACGCGTGTCGTGGGACGAGATCAAGGACTCCAAGGGGTCGGCGGGAGCCATCCCGGTTCTGCTCAACACCGTTGCCTGGGGTGACGCGGCAACGGCCAGGGCCGCACTTCAGGACCTGAGGGAACGAATCTGCCAGTACGGATTCGTCGTGGAGCAGGCGACGGCCGCGACCGTCCCCTTCCTCTGGGAACTCGCCGAACTTCCGCAGGTCACCTGCCGTGTGCAGATAATCCAGCTCCTGAAGGACATCGCGGACGCCCGGCAGTGGGAGCGCACGGCCGCCGCCTATCCCAAGCTCCTCAACCGCCGCGAGAACTGGGTGGGTTGGGAGCGTGAAGCCCGCCAGGCCGTACGCGCCCACCGTGGCACTCTCCAGCACCTGCTCGCCGAGCCGGACACCGAACTCGTCCGGGTCACCACGGAACTCGCCTCCACGCTGGCCGACTGACGCCCCCGGCCCCGGAGGCCGGGCGCCCGTGCGCACCCGTACGACGTCGACCGCACCCCGGCGTGCGCCTGGGGTCGAGGCGAGCGCCTCGGTGCAGGCCCGAGGTCAGCCCGCCGAGTCCGGTGCCCGTTCCGGCAGGGCGCCGACGCGGTCGTGTCCCTCGACGGCGACCGTCAGTCCGGGCGCGATCTCCGTGAACCCCGCGTCACGCACCAACGGCAGTTCGGAGGTGGTGAGTTCACGCCACCGGGCCGGATCCGCGGTCCGCACGGAGAGGGCGAAGCCCGCGTCGCGCCAGGCGGTCCGCTCCTTCTCCGACAGCTCCCACCAGGCCAGTTGGGCGCCATGGCCGGTCTGCGCCATCGTCTTGCCGGCCGACATGTCGAGCTCCGGGTTGAGCCACAGCACGGGCGCCGCCGGATCGGCCGACGCAGGCGGCGCCGGATCGTCGAGGTCCGTACCGGACACCTGGAGCCGCGCCAGGTCCTTGGGCCAGCCGTCCAGCGGCACCGGCGGAAAGACCCGCACCTCCGCGGACCTGCCGGTCACCGTGATGCCGGGCAGCGCCTCGGCCCGCCGCCACTCCGCTCCGCGCGCCCGCCGTACGACCTTGCGGATCCGGGCGTCCTGCCAGTCCCGCATCGCCTGCGCCCACTCGCCGTCCCCGAGCGAACGCTCGTCGCTCAGGATGGTCAGCACGGCCCGCGCCGCGGTCTCCAGCGCGTCGGTGCGCGCCGGGGGAGCGGCCTTCTCGATGTGCACGACCAGCGGCAGCACGAACTGCCGTGCCTTGTCGCGCACGGTGGGCTCGATATGAAACGGGCTGTCATCGGTGGGGGTCGGGTCGCTGCTCACGCCCACCAGTCTGCCAGGCGGAAGATCCGTTCCGAACGGACGGTCCGGTACTCGTGGAGGCCCGCCCCGGTCGTTCTCGCGGGCCCGCCGGACCCACAACATGCGACCCCCGCCGCGCGCCCGCCCAGCGGTACCGTGCGCTGCCCGCTGCCCGCTGCCCGCTGCCCGCTGCCCGCTGCCCGCTGCCCGCTGCCCGCTGCCCGCTGCCCGCTGCCCGCTGCCCGCTGCCCGCTGCCCCGCACCACGCCGGTCAGCCCGAACACGCGGTGCGCTGTGCCTCCTGCCATGCGCAGACGGGGCACAGCGTGATCCCCTTGTGCGACTCCGGGTACTCGGTGGGCTCACGGCACAGCACGCATTCCGCGTAGGGCGGCCCGGCTTGCCCCGTCGCGTCGAGGGCCTGGAGGAACTCCCCGGCCGGCCCGTCCGCGCCGATCGCGCAGTAGTCGTCGCTCATGCCTCCAGCTTAGGAGCGGCGGGCGGCCGGGGAGTACGAGGAGCGAAGGGCCGGGGAGTACGAGGAGCGAAGGGCCGGGGAGTACGAGGGGGCGGAGGGCGGGGGAGCACGAGGAGCGGGTGAGCCGTGGGGATGCTCAGTGCCGCCCGTCCGCGGCGCCGATCAGCTCGGACACCTTCACGAACCGGAAGCCCCTGTGGCGCAGCTCGGGAATGATCGTCCGCAGCGCCCGTTCGGTCGCGGGCGACGCGCTGCGCGTGCAGTGCATGACGACGACGGACCCGGACCGCACACCGTCGAGGACCTGTTGTGCCACGGCGTCGGCGTCCGTCGCGAACGCGTCCCCGCTCACCACGTCCCACTGAACGGCGGTGACCCCGGCCGCGCTCAACGCCCGCAGCGACCGTTGGTCGTAACACCCGCCGGGGAAACGGAAGTAGGGCATCGCGTCCCGCACCCCCGCCTTCCTGAAGGCGGCGTACGCCCGGTCCACGTCCGCGCGCATCCTGTCCTCGGACATGGTCGGCAGCCCGTAGCAGTCGTCCGTGAAGGCGTAGTGGCTGTACGAATGGTTGGCGATCTCGAACAGCGGGTCCTGTCCGATGCCCTTGGCCTCCCGTGGGTACTCGTCGGCCCACCGGCCCGTCATGAAGACGGTCGCGGGCACCTTGAACTTCCTGAGCGTCGCGATCAGTTGTGGATTGTCGAAATGCTCACCGGCCGCCGCCCGCGCCCCCTGATCCGCGGTCATGTCCGCGTCGAACGTCAGCGCGACGGTCTTGTCCCGCGTGCGCGGCCCGTTCTTGAAGACGGGCGTCAGCCCGGCGGGACCGGGCGCGAGCGTGGGCGGTGGCGAGGCCGTGGTGGTGGCGGACGCGTGGTGTCCCCGGTGGGTGGCATCCGGACTCGCCGGGCCGCCGCACGCGGCGAGTGCTGCGCCGAGGGCTCCCACGGCGCAGGTCGCGGCGATGCTCCGTACAGAGAGAATCATCGTGTGACGATATGCAAATAAGTGTGATTATTCGGTCATTGTGGAGGGTGAGCCGTGCGTATGAGGCCGGAGTCACCCGCCTGGGGCTCTGTCCGGGGTCGCGCTCCGCGCGGTCGGTCGCACGGTCTGTCGCGCGGTCGGCGGGGCGGGGGCTTGGGGGTTCGCCCCCGCCGGGCGCGCTCAGTCGGCCTGCTCGGCCTACTAGGTCAGCTAGGCCTACTAGGTCTGCTGGGTCTGCTCGACCAGGTCGAGCAGACCGACGCTGCGGGATTCGATCTGCCGTCCGATGCGGTGCAGGACCTCGTCGGCCGGCCTGGGGTCGAGACGGCGGCCGTCGCGCAGGCGCAGGGCGATCAGGTCGGCGGCCGCCTCCCGGGGACCGATCACCGCCTGGTATAGAACCAGGCGGGCGGCGCGCACCCGGGCGCCGAGACTGCCCTGTTCCGGGGCGGCGAGTTCGGCCCGCAGGCCCCGGTCGCGGCAGCGGCGTACCAGCTGAAGGGCCCGCTCGTTCTCGGCTTCGGAGACGGGCAGGACCACCAGCTGGGTGGGGGCGAGCCAGGCGGGGAAGGCGCCGCCGTGCACCTCGATGAGATGCGCGACGGCCCGTTCCAGACTGCCGATCACACTGCGGTGCACCATGACCGGCCGGTGCTTCTCGCCGTCGGCGCCGATGTAGTGCAGATCGAAGCGTTCGGGCTGGTGGAAGTCGACCTGGACGGTGGAGAGGGTGGCCTCGCGGCCCGCCGGGTCGGTGATCTGGACGTCGATCTTGGGCCCGTAGAACGCGGCCTCGCCCTCGACGGCCTCGTACGCCACACCCGAACCGTCGAGTACCTCGCGCAGCAGCGCGGCCGATCTGCGCCACAGCTCCGGATCGGCGACGTACTTCCCGCCGGGGCCCGGCAGCGACAGTCGGTAGCGGGCCGCTCCGATGCCCATCGCCTCGTACGCGGCACGGATCAACCCGAGTGCGGCGGACGCCTCCTCGGCGACCTGGTCCGGGGTGCAGAAGATGTGCGCGTCATTGAGCTGGATGGCGCGCACCCGGGTCAGGCCGCCCAGCACGCCGGACAGCTCTGAGCGGTACATGGCACCCAATTCGGCCATGCGGAAGGGGAGTTCGCGGTAGCTGTGCGGGCGGGACCGGTAGATGAGCGCGTGGTGGGGGCACAGGCTCGGTCGCAACAGCATCTGCTCTCCGCCGAGTTCCATCGGCGGGAACATGTCGTCGCCGTAGTGGGACCAGTGCCCCGAGATCTCGTACAGCTCCTTCTTGCCCAACACCGGTGAGTACACGTGCCGATAGCCCGCCCGCCGCTCGGCGTCGCGGACGTACTCCTCCAGGGCGTGGCGCACGGCGGCGCCGTCCGGCAGCCAGTACGGCAGTCCGGCGCCCATCAGGGGGTCGGTGTCGAACAGGCCGAGTTCGCGGCCGAGTCGGCGGTGGTCGTTCATGGTGGTCTCCTCGCTTGCGGAGGGCGAGCGACCACACGGCGAAGCCCCGGGGCACTCGCCCCGGGGCTTCGACTCACGTCAGCGGTCAGCGCGCCGGGACACTCTCCGGCGTCGTCGTGTTCAGTGCGGCACGCTTCATGGCCCTCACGCTAGCAGCGGGCCCCCGGGCCGGGCACGGGGTTATCCCGCGGGATACGGGGCTATCCCGCGGGAGCCTCCGGCTCCGCGGGCTTCTCCGCTTTCCCGGACCCGTCCGGATCCCCGGCATCCTCCGGCCCGCTGGACTCGTCCGGATCCCCCGGCACCCCGGGTCCACTCAGGATTCCGAACGCGTCCGGGATTCCGAGCCCGTCCGTGTCCGCGAATGCCTCCGGAAGGCCGAGCGCCTCCGGCACTCCGTTGATCCGGTCCGGCGCGGCGGGAGGTTCGACCGGCTCGACCGCGGGCGGAACCTTGGGCTGCGGCGCACGCTGGGACTCCGACACCACCGGCGGCTGTCCCGACTGGGCCCGTTCCAGGAAGCGCAGCAGTTCCACCGGGAAGGGCAGGACGAGTGTGGAGTTCTTCTCGGCCGCGACGGCCACCACCGTCTGCAGCAGGCGCAGTTGGAGGGCGGCCGGCTGTTCCGACATCACCTCGGCGGCCTGTGCCAGCTTCTTGGACGCCTGCAACTCCGCGTCCGCGTTGATGATCCGGGCCCTGCGCTCACGGTCGGCCTCGGCCTGCCGGGCCATGGACCGTTTCATCGTCTCCGGCAGCGACACGTCCTTGATCTCGACCCGGTCGATCTGCACACCCCAGCCGATCGCCGGACTGTCGATCATCAACTCCATGCCCTGGTTGAGTAGTTCGCGGTTGGACAGCAAGTCGTCCAGGTCGCTCTTGCCGATGATCGAGCGCAGCGACGTCTGTGCCATCTGGGAGACCGCGAAGCGGTAGTCCTCGACCTTGATGACCGCGTCGGCCGCGTCCACCACCCTGAAGTAGACGACCGCGTCCACCCGGACCGTCACGTTGTCCCGGGTGATGCCCTCCTGGGCCGGCACGGACAGGGTCACGATCTGCATGTTGACCTTACGCAGCCGGTCCACGAAGGGCACGATCATGGTGAAGCCGGGCGGGCGGACGTCTCCCGCGAGCCTTCCGAGGCGGAGGACGACCCCGCGTTCGTACTGCTTGACGACCCTCGCACCGGCCGCGACATAGACCACACCGGCGGAAGCGCACACCGCGATCGCCGCGATGAGTTCCTGGATCACCACGACCCCCTTCCGGTCTGCCCGATTTGCCTGACATCTCCACTTTACGTCGCGGGGGCGGGGTCCTTGCCGGACCTCCCCGCAGGGAATGGGGTCGGTGGAGCGCCAGGAAGAGCGTTCGGCGGAGTGTCTGGAACGGGGCCCCGCGGAGGGCGGGCCGGGAAGGCGCCGCCCGCTCTTCGCGGGAAGGAGGGGCTAGGATCCTTGGCCGGCCACGAGTCCCTTGGCGTCGCGGGCGAGCGCGGTCAGCCGGGAGATCGCGCGGAAGTACTTCTTGCGGTAGCCGCCGTTCAGCATCTCCTCACTGAACAGCCGGTCGAAGGGCATTCCGGAGGCGAGGACCGGCACCTCGCGGTCGTACAGCCGGTCGGCGAGCACGACGAGCCGCAGCGCCGTCGACTGGTCCGGGACGGGCTGGACGTCGGTGAGGCAGACCGCCCTGATCCCGTCGGTCAGTGCGCCGTACCGGCTGGGGTGGACGCGCGCCAGGTGGTCCAGCAGATGCGGGAAGTCGTCCAGGGACGCGCCGGAGGTGGCGTACGCCGCCTTGGTGACCTGCTCGTCGGAGAATGGGGCGGGCGCCTCGGGCAGCCCGCGGTGGCGGTAGTCCTCACCGTCGATGCGCAGCGGGCGGAAACGCGCGGACAGTCCCTGGATCTCCCGCAGGAAGTCGGCGGAAGCGAACCGGCCCTCGCCGAGCTTGCCCGGAAGCGTGTTCGAAGTGGCCGCGAGTGCGACGCCCGCGTCGACCAGCTTGCCGAGCAGGGTGGAGACGAGGACGGTGTCGCCCGGGTCGTCGAGTTCGAACTCGTCGATGCACAGGAGGCGGTGCCCGGAGAGGGTCTGCACGGTCTTCTGGAAGCCGAGCGCGCCGACCAGGTTCGTCAGCTCCACGAAGGTGCCGAACGCCTTGAGCGAGGGCTCCGCCGGGGTCGCGTGCCACAGGGAGGCGAGGAGGTGGGTCTTGCCGACGCCGTAGCCGCCGTCCAGGTAGACGCCCCGCGGGCCGGCCGGGGTCTTCGGGGCCTTGCCGAAGCCGAACAGCCTCCGCTTGGGGGCGCCGATGGCGTGGGCCCCGCCGAGCCCCCCGGCGAAGCCTTCGAGGATGCCTACGGCCTCGGTCTGGCTCGGCTGGTTCGGGTCCGGGATGTACGTGGCGAAGCGGACCGAGTCGAAGCGCGGCGGCGGCACCATCTCGGCGACGAGCCGGTCGGCGGGGACGTGCGGCTCGCGGGCGCACAGGGACAGGGGGGCCGCTTCGGCTATCGGGTCGATCGCGGAGGCGGTGGAGGTGGACGACACGGTTCCCCACTCTATGCGCCGTGCCAGACTGCACGTCATGCGACGCCTGTTCCCTGTGACCTACGAAACAGCAGCCCAGGCCTCCGCCGAGGCCTCCGAGACGGATGTGGCGGAGCGCGAGTGGGAGCTCGGTGAGCTGGCGGAGGCGTACGCCTACCCCGAGGTCCAGGGGCCCTGGCTGCGGGCCAACATGGTGTCCACGCTCGACGGCGCCGCCCAGCACGACGGGCGCTCGCAGCCCATCTCCAACGCCACCGACATGCGGATCTTCGGCGTCCTCAGGGGACTCGCGGACGTCGTGGTCGTCGGAGCGGAAACCGTACGGCAGGAGGGGTACCGGCCGGCACGCGCGCGTGAGGCCTTCGCGGCGCTCCGGGAGGCCGCCGGACAGGGCCCCGCGCCCGCGATCGCGGTGGTCACGGCGAGTCTCGACCTGGACTTCTCGCTGCCTCTCTTCGCCTCGCCCCTGGTGCCGACGCTGGTGCTGACGGGCGCCGCGGCCGCCCCGGACCGGATCGCGGCGGCCGAGCGGGCGGGCGCGCGGGTGGTGATCGCCGGGGACGGCATGGGGATCGATCCCGCCCGCGCCGTACGGGCCCTGGGCGACCTCGGGTGCACCAGACTGCTGACCGAGGGCGGGCCCCGGCTGCTGGGCCAGCTGATCGCGGCCGGTGTGCTGGACGAGATGTGTCTGACGCTGGCCCCGATGCTCGCCGCGGGCGACGCGCAGCGGATCGCCGGAGGACCCCCGGTGCAGGTCCCACGGCAGTTCGAACTAGTGTCTCTGCTGGAAGAGGCCGGGTTCCTGTACGGCCGATACCGTCGGCCCTGACCGGCGGACGGAACAGTCGGTTCCGTTTATCTTTCGCTGGGCACACTAAATCGCGCAGTCCCCGTGCGGTCACGGGGCAGGATGGTTTCCGCAGGGGCCGGGACGGCCCACGGACGAGAAGGGCGCCTGTCGTGTTCACAAGCGTATTGATGATCGAGAAGGCCCTGACGTCCGCCGACGTTGAGTTCGTCACCACCTTGCACGGTGACGAGGCGGTCGCCTTCCACGTACTGCTCCAGCCCCGGGGCGACCAGGCGGACCGGCTGCTGCGGGCCATCGACGACGTCGCGCTCGGCGAGATCGACGAGGCGACGCGCGAGGGCAGTACGCCCGAGGGCGAGGCGGCCGCCAGCCAGGGCGAGCAGGCGCTGGAGGTGTCGCTGCTGGCCCTGCGCGCGTCCGGCAGCGCGGCCGAGGGACGGCTCATCGAGGACCACCCGCTCGACGCGCTGAAGAGCCTGGTCGACGAGGTGAAGGCCGATGAGGTCATCGTGCTGACCGACCCCCACTACGTGGAGGAGTTCTTCCACCGCGACTGGGCCTCCCGGGCCCGCCACAAGGTGGGCGTGCCGGTGCTGAAGCTGTTCTCGCACAGCAAGGTGTGAGCCCGCTCCGGATTCCGGGGCCCCGTGCGGGTGGTTCGTGTGCCGCGGTGCCGAGCCCCCGGGCGCGAGTGGCGTACCCCTGAGTCCCGGCCGGGGGTACGCCCCGGGTGGTCGGGGCGCGTCAGCCGGTGTCCCTTGTGAGGCGCCGTCCGCCGCACCCAATAGGCTGGGTCCGGGTTCTCCTCGGGAGAGCGCACCCACCTTCGTACCGGATCTTGGGGAGATACACGCATGGCACCCGGCCTTCCTACCGCGATGGACCGACCGCACTTCATCGGCATCGGCGGCGCCGGGATGTCGGGCATCGCGAAGATCCTCGCGCAGCGCGGAGCGGTGGTGGCGGGCAGCGACGCGAAGGAGTCCGCCACGGCGGAGGCGTTGCGCGCGCTGGGCGCCACGGTGCACATCGGGCACGCGGCCGACCACCTCGCCCCCGACGCCACCTGCGTCGTGGTCTCCTCCGCGATCCGCGCGGACAACCCGGAGCTCGCCCGCGCGGCCGAGCTCGGTATCCCGGTGGTCCACCGCTCGGACGCCCTCGCCCGCCTGATGGACGGCCTGCGCCCGATCGCGGTCGCGGGCACCCACGGCAAGACGACCACCACGTCGATGCTGGCCGTGTCCCTGTCGTCGCTCGGCCTCTCCCCGTCGTACGCCATCGGCGGCGACCTCGACGCCCCCGGTTCGAACGCCCTGCACGGCGAGGGCGAGATCTTCGTCGCCGAGGCCGACGAATCGGACCGCAGCTTCCACAAGTACGCGCCCGAGGTCGCGATCATCCTCAACGTCGAGCTCGACCACCACGCCAACTACGCGTCCATGGAAGAGATCTACGAGTCCTTCGAGACGTTCGTGGACCGCGTCGCCGAGGGCGGCACGCTGGTGATCTCGGCGGACCACGAGGGCGCCCGCGAGCTGACCCGCCGCGTCACCGGCCGTGACGTGCGCGTGGTGACGTACGGCGACGCCGCCGACGCGGACGTCCGGGTGCTCTCCGTGGTCCCGCAGGGCCTGAAGAGCGAGGTGACGGTCCTGCTGGACGGCGCCGAGCTGACCTTCGCGGTCTCGGTCCCCGGCCGCCACTACGCGCACAACGCGGTGGCCGCGCTGGCCGCGGGTGTCGCCCTGGGCATCCCGGCCGCCGAGCTGGCCCCCGCGCTCGCCTCCTACACCGGAGTGAAGCGCCGCCTCCAGCTGAAGGGCGAGGCGGCCGGCGTCCAGGTCATCGACTCCTACGCGCACCACCCGACCGAGATGACCGCCGACCTGGAGGCCATGCGGGCCGGCGCCTCGGGCCGCATCCTCGTGGTCTTCCAGCCCCACCTGTTCTCCCGCACCCAGGAGCTGGGCAAGGAGATGGGCGAGGCCCTGTCGCTGGCTGACGCCTCGGTCGTCCTGGACATCTATCCGGCCCGCGAGGACCCGATCCCCGGTGTCACCAGCGAGCTGATCCTCCGGGCGGCACGGGCCGCGGGCGCCGAGGTGACCCCGGTCCACGACAAGGCCGAGGTGCCGTCCGTCGTCGCGGGAATGACGAAGCCCGGTGATCTCGTTCTCACCATGGGCGCGGGCGACGTGACGGATCTCGGACCGGAGATCCTCGCCCGGCTGTCCGAATGACCGTGGCCCCCAGTGGGCGGGCCTCCTTGAGCGTGAGGGGTTGAGCTTCATGTCGTACGACATCGAAAAGCCGGACGAGCAGTGGCGCGCGGAGCTGACCCCGGCCGAGTACGCGGTGCTGCGCAAGGCGGGCACCGAGCCCGCCTTCACCGGTGAGTACACCGACACCAAGACGACGGGTGTCTATTCGTGTCGCGCCTGCGGCGCCGAACTCTTCACCTCCACGGAGAAGTTCGAGTCGCATTGCGGCTGGCCGTCCTTCTACGACCCGAAGGACTCCGACGCCGTCGAGCTGATCCAGGACCGCTCGCACGGCATGACGCGCACCGAGGTGCGCTGCGCCCGCTGCGGATCGCACCTCGGCCATGTCTTCGAGGGCGAGGGGTACGCGACCCCGACGGACCAGCGGTACTGCATCAACTCGATCTCGTTGCGGTTGGCTCCGGACGAGGGCTGAGCCGGTCCGCTTTCCGGTGCCGGAACCACTTTCCGGTGCCGGAACCATCTGTTCTGCCGGTAGGCGCTCCCGGACGGTTCCACGCAGGTGTGGGTCGGCTGCGCGCCCACCGGCGCTGCGACGACCCGGCGTCCGGCGTCGGCAATCACGAATCATGCTGTGGACAGCGCCGCTTCTCCGTCCTCGCCCGCCGGCTTCCGTGCTTCGCCCGCCGAGCCTGAGCCGCGCGCCGGGGCAGCGTTCATGAGACCTGCCTCAGGTGCCGGGTGAGTTTCTGGAGTGTCTTCCAGGTCCGGGGCTCGGATCCGTCGCCGAGTGGGTAGTGGACGGCGGGTTCGGCCGGGGGGCCGAGCCGGGTGGGGGTGAGGCCGAGGGATGGGTGGAGGGCCTGGGCGAGGCCGATGTCCCGGACCGCTTCGGAGCCCAGTGTGAAGGAGACGGGGATGGGCGGGGTCTCGAATTGCGGGGCGGTCGTCAGGTCGCGGCGGGCCGTCCGGAGTGAGGTGAGCATGCTGGTGAGGCCGTTCTTCGCGGCGAGGGTCTCGGCTAGCGGCTCGATCGAGGAGAGTGGCGGGGTCTCGTCCTTGCCGTAGCCGAGGGTGAGGGTGATGTCCTCCTCGACTCCTGCCGGGGTGCGGGTGATGCGGACGGTGGCGATGGCCGGCCGGTCGGGGTGGCCGACGGCCACAAGCCAGGTCGGCCGGGGTGCGCGGGCGCGGGCCAGGTCAGTCAACTGGCGGCTGGACCAGGGGAGATTGACGGGTTCGGCGGTGCTCCATCCGGCGGGCGGGGTGCCGGTCAGGGTGTGCCAGGCGGTCTCCAGCGCGCGGCCGAGGATCAGGTCTTCGTCGGCGGGGTGGCGGGTGCGCAGGGAGAGGATCAACTGGCGTTCGCCGGTGTCGCCGTTGGACGCGAAGGCCTTTGCGACCGAGGCCGAGCCGTTCTCGTCGATGACCGGGGTGAAGGTGCCGCCCTTCCAGTGGAGTACGACGCCGGACAGGCCGTCGTAGTAGCCGTGGTCGGGGTCCTGGACGACCCAGCGGTTGGGGTGGCCGTGCAGGGCGGTGCGGGTGGCCAGAGTGAGGCGGGTGGTCGGTGGGGTGACGATCTGCAGGGCACGGTCGTCGGCGGTCGCTGCGCGCAGGGCGTCGGTGAGCCAGCTGGTCATGGTGACGAGGGGGCGGTCCTGGATGACCACGGCGGCCTTGGCGGTGAGGACGTCCACTGCCGGGACCGAGGCGGCGGGGACGGGGACCGCAGCGATGTCCGCGGTGAGCGGAACGACGTCGGTGGAGGCCGCTTCCGGGGGCCAGACGGTGCCGCCCAGGACGACGGCGAGGCGTCCGGCGAAGGAGCCCGCCAGTTGGCCGCCTTCCGCGACGCCGGTGGAGGCGCGGGCCTCGGTCCACCACACCGGGCTTTCCGGGAGGTCCGTGTCGGTGCCGAGGAGGCGGGCGGTTTCGCCGGGGACCTGGACCAGGACGGGCGCCTCCACGGAGACGAGGGGGCGGCCGTCCGGGGCGCAGAGCTGGATGACGGCACCGTCGGCCAGGGTGTTCACGCCGAGGTCGGGGCCGCCGGCGTAGAGGCCCGCGAGGAGCGTGCGCAGGTCCGGCATCCGCGGGGTGAGGGCGATGACGTCCTTGGTCACGGAGCGGATCCCGGCCCTTCGTCTGCTTCGTCGGTCAGGGCGGTCTGGATGAGCTGGTGGTGGCGGCCCCGGCGGACGAGGGTGCCGCGGCCGGACGGTTGCGGGGAGGCGTACAGGCCGGGGAAGAGCTGGCCTTCGGTGCGGTCGCCGGTCATGAGGAGGGCAGTGGTGCCCGTCTCGCGCAGGGTGGTCAGCAGCGGCTCGTACAGAGCGCGGGATGATCCGGCGGTGCGGCGGGCGATGACGAAGTGAAGGCCGATGTCCTGGGCGGAGGAGATGTACGGCAGGAAGGGGGCCAGGGGCTGCTGGCCGGCGGTGGTGAGGATGTCGTAGTCGTCGACCAGGATCACAATGCGTGGTCCGTTGAACGAGGGCTCCGTTCCGACCGCGTCGGGGTCCGCTGTCTCGGGCAGACGCTTTTCCAGCTCGGTGGCGATGCCGGTGGCCAGCGCGGCGGCCAGCTTCGCGTTGTGGGCGTAGCCGCCGCGGTACGGCTCCGGAACGACGCCGCGCAGGCCGCGCCGCGGGTCGAAGACACCGAATACCAGTTCCTCGTCTCCGTACCGGTCGATGAGTTGACCGGCTATCAGTGTCAGCAGGTTGGTCTTTCCGCACTCGTTGTCGCCCAGGATCAGCAGGTGCTGATCGCTCCCGAAGAGGTCCAGGAGAACCGGCGCGAGTGCTTCCTGGTCCACGCCGATGGGAACCGTCCCGGGTGCGGCGGCAGGCGACGGGAGTTTCGCCATGGGGAGCCGCGTCGGAAGCACCCGCACGGGGGCGGCGACGTCACCGTGCCAGCCCGCGCGGATCGTGCGGGCGGTCCGTTCCAGGGCGGAGGCGAGGTCGCCCGAGCCGGGGCGGCCGTCGATGCGGGGTAGCGCGACCTGCGCGAACAGTTTTCCGTCGGTCAGCACCCGGCCCGGCACATCGGGTGCCAGCGTCTCGGACAGTTTGCGGTCGATGGACGAGTCGGCCGGATCGTTGAGCCTCAGTTCGACCCGGGTGCCGAACATCGACTGGGTGGCGATGCGGACGTCGTTCCAGCGCAGCATTCCGGCGACGATGTGGATGCCGTAGCCGCCGCCGCGCTTGAGGAGATCGGCGACGGCGTCGTCGAGTTCGGCGAACTCGTCGCGCAGCGCGCCGAACCCGTCGACGAGCAGGACGATGTCGGTCGAGCCGAGCTGCGACAGCTCGCCCTGGGCGCGCAGGTGGCGTAGCTGGTCGACGGAGTCGATGGCGTGCGTGCGGAAGACTTCCTCACGCTCGGCGAGCATGGTGCGGACCTCGGCGACGGTCCGGGCGGCTCGTTCGTGGTCGGCGCGCCCGGCGATACCGCCGACGTGCGGCAGACCGGCCAGCGCGGACAGGCCGCCACCGACCAGGTCGAGGCCGTAGACGGCGACGTCGTACGGGGTGTGGGTGAGCGACAGGGAGAGGGCGAGGGTGCGCAACAGGGTGGTCTTGCCGGACTGTGGGCCGCCGATGACGGCCGTGTGGCCGCCGGCGACGGTCAGGTCCAGCAGCCAGGGCTGCTGCCACTGCTTGGCCGGGTCGTCCAGGGTGCCCAGCGGCACGCGCATCGCGCCGTCGCGGTGCGCGAGACGGAGGCCGTTCGCGTCGGCTTCGAGGGGACCGGCCGCCGTGTCGAGGGTGACGGCGTCGGGCAGCGGAGGCAGCCAGATCCGGCGTACCGGCGGTGCGGCGGCGGCGAGTTGGCCGACGATGACCGACATCACCGTCGGCCCGGTCTCGCGTTCTGTGGCGGCGGGCTCCTCCGCGGCATCCGCAGGGGATGCGCCGAGCGTGCTGTACATCGGATACGGCGACGCAAGCGGCTCGCCGTCCCGTTCATCGGGCAGGGCCGGGCCGCGGTAGGCGCCGGAGACGTAGCCCGCCTTGAAGCGTTCGTAGGTGGATGTGTCGACCTTCAGATAGCCGAAGCCCGGCAGCGGCGGCAGATGGAAGGCGTCAGTGGTGTCCAGTACGGTGCGCGACTCGTCGGCGGAGAAGGTGCGCAGGCCCAGGCGGTACGACAGATACGTGTCCAGACCCTTGAGCTTGCCGCCTTCGATGCGCTGGCTGGACAGCAGCAGGTGGACGCCGATGGAGCGGCCGATGCGGCCGATGGACAGGAACAGGTCGATGAAGTCCGGCTTGGCGGTGAGGAGTTCGCCGAACTCGTCGATGACGACGAACAAGTGCGGAAGGGGCTCCAGGTCTGGGCGTCGGGTGGCGCGCAGAGCGGTGTAGTGGCCGATGTCGGCGATGTTGCCCGCGTCCCTGAGTACCTGCTGACGGCGCTTGACCTCACCGGCGAGGCTGCTGTGGACGCGTTCGACGAGTCCCGCCTGGTTCTCCAGATTGGTGATCACGCCGGCCACGTGCGGGAGTTCGGTGAACGGAGCGAAGGTGGCGCCGCCCTTGTAGTCGACCAGGACGAGGGCAAGGTCCTCGGGGGAGTGGGTGGTGGTGAGTGCGAGGACGAGGGTGCGCAGCAGTTCACTCTTGCCGGAACCGGTCGCGCCCACGCACAGTCCGTGCGGACCCATCCCGAGCTCGGAGGACTCCTTCAGGTCCAGCAACACCGCCCTGTGACGGTCTGTCAGGCCGATGGGGACGCGCAGGAACGCTCGTTCACTGCGGGGCGCCCACAGTTTTTCGATGTCGAGTGCCGCAGGGTCGTCGATGCCCAGCAGGCCGGGGAAGTCCACCGGCCCGGAGACGGGGGCGCCCTCGGCCGCGGACTCCACCGACAACCTGAGCGGGGCCAGCATCCGGGCCAGGCCCTCCGCGCCCGCGACGCTCACGGCATCCGACGAGCCGTGTGCCACCGTCGACGTCTCGCGCAGGTCCTCCACGGTGATCCGGTCGCCTTCGACGGTGACACGGACCGACACCTGATCCGGCTCGTGCACCTGCTGCTCCAAGAGGTGCAGCACGGTCACGCCCATGTCAGGAAGATCAACCGCCGTGTCGGGGAGGGGTAGTTCGGCAGCCGTCCCGCCGTGCTCGTCGCTGACGATCAGCAGCCGACCGGCCAGCCGTAGCGCGCCGCGGTCCGACAGCCCGCGCCGGACCTCCGCCGCGTACGAGGCGCGCCGACTAAGATCATCGCGGCACTGTGCCGCCAGCTGGGTGAGACTCGGCGCGATCCGGCGGGCGGCGACCGGACCGTCGTGCTCTCCTGCGTCGAGCACGTGGGGCAGCCACTTGGCCCACTCCCACGCGGCCAGCCGGTCGCCGGGTATGCCGAGCGCGACGGCCACGTCGTCCGGGGCGTGCGTGACCGCGGTCTGGATCAACAACGCGCGGGCAACTCGCAGCACACCCTCGCGGTCCCCGACAACGCTGACGTTGCCCGCCCGGTCCAGGGGCACGGTGAGCGGGAAGTCCGTTGCCACACCGAACCGGTTCTGCAGGGAGCGGGCCTCGTTGAGCATGAACGGGTCCGGCGGGGTCAATACTCCGCCCGCGCTGTTCTGCCCGACCCTCAGCTCCTGCACCGGTACGTCGCCGGTGCCCACCCGCACCCGCAGGAAGTCCGCGTCCTGGCGGCGCCGCTCCCACAACCGCGCGGGATCGCGTACGAGGTCGTACAGAGCCTCGGGCGGCGGATTGAGCAACTGCGACTGCCGACGCCGCTCCCGCTCACCGGTACCGAGCTCGTCGCGCAACTCCTCCAGATAGTCGAGATACCGCTCGCGCTGGGTCCGCCGGGTGCGTTGTGCCTTGCCTCGCTGCGACAGGAACAGCGCCACCGCGCCCAGCAACGCGACGACCAGCACGAGCGCGCCGAGGGCGGCGAACTGGCTGTTGCGGATGATCGTCATCATCACGACCGAGCTGATGACCCCGGCCATCGGCAGCAGCGCGGTCGCCGCGTTGCCGATCTTGCCCTCGGGCAGGTTCGGCGGCGGCTCGATGGTGCGCGCCTCGGCGGGGGAGAGCGCACGCGTGGAGCGCGCGGGCCGGTGGACGAGGTGCTGTGTCACGGACGGGCCTTTTCTCGAACGGGTCCTGAAGCCTGGCTCGTGCTCATCGCGCCCTCACCGACCGATGCATCGCCTCCGCCGCGAGGCGGACGGCGGCGTGACGGGTGGCCCGGCCCAGCATGGCGGTGTGGATGGGGCCTCCCTGGGCCAGATGCCGGTCGTAGGGGAGGAGCACGACGGGCACGCCCGCCTCCCGCAGGTGTGTGGCGGCCGCGTTCTCGTCGAGCGTGGCGTCGGGGGAGCTCGCGGACAGCGCCACCACGGTGCCGGCCAGCGCGGAGTGCGGCAGCTGGGCCAGCCAATCCAGCACCTGCCGGGTGCCGTTGACGCCCTCAGCGGTCATCGGGGCGACCACCACCCGGGCATGCGCGGTGTCCATCGCCGTACGGGCCACCTCGCCGGGCAGCGTCTCGCAGTCCACCACCGTCACCGCGAAGTAGCGCCGCAGCGCCAGCGTGACCGTGCGGTAGGTACGTACGTCCATCGGCGCGCCGACGCGTCCCTGGCTCGCGGGCAGCAACCAGCCTCCGTCTGTCACCGGAACCAAGTAGCCCGTGACATCGGTGAGTTGCATCGCGGGAGTGAGAATCTGCGCGAGGTCCGTACACGACCAGCGCACCGATTCCGCGCCCATCCGCACCGGCAGCGTACCGAGTGCGGCGTCCGCTTCCAGGGTGAGCACCGGATCGTGCCGGTAGTGGTTGAAGGTGCGCCCCAGCAGGGCGGAGACGGTCGACTTGCCCACCCCGCCACGGATCGAAGTCACCGCAATGACACGTCCGGTGGTGACCGGCTGCTGCAACTCCCGTGCTATTCGCGTCTCTTCGGCGACGTCCTGGGAGGCAGGCGTGGTGAGGTCACGGAGCGTGCGTCCGGTCCGGCGGGTCACGGAATCGCCGTGCCGGGGTCGCCCCAGGGCGTGCGCCAGACGGGGGTCGACGGTCGGCACGGACTCCGGGGCGTGCAGGGGAAGGCGGGGATCACGGGGTGCTCGGACGGCGGGTTCCGAATGTGGAACGGGGGTGGCGTGCCGAGGGAAACCCGGGGAGGCAGCCGGACCCGCGTCTTCGCGTGGTTCAGGGTCTGAGTGCATCGGTCGGGGCCCCGCGCCGGGCGCGGTGGACTCAGGGGTGAGTGCGGCCGCTTCTTCCGTTGTGACGTGCTGCCCCAACTGCCGCAGCACGTCGCTCTGCCAGTCCCCTCGCTCACTCATGACGTCCCCTTAGGCGAAGGTGTCGAGCAGACGCCCGTACACACCGAACGCCCCGATGACGAGCGGGAACAGGGCGATGATTCCCACCGACTCGAGCACGTCGCCGAAGCGCCGCAGCCGCACCCGCACATGCTCCGCGGGCTGCACCGCCAACACGATCAGGGGCAGGACGGCCAGCGTGACGAGCACGGCCAACGACCCCACGGCGTCGGAGTGCTTCTGCCACACCACGATGAGCCGGACGGCGAGAACGGCACCGGCCCCGAACAATGCCACGACCTCGGCGACGAGCGGGAAGGCGCGTGCGCGCAGTGCCAGAACGACCGTGACGAGCACGGCGAGCAACACGGTCCACGTCGAAGGTGCCCGCAGTACGAGAAGCCCCGCCGCCATGGCCGAGACGGCCAGGGCGATCGTGGCGAGAGCCAGACCACGATGAGTGGCGGTCAGGGCGGTGCCCACCTGATATCGGCTCACGGACGTGCCGCTGGAGCGCCGGTCGTCCAGCCCGGACAGACCGGACGCCATGAGCGCGAGGCGCGGAAGCACGCCGAGGGCGACAACCGAGACGACGCTCAGCAACGCGCCCGCCCGGGCCTGCTCCACCGGCGTAGCCGCGCCCGACTGGAGAGCCACCGCCATCTGCCAGCAGAGGACACAACCGACCACTGCGACGGCACCGACGAGCCCACCGCGGCCCAGCGGCGTGAAGCGGCCGAGCAGGAGCAGCGTTGCGACGAAGGCACCCCCCACGGCGGCCAACCGCACCGCGCCGGACCAGGCATGGGCATCGGCCAGCGTCCATACGCCGAGCGCACCGAGGGCTCCCCCGGTGACGAGGAGTGTGGCGGCCAGGCCACGTTGCGCGGCCCGCCCGAAGAGGGCCCCCGCGAGCGCGGACAGTGCGGCGATGGTCAGCAGAGCGCTGCCTACGACCGACAGCGCGAACTCTGTGCGGGCCAGGAACCCGGCGACGACGGCCCAGCCGACCGTGGCCCCTCCCGCGATGACGCGCCGGTACGCAGGGCTCCACCGCCATGCGCGTACGTTCAGATCGTCAGCGGCCTCATCGGTGACGTCGTGCACCACGGGTGCCGCGGGAGCGTCCTCCAGCCGCACGAGCCGCAGGACGGCGCCGTCCGGGATTCCGGCCGATTCCAGCGTGCTGTCGTGCGCGAGCGCCGAGCCCTCCGCGGTGACGAGATGCCGCAACTCGGGCCGGGCCGAAACCCGATCGTCCAGCAGCCGCATCACTTCGGGCAGGAGCAGCCCAACTGGTTCCTGGGAGGGGAGGACGAGATCGACACGCCGCTTCTCGCCGATCAGAGTGACCCGGCTCAAAGCGGTCCGGTTCGGCGTCGTACGGCTCAGGGACCCCGCAGATATCACGCGTTCGAACCTATCATCGAGTTTATCGGGTGGAAGGCGACGAAGGCGCCGCGGAAGGTGAGGCAGGCGAGGAAGCGGGCACAGACGTGCCGTACGGGCTCTTCCCGATGACCCGGTGCGAAACGAACGACCAGCCCACGCACCCGGCACACAACACCGCCGCGACCACGATCCCGGCGAACGCCTTTCCCAACCGCTCGTCCACCGAACGCCGTTGGCGTTGCGAACCGAACAGGACGGCATCCCGGAGCCGCCGGCGCCGAACCGACACCGACTCCAGCAATTGGCTGTCGTAGTCCTGGGCTGCCACAGGTATGCGTTGTCCGTTTCAGTTCTCAGAGTGAGGTCTCGGATGTCAGGTGGCGTACTCGCCCACCCAGTTGCGCTGCAGAAGGGCTTTGGGCAGGTACTCGGACTCGACCTCGATGGGGAAGTCGTTGTCGTAGGCCATGCAGGCGATGGCGAGTGGGCCGAGAGCGACCAGGCCGTCGCTGCTCAGGGATCGTGCTTCGTCGCCGGTCCAGTACTGCTTGTGCCAGGTGAGGGCTTGGACCAGTGACCTGTTGAACTCATCGGTCTCTTGACGGTTGTAGAGCTGGAAGAGCTCGAGTGGCGGATACAGGAGCATCAGCATGGTGTCCCTGTCGGCGGCCTGGGCCAATTCGGGGTCTGTGCCTTTGACCGCAGCGACCAGTTTGTCCCAGGTGTTGGCAGCCTGGCCGTGCCAGTAACTCTGCAGAGCCTCCACCCAGTCGTAGGTGTACTCGTCGAACAGAGCGCCGGACGCACGAAGGAACGACACAGGTACTTGCATCAGCCGGTCGAGGCGCTCATTCTCACGGCAGATCACCGCCAGGTAGACCGAGGTGATCCAGGCTCCCGCGTGCGTATAGGACGTCGGGCCGGTCGCCGGGAGGTTCTTCACCTGTCCGGTGCTTCCGATACGGCAGGGGACGGGGCCTTCGGCTGCCGTGGCCGAGTCGAACAAGGCGGAGCCGACCTGCATGGCCGTGACCCACGCCTCCCATGTTTCGAAATTACCCGCGTACGGATCCGTCAAGCAGTACGACTCGGCCACCGTCAGGGAACTGCCCAGGGCCCGGGAACGGGACATCTCCGACTCTTCGAGCCGATTGAGCATGCGACCGAGACTCTCGACGCGCGCGGCATTGCCCTCCGCCGCAACGCTCTCTACGGGGAAGCCGTGGCGGGAAACGCTCGTGGCCACTGGATCTCTCCTCTAGTAAATCTTGAAATGCTCCAGCACGGCACCAGCGTACGAGGTGCCCGCGTGGTCGTTCGCCTTCGCCAGGACGTACTGCAGCTTGCCCTTCTCCAGGGCCTCGGACAGGTCGTCCGCGATCCTGACGTCCTCTGGGCCTCGTTTCCACATCTCCTCGAGGATCGTTTCCACGTACAGCTTGGTGCCCTGCTTGACGCGCATGCCTCTGGCCGCATCGCCAGCCCCGTTGCGCCAGTCGAGTTCCCCCTTGGGTGCCTTCGCCTCGACTATCAGGTAATCGCCATTATTGCCGAGCTTGTACACCTGGTCGAACATGTTGGAGCCGTTTGCTGTCTTCGGGAGTTCGACCCACTCGGCGTTGGGGAACTCGTGTGGAGTGACGTGTAGTTCGGCAGCCTTCTCGCCGAGTTTCTCCGATATCTTGCTGTTGTTCGGCAGGTCGCCGAGCTGTTGGTGATAGGCGTTCTGGGCTTCTTCCAAGGCCTTCTTCGCCGCAGCGGACGGACTGTCCTCGAATGCTTTTTCCGCCCTGGTGAGGTCCATGGACACCTTGCGGTTCTTCGTCGCCTCGTCGAGATCCGAGCGATGTGCGGGGTCGACGGAGTTCGGGCTGAGTTGCGTCCGGCCGTGCCTGATCTCGGATGGCCCGCTCGGCAGGTCATGCGCGGCGACCCACTTGCCTCCAGCGTTCTTGGCCAGTTGGGGGAGCTCGACCCCATCCACCAACTTTGTGGTGCCGTCCGCATTCAACAGGTGCCTACGGCGACCCAATTTGTCGTAGTGCTCCTCGAACCACGTCCGGTCCGGGTCGTTGGCCTTCCTGATGTGCTCGTCCTGGATCTGCTTCCGCTCTGCGGCGGTCAGCTCCCGCTCTCCGCCGTGGCCGCCGTTTCCGGTGCCCTCGTTCGTATGGTGCGCAGGCGGGACGGCCCCGTCGCCTGCGTGGTCCGCGCCGCCCACGGCGTCGTCGCCCGCCCGGCCGACGTCGTGGCCACCGCTTCCATGGCCTTCAGATCCCGTGCCGACATGGCCGTTGCCGACCGGCCCCACACCGGACCTCGGGGTCCCGGGGCCGACGGGGTGCGAGGTCCCGGTCCTGCCGGATGCTTCCCCGACGTGAGTCGTGGCTCCGGGGGTGCGTGAGGCAGCGCCGACCCCGGCGGGCTCCCGCTGTTGCGCGGGTGCCTCCTCCGGGGTGGCCCGCGTCTCCGCGGCGGCTTCCTGACGCGGCGTGTCCCCGACGACGTTGCCGTGCTTGTCGACGGGGATGAACTTGCCGTCCTCGATGAGGACTTTGGAGCCGTCGCCGAGTTCGATGACGCTGTGGAGGCGCTGGGAGTCCGCCGACGCACCCATGCCGGTGCGGATTCCGGCGGTGAGCTCGGAGAGCTTGGGCAGTGTGCCGATGGCCTTGCCGGTCGCTTTGAGGCCGACGGCGACCGGGTCGATGTATTCGCCGATTCTGGCGGCGACGCCGGCGCCCTTGGCAACCGCGCCGATTTCGCCCCCCTTGGCTGCGACGGCCAGGGGGCCGGCGCCGAGGGTCAGACCGTTGAAGACCACCGTTGCCGCGGCGCGGGCAGGGTTTTCGCTCCACATGTCCCAGGCGACCATGGATTTGGCGAAGTCCCTGGCGGCCTTCTTCTGCCGGACCTCCGTGGCGCTCTCCTTGTCCGGGCCGATCGCCCAGTCCATGAGCGCGTCGTACGGTGCCACGGTGTACTGGCCGATCCCACCGACGACATCCCCGAGATGCCCCCAGGCGTCCCCGGCCGCGTCCGTACCGTTCCAGCCGACCAGGGTGCCCAGTCCCTTGATGCCGCCCCAGACGTTGTCGATGACGATGCCGTCCCAGAAGAAGCTCTTGGCCCAGTAACCGACCTCCCACGCGTGGTGGGACTCGCTTTCCGGGGCGCCCCAGGGCGTCTTCTTGGCGTGCTTGAGGACGTCGAGGTCGTAGCCGTACATCACCGTCTTCTTGTCGACGGTGTGGTGGCCGTCGTCGACCACGAACTCCGGCCCGCCGACGAGGGCCGAGATCTTGGTGGCGGCCCGGCGCTCGGCCTCCCGGAATGCGCTCTCTGCGGCGGCGACACCGTCCATGAGCTCCTGGTGACGGTGGATCTTGTCACCGTCGTACGTCCAGTCGTCGTCGCCCTCGACGCTGTCCACGAATGCGAAGGCATCCGTCTTGAGCCGGGCGAGTTTCTGGGCGAGCGGACGGGCCTCGACGGAGTACGTGTCCAGCGCGTCCGCGACCGTCTCCAGTTTGGCGGCGAAGGCATCCGCCTTGTCCATCACCGGTCGAGTGGTGGCGAACAGGTCGTCGGCCTCCGGCGCGGTGTAGAACGCCTCCAGCATCTGGAACCGTGAGTGCACGTCCATGCCGCCGTCGCGGATCCCGATGGCGTCGCCGCGCAACCCGGAGGTGTCCTTGTCCAGTTGGTCGAAGTGGCCGGTGAACTGGGGTATGGCCGACGGCTCGATCACTTGGCGCCGCCCTCATCGCCCTTGCCGCCCTGACCCGGCAGATCGACCTTCGGTGCGCCGAGCGCCTTGTGCTCGGCCTGGGCGGCCATCTCGAGATCCCCGGCAAGGTAGTACGCGGTAGCCTCTCGCGCTCCGTTGACCGACTTCGCCGCCCGCGCGCCGAGAAACAGCACGTCACCGGCGGTCTTCTCGACGAAGATGGCCAGCGCAGCGCCGATCGCCCCGGTCGGCGCTGCTCCGCAGTAGGGACCGCTGATGGTGCCGGCGGAACCGGCCGCGCTCTCCACATCCGTGCCGTACGCCTTGACGTTTTTGGCCACGTCGTCCATCGCGTCCGCGACCAGCGAGGTCACGAACTCGACTCCGGACGACGAGATGTCCCACCCCGACATGCCAAACCCCCGTGGAAACGTTCCTGTCTGCTACGGCTCCGGCCGTCAGCCGATGTTGTCGACGGCTGCCCGTGCCTTGGCCATGGTCGACTGGGCGGTGCCGTCGTTCTGCTCGAGCGTGGTGCGTACGAGGCGGATGATGTCGCGGACCTCGTTCGCGGCGCGGTTCCAGCGGATTTCCTTGCCGTGGTACTCGTCGGCGACACCGTCGGCGGTGAAGTCGGCCATCGCGGCCTGCACCGCGCGGTCGCGGTCTCCGAGGACGCGCTCCAGCTCGCCGATGACGCCCTGCAGGCTCCCCTGCACCTCGGTGGAGGCGCCGGTGTCGTA
This sequence comes from Streptomyces sp. NPDC026500, assembly GCF_055567635.1. Classification (NCBI taxonomy): domain Bacteria; kingdom Bacillati; phylum Actinomycetota; class Actinomycetes; order Kitasatosporales; family Streptomycetaceae; genus Streptomyces; species Streptomyces sp. NPDC026500. The sequence goes on along the minus strand of NZ_JBVHQB010000006.1, from coordinate 77,525 downwards.
CGAGCGCCGGTCCTGGTTCTGCCCCATGGTCGAGTTCCCCCTGTGTCTGCTCAACGAGCGCCGAAGCGGGCGGCGTCGAAATTGGACTGGCCCATGTTCTGATGGGCGTTGTCCTCCTGCTCCAGGTCGCCGGAGCCGAACGCGGTGTCCATACCGCCCTGGCCGCCAAGAATCGCGCCCAGCGACCCGTTCAACGCGTTCGTGATCTCGTCCGTGTGCGCCTTGAAAGAGTCGAACGCGGCCTTGCCCGCTCCGTTGAACTTTCCCTCCAGCGGCTCCGCCGCCTGGACGAGCCACTGGATCAGCGTGCCCAGGTCCTCCGTCGAACCGACCGTGCTCTTGCCGAGATCCGCCAGGGTCGACGACCCCATGTCGAACTTCATTCACCCGCCCCCGTGTCGATCGTCCTTGCATGTCATGACAGTTCAATTGTTCGATAGTTATGACGTCCTCGTGCGCGGGACGGTTCCCGCGCGCCACGCACGCCTCTCGGTGCGTCGAACGTCCTCTCGCGTTGCGAGTTGCAGACGCAATCGACTAGAGCGCGAAGTGGCCTGATCTGCCCATGAGTTGTCTCACCGCACGCCTGATCCATCTGACGGGTGGCCGCTCAACGGTGTGCGGACGGGAGACCTCGCTTTACGGTGGCGACTCGATCAGACGCGGGCGACCGGCTTCGCGGACGCCATGGCGTGCAGCGCCGCGCTCTGCAGCGTGGTGATGCGCTGGATCACGCAGATGACGACGATCCCCGCGGTCACCATGAGCGCCTCGGACAGTACGAGGAGGGGCAGCGAGGTCGGGGCGGACATCTGGGCCATCGTCAGAACCAGTGCGTGCGCTACCCATGCGCCCCACCAGACGTTCACCAGGACATCGTCGCGTCCCGGCTTCACGGCGGCCCCGCCGCTCCGCGCGCCACCGTTCGTCGCCCGCCCGGCGCTCGCCTGGAGCACGTCGAGGACGAGTTGGCGCGGGAGCACCAGGTTGACGATCGGTACGAGCCAGACGACGGCGGCCCAGACACCGGTCGCGGGGGCGGCGCCCCGGGTGATGGCTCGCGCGTTGCGCCGGGCGCGGCCGAACCACATGAGGAAGAGCACGGCGGTCGCCGTCATCACATACACGAACACCATCGACGTGAGTCCCGACCCGTGCGAGGGCGTGTCCATGGCGTGCAGGTGGCGAGCTCTGACGGCCACGGCGCGGAACACGTCCGTGACGGTTGTCACGGCTATCGCGCCCTGGGCGCAGCGGGCGAGGAGCCAGGGGTCTCCGGCGGTGGGGCCGATCATGGTGAGGACCTGCTGTCTGGGGCGGCACGCACCGTGGCGGCGCGGCGGGGGCGTTGGTCGCTTGGATCATAGGGCCGGTTTCGGGATCCGCCTCGGCGTTGATCATCCGCTCGCGGGCGGTTCGACAAGCCTCGTTCCAACGGCGCCCCGGACCCGTCCCGCACCCCCGGTTCACAGCACCTTGCGGTGGACCAGGGCGGAGAGGACGAGAGTGCCCGGGAGCAGCGGGATCCAGACCGTCAGGACGCGGTAGCCGATGACGGTGGCCGTCGACAGGCCCATCGGGGCGCCCAGCGCGACCATGGTGAATACCAGGGCCGCGTCCACCGGGCCGATACCGCCCGGCGCGGGTACGGCACCGACGGCGGTACTGGCGATCAACAGCGCGAACACCACCTGCGCCCACGACAGCGGCAGCCCGAGCGAGAAACCGACCGACGCGATCACGCTCCCCTGGAGCACCGGGGTGGCGGCCGACCCGCCCCAGAGGGCGAGTACGCGGCTGGGCCGGGTGTGCAGGATCCGTACATCGGTCAGCGCGGTGCGAAGGAAGTCGACGGCCGGGCGGCGCAGCGGGCGGACGACCGCCAGGAGCAGGGAGGCGGTCGCGAGGCCGAGCGTCACGCTTCCCGCTGCCAGGAGCAGCGTCCAGCGGTCCGGGGCCAGTCCGCCGCGTCGGAGGGTGTCCTCGAAGGCCACCAGGAAGAGGATGAGCACCGGCATCTTCGCCACCGGCTTGACCAGCGAGTACAGGGCGAGCGAGGCGGTCGCGCGAGCCAGCGGTATGCCTCGGCCCTGCAGGAAGCGCAGAGTGACCGCGTGGGCGCCGATGCTCGCCGGCAGCACGTGGTTGGCGGCGCCGGCGGCGAACTGCGACGCCAGCAGCAAGCCGGGCGGCAGCCTTTCCGGCAGGGCGCCCTGCCGGACGCACGCGGCGGCCACCCAGCCCAGCAGGGTGAAGAGGACCCCGGCGAGCAGCCACCAGGGATCGGCGTCACCCAGCCGAGTGACCCCGTCGCGCAACGCACGCCAGTCCATCGCCGCCCACGTTCCGATCAGCAGCAGGGGGAGCAGCGCCAGTACCAGGCGGGTGAGTCGCGTGAGGGAGGTGAGACGGGTGGTGGAGGGGAGGGTGGAGCAAGGTGAATCGCTGGGTGCGGGTGCGGGTGCGGGTGCGGGTGCGGGTGCGGGTGCGGAGAGGGAGACGGGGACCGGGAAGGGGACGGATGTCGGTGTGGGGGCGGGGAGGCCGTCGAGCGGGGGCAGGGACACGGCGCACGTCGTCCTTCCGCGTCACGCCCGCGTACGGACGGACGGATCCAAGGCGATGCAACGGGGACGGGGGAAACGTTCCCGTTCGGTGTGACGCCACGGTGTCCGGGAGGGGAAGGGGGACCAGCATGTGCGCGAAACGGCCGGAGGCGCCCCACCCTGACGGCGGAAGGACGCCCGTCCGGGCTCCCCGGGATGGCCGGGACGGCCGAAGACGGCCGGGGAGCCCGAACGGGTGGTGGGGCCGTGGGGTCACAGGCGGTCGAGGATGCTCCGCAGTCGCTTCACCTCGGCGGACTGGCCGGTGACGATGTCGCCGGCCATCTTCTTCGCATCGGTGTTCTTCCCGCCGCTGCGCTCGGTCTTCGCCATGGTGATCGCGCCGTTGTGATGGTCGATCATCATCCGGGCGAACATCGTGTCGAACGCCCGGCCCTTCAAGGCCTTGAGCCGCGTCATGTCCTTGTCGGACATCACGCCGTCGCCGCCCATGTCCATCCCGCCCATCCCGTCCGTTCCGGCCGTGGAGCCCCCGTCGGTGGGCTTGTTCCAGGACTTCAGCCAGCCCGTCATGGTGTTGATCTCAGGGTCCTGGGCCTTCTCGATCCTGCCGGCCAGGTCCTTGATCCCGGCGTCGGAGGCGCGGCCGTCGGCCAGCTCGGCCATCTCCACCGCCTGTCGGTGGTGCGGGATCATCATCTGCGCGAACGTGACGTCCGCGTCGTTGAAGCCACCGGACCCGGCTGCCCCGGCGGTGGCCGTCGCCGAGCTCTTGCCGCTGGCGTGACGCATACCGCTCATGCCTTCGTCGTCGCCGTCACTGCCACAGGCGGCCAGCAGCAGGGCTCCCACGGCCACGACCCCGACGGCAACCAGACGGTGGCGGGAGGGCGCGCGGCGGGTGGGCATCGGACGGGCGGGCAGGTCGTGCCGGCTGCGCGGGGCGTGCGGGGCGCGCGTGAGGGCGGTCCGCCGGAAAGCGGTCATGGTCGATTCACCTCGTGTGTCGGTCGTTCTACGGCTGTTTCGGCGTACGCGTCGTCGCGGGGCCGCGCGTGTGAGCGCGCCCGCGAAGGCGTTCGGCCTACAGCCGCAGGACCGACAACCGGGTCAGGTCGGGGCCGCGTGGTGGCGGGTTCGGCCGCAGGGAGACCGGGGCGTCGGCGAGGAGGTCCGCCCACCGGTCCGGCCGGCGCCTGAGCGCTGTCCTCAGGAGCGCGGCGAGCACCCACACACCGAGCAGCACCGCCATGCACAGCGACATCATGTCTATCGCCATGGCGGGCCCGTGGGGGCAGGACGGGTGCCCGCAGTCCTCGGCGTGGCCGCGTTCCCGCGACGCGGGGGCTCCCATCGGGTCATGACCGGCGGACGGCACCCGGGAGGCGTGCGACGCGGCGTCCGTCCCATGTCCGGACGATCCGTCGGGATGCCCCAGGGTGTGCATCACGAACACGCCGAGCGCGAGCACCACGATCAGCAGCAAGTGCCCGAAGGCCCCCGCGACCCGCTCGTGTCGGCTCACCCGCACCCGGTCCGCTCCGTTCGCCCGTTGATCACTCCGGTCCCGTCCCGTCCGACAGTACCGAACACGGCGACCGCCATGGCGAAGGGGGTGCCGTCGTGGCGTCCGGAGTTGACGACGCGTCATGACCGGGTCGTACGAAGATGTCGTGATCCGGCGCGCCCTGGCTGGGCCGTACGAACGACCACGCCGTGAACCGGAGTGCGGCAACCGGCCGTACGGCCATGGGCGTGAACCGGTCCGTCAGGATTCGGCCGTACGCCCCGGGTGTGAAGCCGTGGGCCGCCGCCGGGGATTCGGCGAGTCGCCGTCCGTGACACCCGCGCACAGCCGATGCTGACGTGACGCGCGGCCCCGGACTCCCCGGCCGGGGGCGCGCTCCCACCGCCGCTCCCGTGCCGCCCCGGAACCTACGGAGAACCATGGACGCCGACAGCAATCACCCCGCGGACGACGGCGACGAGGACGCCTCGGGCACGGGCAGCGGTGACGCCACGCGCGCCGGCGGCCGTGGCGGTTCGGATCCCGGCCGGGGTGACCCTGCCGGTGCCCCCGCCCAGGCGCGTGCCGCCGCGCTCCTGCGCCGTCCGAAGCTGTGGCTGGTGCCCACCGTGCTGACGGGGCTGCTCGCGCTGCTGCTGTCGTTGCTCTACATGGGCGGCATCGTCAGCCCGAACCGGCATCTGCACGACCTGCCGATCGGCCTGGTCAACGAGGACACCGGCAAACCGCCTCCGGGGCAGCGGCAGAACGTGGGCACTCAGGTCACCGCGGCCGTCGCCGCGAGCGACACCTCCGGCACGGCCGACTGGCGCAGACTCACCAGCGCGCAGGCCCAGGACGAACTCTCCTCCGGCAAGATCTACGGCGCCCTCGTCGTCCCCAAGGACTTCACCGACTCCCTGACCGCGCTGACCACCGCGAACGCCAGGGTCCGGCCCACCATGACAGTGCTGACCAACCCCGGTATGGGCAGCCTCGGTTCGTCCCTCGCCGGCCGGATCACCACGGCGGCCGCCCAGCAGGCCTCCGCATCCATCGGCAAGGAGCTGACGGCGTCGCCCGTGACCGCGCAGGCGGACGCCACCACGCGGCTGCTCCTGGCCGACCCAGTCCAGGTCGTCACCCGGGTCGGTCACCCCATCGGCGAACACAGCGGTCTCGGGCTGAGCGCGTTCTACTACACGCTGCTCCTGGTGCTGGCCGGGTTCCTCGGCGGCAACCTCATCAGTACCGGCGTCGACACGGCTCTCGGCTATGCCGACAACGAGATCGGCCCCTGGCACACCCGCCACCCGACCGTGCCGATCAGCCGCACCCAGACCCTGCTCCTGAAGATGGTCATGACCGCCGGGATCACCGTGCTCACGGCCTCCCTGGTCATGCTGGCCACCGTCGCGATCCTCGGCATGGACGCCACCCACCTGCCGTTGCTGTGGGTCTACTCCTACTGTGCGAGCCTCGCCGTGGGACTGGGCGTCCAGGCGATCAACGCGGCCTTCGGCGGGATCGGGCAGCTCGTGTCCATGTTCGTGTTCATCGTGCTGGGCCTGCCGTCCTCGGGCGCCACCGTGCCGCTGCAGGCAGTCCCCGGCTTCTACCGCTTCCTGTCGGTCTTCGAGCCCATGCGCCAGCTCAGTGACGGGGTGCGCGCCATCCTCTTCTTCGACGCGCGGGCCGACGCCGGCCTGGCCCGCGCCTGGCTCATGATCGGCGTCGGCTCCGTGCTGGCCCTCCTCTTCGGCTTCGCGATGACCCGCTACTACGACCGCAAGGGCCTGTACCGCCTGACCCCCCAGCCCGCCACGCAGCCCGCCACCAACCCCGCAGCAGGATCGGCCTGACCGGCCCCCCTGAGCCCCGAACCGATGGAGCACGGCCTCAGGGCATGTGCCGGAGCAGTGCGGCGACCGCCGGCGGGGTGTCGCCGCGGGGGTGGACCAGCATGATCTTCCAGTGGGGCGCGTGCCGGGCGAAGGCGTGGGTGCTGAGGTCGGGGAACTGTTCGGCGATCGAGGTGGGCAGGACGCAGACGCCCAGGTCGTTCCGGACGAGTTCCGCCGCGGAGACGATGTCGTTCACCTCGAAGGTCGTCTCCCGTTCCACGGCGGCGGCACGGAACGCCCGGTCCACGGCGAGGCGGACAGCCCAGCCCGGGGTGAAGTCCACCAGCGGCAGCCGGGCGGTCTCGGCGAGCGTGACCGTGCCGCCCGGACCGGTTCCGGTGACCGCCCGCCGCGGGGCGGACACCAGCACCATCTCCTCGTACGACAGCAGCCGGGTCACCAGACCGCGCTGCTGCCGGCGGTCGAGGGCGACCACGGCCAGGTCGACGGTGCCCTCGCGCAGCGCGTGCCGGATGTCGGTCACGGACGCCTGTCGCAACCGCACCACCACGCCCGGGTGCTCGGCGCGCAGCGCGGCCAGCGGCCGGTGGAGGTCGGCCCAGGCGCCCTGCGTCATGCCGATCGTGATCCTGCCCCGCAGCTGTCCCCGGACCAGGTCGACGGTCGCCCGCGCCTGTTCCGCCGCCCGCAGCGCGGCGCGCGCCGCCGGGACGAAGACCTCGCCCGCCGGGGTCAGGAACACCCGGTGCGTGGTGCGGTCGAACAGGGGGGTGCCCAGCTCCCGTTCCAGCGCGAGGACCGTGCTCGACACGGCGGACTGCACCACGTGCAGCCGTTGGGCCGCCGCGGTGAAACCGCCCTCCTCGGCCACCGCGACGACGACCTCCATCTGCCGCAGATCCATCTCCACTCCCGAAGCAGCAGCCCGTCTCCGACCGAGATCCCGTCCTCCGTCGATTGTCCCAGGCCATGGGCGCCGGAGGGGGCTCCGTCGAGGTGCCGACGGGGACGGGCGGATGGGCGCCCGACGGGGGACAGGTGATGGTGGGCCCAGGGGGTACGGGTGGGCGGTGGGCCGACGGGGGACAGGCGGACCTACGGGCGAGGGAGGTCCGGGGGAGTGCACGGTCACGTCCCGCGGACGCCGTTGCGCATCTCCCGTGGGCTCACCCCGTAGCGCTGCCGGAACGCGGTGCTCAGGGCGCTCGCCGACGAGAACCCCGAGGCGTAGGCCAGATCGGTGATGGTCAGGTGTTCGCAGTCGCCGCACTGGAGGCGCTCACGCACCAGGCGCAGACGCTCCTCGCGGATCAGGTCGCGGGGGGTGGTGCCCGCGTGCTGCAGGGCCAGTTGGATCTGGCGCAGCGACCAGCCGAGGGCGCGGGCCATGGACGTACCGGTGAGGCCGGGGTCGGCGGCGTTCTCGCGGACGTGGCGGCGGACCACCGTCTCCACGTCGGACAGGTGGCGGGCGCCGTCGGGGCGGTCGTCGCCGGTGGCGAGCATGCACAGCAGCTCGACCACACGGTCGGACACCGCATTGAACTGGGAGTCGGTGAGATCGTCGCGCTCGGCGTACAGACCGTCGAGCATCGAGCGGACGACGCGGCCGAGGCCCCTGCTCAGGTCGAGGCCGGTGGCCAGCGGCGACTTGCGGTTCAGCGGGCCGTCCACCTCTCGGGCCGGGATCGTGAGGACGAACGCCTGGGCGGAGGCGTCCTGGAGGCACTGGAAGGGCGACCCGAAGGAGACGAGCGTGGCCGTTCCCGGGGTCAGCCGTGCCTCGTGGCCGTCCTGGCGCAGGACGATCTCCCCGCTCAGCGGCAGCAGTAACCGGTAGTCCGCGTCGGGGTCCTCGCGGATCTGCCGCGCGGTCCTGCTGTACTCGATCTCGTCCGACCGGAACCTGACGAGCTGATACGCCTCCGTGCGCTGCCGCACCGTCTCACCGCGGAAGTTGTCGGCATGGCCGTACCGGTAGCCCATCCGGGACTGGTACGACCCGATGTGCTCGCTCCAGAAGTCGGCCCGCTCCCACGGTTGCACCGCACCCGTCGACCGGGTCTCCACCAGGTAGTTTCCCGCAGGCAACGACACCATCAACTCCCGCGTGGGTGAGGGTAGTTACGCGGTGTCAGCCTAGTGCACACAGCCGGTGCGCATGACGGCAACTTCCTTGCGCGCCGGGGCAAGCGCGGACGCCGCCGCGCGGCTACCGTCATGCGCCGCGCCAACTCGCGCCCCACCCCTCACTTTTCTTGCTTTCGCCCCAACAATGCGTCTCTGCATATGAGGACTTGAGGACCATGACCGAACGGATACCGGAGGCCGCGTCCTGGTGCCTGGCCGTCGGCCTGCTCGCCGTCACCGTGCTGCTGCTGCGCCAGCGCGGGATCAGCGCGCGGCAGCGCCGACGGGCCGCAGTGCTCGCGGAGGACCTGCGGGTCCGCGACGAGGAGCTGCGCCACTTGGCGGAGGTCCGCCTGCCCGCCCTGGAGGACGCCCCTCACCAGCACGTTCCCACGGGTGTCCCGGCCGCGGGCCTGCTCGACGCCCGGCTGGCCGGCACGGGCTTCGCGAAGCACCTCGACAGTGTCCTCGAACGTTTCTCGGAAGCGGTGGGGCACGCGCAGGCGCGCGCCGATCAGTCCGCGAAGTCCGCGCTCAAGGCGTCGATGCGTTCGATCCAGGCACTCGCCAATGAGCAGCAGGTGTCCATCGCGGAGATGCAGGACCGGCACGACCACCCCGACGTCCTGCGCGATCTTCTCGAAATCGACCACACCAACGCCCAGTTCGGCCGGCGCGCCCAGGCGATCGCCGTCCTGTGCGGCTCCTGGCCCGGACGGCAGCGCAGCACCTCCGCGCTGATCGATGTGGTGCGCGGCGCGACGTCCCGTGTCCGCGACTACCGGCGCGTCCGGGTCAACGGACAGGTCGACATCGCCGTCGAGAGCCGCGTGGTCGAACCGGTGGTCCTCGCCGTCGCCGAACTGCTGGACAACGCGGCGCGCCACTCGCAGCCCGACACGACCGTCGAGGTCACCGTCCAGTCGGCGCACAACGGCGCCTGCGTGGTCATCGACGACGCCGGTGTCGGTATGGACGGCCAGGCGACCGAACGGGCCGCCGCGCTGTTGACCGGCCGCGACCAGGTGGACGTGACCCGGCTCGACGATCCGCCGCAGTTCGGCTTCGCCGTCATCGGCGTACTCGCGGCACGGTACGGGTTCAGCGCCTCGGTGGACACGCGGTCCCCGTACGGCGGTGTCCGCGCCGTGGTGTTCCTTCCGGCGGCGCTGCTCACGCATCTGGCCCCGACGGTGGAGGCGCCGCCGCGGGCCGAGCCCCCGCGGACGACCGGGCGGCCGGCGGGACAGGTGGGTCCGGGGGCTGCTGCGTCCGTGGCGCCGGTGCGTCCCACGCGTCGGGAGGCCGAGCCCATGGAGACGACGACGGCCGGTGGCCTGCCGAAGCGGCGGCGCCGGGGCCCGCAGCAGGCGGCCCCCGCCGAACAGCCCGTACCCGCCGAGGACGTCAGCGCTCGGTCGGCCGAGGAGAACGCCCGGCGCATGGGCGCGTTCGCCCGCGGCACCCGCTTCGGCCGCGCGGAGCGGGACACCACCGGAACACCGGCCGCCCCGCCACCGCCCGCCGCCCCCGCAGGCCCGGAAGCCTTCGCGCCGACGAACGGCTCCGTGACGTCGTACGAAACACCCCACGAGATCGAAGGGAGCACACAGGGATGACCGCGCCCATGACCAACGAGCTGGGGTGGATGCTCGACGAGGTGCTGAAGGTGCCGGAAGCGCGGCACGCGATCCTGCTGTCCGCCGACGGCATGCTCCGCGCCCACTCCGCGGACATCGGCCGGGACGACGCCGAACGACTGGCCGCGGGCCTGTCCGGTGTGCAGTCGATCAGCCGCAGCACCGCCGAGTTCTGCGGCAGTCCGGACACACCGTGGCGGCAGACCCTGATCGAGTTCGCACACGGCTACGTCTTTCTCGTCGCCGCGGGCGAGGGCACCCATCTCGCGGTGTCCACGACCGAGGACGTCGACATGGAGGCGGTCACCTACCGCATGCACAAGATGGTCGACCGGCTCGGCAAGGAGCTGACCAGCCCGGCCCGGCAGGACACCGGCAGTCCGGCATGACGCCGCCCGGACGTCGTCCCGGGGAGCGGCTGGTGCGGTCGTACGTCGTCACGGGCGGCCGCTCGCATCCGTCGCGCAACACCCTCGACCTCGTCACGCTGCTGATCGCCGCCGGCCAGCCGCTCACCGGACTGAGCCCAGAGAAGCGGCGGCTGATGGAGCTGTGCCGGCCGGGGGCGCTGTCGCTGGCCGAGGTGGCGGGCCATCTGGAGCTGCCCGTCAGCGTCACCAAGGTGCTGGTCGCCGACCTGATGGACAGCGGCCACCTCGTCACCCGCACGCCGATCCCCGCCGCCGGGCCGCCGACCGACACCAGCATCCTCCAGGAGGTGCTCGATGGACTCCGCTCCCGCCTCTGAAACCAAGTACCTGTCCGAGGGAGTGCGGACCGCCGTGAAACTGCTGGTCGTGGGCCACTTCGCGGTCGGCAAGACCACCTTCGTCGGCGCACTGTCCGAGATACGGCCGCTGCGCACCGAGGAGGTCATGACCCAAGCCGGCGCGCTCGTCGACGACTTGGCGGGTACGCGGGACAAGACCACCACCACGGTCGCCCTCGACTTCGGCCGCCTCACCCTCAACGACAGCTTGGTGCTGTACCTGTTCGGCGCCCCGGGGCAGCGGCGTTTCACCCGGCTCTGGCAGGACCTGACGCGCGGAGCGCTCGGCGCACTCGTTCTCGCCGACACCCGGCGCCTGGACCAGTCCTTCGAAGTCATGGGCGTACTCGAGGAGTTGGATCTCCCGTACGCCGTCGCCCTGAACGACTTCGACGACGGGCCGGGGCACAGCCTCGACGAAGTGCGCGAGGCCCTCGACCTGCTGCCCGACACCCCGCTGCTGCGCTGCGACGCCCGCGACCGGGTCTCCGCCACCGAGACACTGATCGCCCTCGTCGCCCATCTGCTGGCCAGCACCGGCGAACTGGAGAACGCGTGAACGCCGTACCGCCCCCCGGCTGCCCGGCCCACCAGTCCCTGTACGGACCGGAGTTCGCCGCCGATCCCGCCACGGTCTACCGGCGGCTGCGGGAGGCCGGACCGACCGCGCCCGTGGAACTCGCGCCCGGCGTCCGGGCCACCCTGGTCACCGGGTACGAAGCCGCCCTGCACGTGCTGCGCAGCCCGGAGACCTTCTCCAAGGACCCGCGGCACTGGAAGGACCTGGCGGACGGTACCGTCCCGATGGACAGCCCGGTCGTCCCGATGATGATGTACCGGCCCAATGCCCTGTTCACCGACGGCGAGGAGCACAGCCGGCTCCGGGGCGCCATCACCGACAGTCTCGCCCGCGTCGAGTCCAGCACCCTGCGCGGCTATGCCGAGCGCAGCGCCGACACGCTCATCGACCGGTTCGCGCCGCTCGGCACGGCGGATCTGCTCGGCGAGTACGCGCAGGTCCTGCCGCTGCTCGTCTTCAACCATCTCTTCGGCTGCCCCGTCGGCCACGGCGTCCGGCTGGTCGAGGGCATGTCCGGGATGTTCGACGGGGTGGACGCCGAGAAGGCGAACGAGTTGCTCACCACCACCCTGTTCGACCTGGTCGCGCTGAAGCGGCGGCAGCCCGCGCCGGACATGACGTCCTGGCTGATGGAGCACCCGGCCGCGCTGACCGATGAGGAGATGATCCACACTCTTGTCGTGCTGATGGGCGCGGGCACCGAACCGCAGCAGAACCTGATCGCGAACAGTCTGCGTCTGCTGCTGTCCGACGACCGCTTCGCGGGTGACCTGTCCGGCGGCACCCTGCCGGTCGAGGACGCCCTCGACGAGGTGCTCTGGACCGACCCGCCGATCGCCAACTACGCCGTGCACTACCCGCGGCACGACGTCTTGTACGAGGGCGCGCTGCTGCGCGGGGGTGATCCGCTGGTGGTGAGCCTCGCCGCCGCGAACACGGATCCGACGCTGACGAACCGTCGGCGAACCGGCAACCGCGCCCACTTGGCGTGGAGTGCGGGCCCGCACACGTGCCCAGCCCAGGGTCCGGCGCGGCTCATCGCGGCCGTCGCGGTCGAGAAACTCCTCGACCGGATCCCCGACGTCGAACTGACGGTTCCCGTGCAGGAGTTGCAATGGCGTCCCGGCCCGTTCCACCGCGCTCTCGCGGCGCTGCCGGTGAGCTTCCCGCCCGCCCCGGCCGTCGGACGATCCGAGGACGGACGGCCCGAGGACGGACGGTCCAGGGATGGACGGTCCAGGGATGGACGGTCCGGGGACGGACGCCCTGAGGGCGCGTGGCACACATCGGCCGCGCCCTTCCCAGCGCCCGCAGCGGAGCCCCCGGCCACCGCGCCCGGCCGCCCGAGGAGCGGCTGGGCGCGGTCGGCGGCTTGGTGGCGCGGGGAGTGACCTGACCCCGGGCGTCCGGAGACCCGGACGGCCCGGAGACCCGGACGCCCGGAAATGCGAACGCCGGAGGATCAGCGAGGTTCCGGACACCCAGAGGTTCCGGACACCCGTGATCCGGCGCCACGAAAATCCGGACGTCAGAGGATCGGGGTCAGAGGATCCGGCTTCTAGGAAATGCGGACCGGAAGGGCGCGGTGGCCGTTGGAGATGAAGGAGTCCACCGACCTCAACTCCTCCTCCGGGACCGCGAGTCGCAGGCCGGGGAAGCGGTCGAACAGAGCCGGGAGCGCGATCAGGGCCTCCAGGCGGCCCAGTGGGGCCCCCAGGCAGCGGTGCACACCGTGGCCGAAGGCGAGGTGTTCCTTGTCGGCGCGGGTGACGTCGAACTGATCGGCGTCCTTCCCGTGGCGCTCGGCATCACGTCCGGCGGCGGCGTACGCCGCGAGGATCGCCTCGCCCTTGGTGATCACGGTCCCCTCGGGGCCGCCGAGCTCCGACAGGACGATGTCCTCCACGGCGTACCGCAGCGGCAGGCTCGCGACCGGCGCGTCCGCGCGCAGGGTCTCCTCGACCACGTCGTCCCAGCCGGCGCGGCCCTCGCGGACGTGCGCGAGTTGTTCGGGACGGGTGAGCAGGGCGTGCACGGCGTTGTCGATGAGGTTGACGGTCGTCTCGTGACCGGCGCTGACCATGAGCACCAGGGTGTCCAGCAGCTCCTGTTCGCTGAGCGCGGTGTCGTCCTGATCGTCGCGGGCCGCGATGAGCCCGGAGGTCAGGTCGTCGCCGGGCGACTCCCGCTTGGCGGCGACGAGTTCGGTAAGGACGACGCACAACCGCTCGTAGGCTGCCGTCATTTCACCCGGGTCGGCGGAGGTGTCGAAGACGCGATCGACCAGCTTCCGCAACTCGGGGCCCCGCTCCTCGGGCAGTCCGAACAGATCGCTGATCACCTGGATCGGCAGCGGGTAGCAGAATTCCTCGCGCAGGTCGACGACCTGGAAGCCGCGCCCGGCCGCTTCCACGCGGTCCAGCAGCTGCCGGGTGATCTCCTCGATGCGCGGCTGGAGTGCGGCCGTCCGGCGGGCGGTGAACGCCTTGGAGACCAGAGCGCGCAGGCGCCTGTGTTCACCGCCGTACGCGGTGAACATGTTCTGCACGGCCACCCAGGCGAACAGCGGCCACTGAGGCGTGATCGCGCCGCTCGCCATCAGGGGCCAGTGCTGCCGGGCGTCCTTGGACACCCGGGGATCGGTGAGCAGCCGCTTCAGCAGCTCCGGACCGCTCACCGCCCAGGCCTGGACGCCACCGGGAAGCTCCACCCGGGCCAGCGGTCCGCTCTCGCGGATCCGGGCGGCCTCCTCGTGGATGTCGCGTCCGGTCGCGTCGATCACTAAAGGACGTGGATTTTCCATCAGGAGCCTCCCGGCAGTCGAACCTCGATTCGGCATACGCCGCGCCACGCTACGCGAGGACAGGGGTCCGTCGAGATGCGTCCGGCACCGGATGCGTACCGTGTCAACTTCCCTGCGCGTACAGGCAAGTCGGACTCTGTCGGCCTACAAAAGAGCCGGACTTTCGGCCGCGCGTACAGGAGAGTCGGACTTCCCCGCGCGTACAGCAAAGTCGGTGAGCGGTCCGGTTCCGTGCCGGGCCGCCCGCCTCAGACGGGCTCGCGACGCAGTAGGCGCTTGCGCGGCTTCTGGTCGGGGAGCCAGCCGAACGTGAGGCAGCTGCCGACGGCTCCGAGGAGCAGACCGACGAAGAAGCCGCCGAGGTTGGACGTGAGCCAGGTGCCCAGGGACAGCAGGATGCCCAGCAGGGAGTAGAACAGGCGCTGGGCCGGGTTGAAGAGGATCAGCAGGCCGCACAGCAGCATCATGGTGGGGAGCAGATAGCCCGCCAGGCCCTGCATCCCGATGTGCAGGACGACCTTCAGCGACGCCTTCTCGGTGAGTAGGATCTCCGCCCCCGCCAGGGTGAGCAGCAGCCCGCCCCAGAAGGGGCGGTGCGCACGCCACTGCCGGAACGCGGCCCTCAGGTCCCGGGAGTCGTCCGTCCGCGCGTCGGCGCTCATCAGCAACCCTGGTCGCTGAAGCGGAGCCTGAGGCCGGGGAGCTTGAACACCGCCGCCGTCGTCGCGTAGTTGGTCTGGCGCAGGTTCGCGATGCGCACGGTGTCGGCCTGCTGACTGAACACGCCCTTGGGCCCCTGGACCCCGGCCTTGTCGAGAGTGCTGGCGTCGTTGCCGATCTCGATGTTGTTGAAGGAGGCGTCACCGGACAGTTCCGTGGAGTCGGTGGCCAGGTTGGTCGCCTGCACCTTGTTCGTCCCGCTGCCCGCCGTGATGAGCAGGTTCGTGCCGCCCAGGTCGACGCTCTGGCACAGGTGGTCGAGGGTCGCGTTCTTGATCGCCGAGGTGACGATGAGGACCTGGCCACCCGTGTCGCCGGCGTTCGGGCTGTCCTCCGCCATGTTGTCGAGGCCGCCGAACTGCTCGAAGCCGGTGCCGTTCAGTTCGGTCGCGGTGACCGTGAACGGCATGCCGGAGATGGCGAACTGGACGCCCAGGGCGCCCTGGGCCGTGAGGATCATCAACCCCGCGGCGACCGCGGTGGCCGGCACCGCCATCACGGCGGCGCGACGCAGACGGACCCGCCCGCGTCTGTCCTGCCCGTCGGCGGCTGAACCGCTTTCCGGGGTCTCGGGCGTGGAACTGTTGGACGCCGTGGCGTCCGGGGACGAGGCCATGTCTGCTCCCTGGGCACGTTCGATACGGGTCTCGATGCGGGTTGGGCTCCAGTGGCGCGTTGTCCTGGCGCGGACAGCGGCTGCGGCGCACGCCTCCTCGCGCCTCCCGGCGGTTGCAAGGGCTTTCTCGTTACGCAGCAGTAGCCGTCGAGGAAGTTACCGGGGGTTACATGTACGGGTCAAGGCGCGTGTGGGAAAACCGTGCCAGTTGTGTCCCACCTGTGAACACGCGTCGACGGAAGAGCCTCGCTGACCTTCAACTTCCTTACTGCGCCTTGACGTTGACCATCCATCAGGTCTACAACTCTCCCTGTTTCCCGGATCCGTGGCGCCGGATCCGTCGGTCGACGCGCCCGTCACCTCCCGGACCCCGTTCTGCGCGGGGCGGTCATGGCGTGTTCCGGAGCGGCCCTGGCGCGTACGCCGAAACGGCGCGCCCCTGGGCCATTCCCCGTTCCCGTGGCACCGGCGCGGTCGCCTTCCCCCCGAGGGCCGTGCCGGTCGCCCGGCTGTCGCTGCCGGCCCGTGGCGTACGGAGAAGGCGTCACGGACCGGCAGCGGTCTCTCCTCGCACCAGTCCCGCACACGCGCTCAGGCGTCTCAACGCGCCCTCGTGCGTGGGCCGTTCCACCCCGCACACCCGCGCCACCTTCTCGACCCGCACCCCCGCGCCCCGGCGCGGTCAGGCACCCACACCCCCATCGGAGAAGAGGCACCCCCCATGCGTACTCGATCCCTGCTCGCCCTCGTCGGCGTCGTCGCGGCCCTGTCGGCGTCCGCGGTCCTCCCCGCCTCCGCGGACGACGTCCCGGTGCTCACCACCGGCAGCGCCGCGGGAACCCCCGTCGCCGTCGGCGACGTCCTCGCCGCCTCGCTGGCGAGCGGCACCACGGCCACGCTCTACTCCAGCGCCACCGGCACGAGCGGTGTCTCGTGTTCCGCGTCGACCTTCACCGCGACCGCCGCAGACAACCCGGCGTCCCCCGGCACGGCCACCGAGTCGCTCACCGGGCACACCTTCGACAGCGGCTCGTGCAGCAGCAACGTCGTCGGCGTCCTCGGTGTCACCGGCATCACGGTCGACAATCTGCCGTACAGCACCGCGGTGGGCTCCGACGGAAGCGTCACGGTCACCCCGGCGGCCGGCTCCACCATCCAGACCACGGTCAAGCTGCGCTCCCTGCTGGGCACGCTGACCTGCGTCTACCGGGCGGCGAGCCTGTCCGGCACGGCGAGCAACACCGACAACAGCATCACCTTCACCAGCCAGCAGTTCACCAAGTTCTCCGGCTCGTCCCTGTGCTTCAGCAGTGGCTACTTCACCGCGAAGTACGCCCCCGTGACCGACACCAGCCAGCCGGACAGTCCGGTGGTCTACGTCAACTGACACCCACCGGGAGCGAATTCACTGCCGGCGTCGCAGAGCGACAGTGATGCCGGCAGTGAGCAGCAGCGCCGCCGCCGCTCCCCCGGCGACCAGGGGGAGGGCGGGGCCGCCGCCCGAGGTGCTGTCGGCGGCGGGCGTCAGATGATCGGGACCCGCCTCCCCGGTGGATGAACTGACCGCCGAGGAAGACGAGCCGGCGGCCGGGGTCGACGGTGTGCGGCTGGGCGGCGAGGTCTCCAATTTGGTCGACGGAGAGGCGTCCGCGGTGCTCCTGCCACCGGAAGTGCTCCCGGCGCTCCCCGAAGTCCCGGCGCCCCGAGCCGACTTCGACGCTCCGCTCGGGCCGGAGAACACCACGTCCGAGCACGAGTAGTACGTGTCCGTCGTGCTGGAGTTCTGCCAGATGGTGAACAGCATCTGGCGGCCGGTGCGGTCGGACGGCAGCGTGGCCTTGATGCGATAGGCGCCGTCGACCATCGCCGGGTCGGTGGCCGTGGCGAACGGCTTCTCCGGCAGGTCGGACCACTTCAGGGGGTGCGTCGCGCTGTAACCCTGCTTGGTCAGATAGAGCTTGAAGGTCCCCGTGTGCGCGATCGTCGAACTGTATTTGAGGGTGAGGGCCGCGCCGGCGGTCAGACGCGTCGACGGAAAGTCGGCGCGGGCCAGGTCGAGGCCCTTGTAGGCGGGCAGGCCCCCGCTGCACAGCTTCCCGTCCGGGATCACCGAGCGGTCCCGGCCGTTGACGTCGGCCACCCGCAGGTTGTCCCACGCGGTGAAGGGCGCGCCGTTCGCGGCGATCGCCGCCCGGCAGGCCGACGTCCGGATCAGACTGCCGCCCTCGGGCGAGCACGCGACCACCCGGCTGACGGGGGACGTCGGCGCGCCGTGCGCCGACGCGGTCCCCGCGGCCCACGTCGTGAGCAGCAGCGGAGCCGCCAGGGCGACAGCGGCCGCGGTGGCGGTGCGGTAGGCGGTCATCCGGAAGGTCTCCTCGGTGCGTGGGCGAAGCGGCGTGCCGCCGTGCTCGGCCGGGACGCAGACCTCGCACGGGGCACCGTGAGATACGGGGCCGGAGCGCCGGATGTTCAGATCCGCAATCCGTGCGAAACGGGACCACCCCACCGAACTGCGGGCGGGCAAGGGCCGAACGGCGGCCGGATCGAGGGTTTTCCCGCTATCCCTCCCGCGCGCGGCCTGCCTATCGTTCAGCGCGACCGCCGACGGCAGCTGAGCACACCGTGTCCAGGACAGGGCCGCACAGGACACCGAGGCGGTCGACAGCTCGAAGCCGACCGACCTAGGCCGACCGCTGGGCTCTACGGGGGGAGGGGCCGCCCGGCGCGCAGCGCGTCGGACGGCCCCTTCTGTTCAGCCGGTACGGTGAGCCGCATGCCCGATCCCGCAGCCGCCCGCTCCGCCGCCGATCCCGACGACGCTCCGGTGGTCGTGAGCTCGGTGCTGGGCTCGTTCCCCCGGAGCGTGCTGGCCGAGCGGCATCCCGCGCTCATCCGGAAGGTGCGGGACGCCTTCCCGTACGGCCCCGAGCAGCGCCACGCGCTCGACGCCCTGCTCCGGAACTGCACCGAGGGGGTCGTCGAACCGCTCGCGGCGCCGGCCGCGGACCGCGGGCAGTGGGATGCCTGGGGCGGCCGCGAGTACTACGGCCGGTCCTGGTTCGACGTGCCCTTCCTCTGGTCCGAGAGCTATTTCTACCGCCAACTCCTTGAATCCGTCGGCTACTTCGCGCCGGGCCCCTGGCAGGGCATCGACCCCTTCCGCCCCTTCAAGCTCGCCGAACTGGACACTCCGGAGGCCGAGGAGGAACTCGCCGCGCTGGACGATCTCGCGCGGCGGTCGGCCGAGGAGCAGGAACAGGCGCTGCTGTACGGCTCCCTGTGGGGCAACCGCGCGGACCTCGGATTCAAACTGGCCGGCGCCGAGGACGGGACGGCGGCCGAGTCCCAGCTCGTGGCGAACGACGGAGAAGTCCTGCGATCGCTCTTCGGCGGCGGCACCCTCTGTCTCGTCGCGGACAACGCGGGCCGGGAACTCATCCCCGATCTGCTCCTCGCCGACCACCTGCTCCGGCACGGCCGGGTCGAGCGGACCGTCCTGCATGTGAAGCCGTACCCGTACTACGTGTCCGACGCCATGGCACCGGACGTGCTCGACGCCCTGCGCCGCCTGACCGCCGCAAAGGGAGCGGCCGGCGAGGCCGGGAACCGTCTCTGGGCCGCCCTGTCCGAGGGCCGTCTCACCGTCCGGGCCCACCCCTTCGCCTGCGCCCCGCTGCCGTACGCCGACCTGCCCGACGACCTCCGCCAGGAGTTCGCCGCGGCCGACGTGACCCTGCTGAAGGGCGACCTGAACTACCGCCGTCTCATCGGCGACCGGCTGTACCCGGCCACCACCCCGTTCGCGGTCGCCACCGCATATTTTCCCGGTTCGGTCGCGGCGCTGCGGACCCTCAAGTCCGATGTCGTCGTCGGACTGACCTCCACCGTCGAGGTGGCCCTCGACGCCGCCGAGGGCCACCGCTGGCGAACCGGCGGCACCCACGCGCTGATCCAGGCGAGGCGCTGACGGCCCAGCGCGTCCGGCTCCTCCGGCTTCTCCGGCCAGGCCACGGGGTCGTGGTCGCGGCGGCCCCGATCCGACGGAGGCGCCGTCGTGCGTGGCTTTCGCCCCGGTTCACGCGATGGTGTGATCATGTCCTGGCCTGCGGATGTCCGTGCGGGGCCATGGGTAGGGCCCGGCCATGACGCAGCCGTTCGAACTCCCGCACTTCTACATGCCGTACACCGCCCGGCTGAACCCGCACCTGGACGAAGCGCGGGCCCACTCGGTCGAGTGGGCCCGCGGAATGGGCATGCTCGAAGGCTCGGGCATCTGGGAGCAGTCCGACCTCGACGCCCACGACTACGGCCTGTTGTGCGCGTACACCCATCCGGACTGCGACGGACCGGCCCTCTCGCTCATCACCGACTGGTACGTGTGGGTGTTCTTCTTCGACGACCACTTCCTGGAGACCTTCAAGCGCACCCAGGACCGCGCCGGCGGCAAGGCCTATCTGGACCGGCTGCCCCTCTTCATGCCGCTCGACCTGTCGACTCCCGTGCCCGAGCCGGAGAATCCCGTCGAGGCGGGACTCGCCGACCTGTGGGCGCGCACGGTGCCCTCGATGTCCACCGAGTGGCGCAGGCGGTTCGCCGTCTCCACGGAGCATCTGCTCAACGAGTCGATGTGGGAGCTGTCCAACATCAACGAAGGGCGGATCTCCAACCCCGTCGAGTACATCGAGATGCGCCGCAAGGTGGGCGGCGCCCCCTGGTCGGCCGGGCTCGTCGAGTACGCGACCGCCGAAGTGCCCCCGTCCGTCGCCGAGTCGAGGCCGCTGCGCGTCCTGATGGAGACGTTCTCCGACGGTGTCCATCTGCGCAACGACCTGTTCTCCTACCAGCGCGAGGTCGAGGACGAGGGCGAACTCAGCAACGGAATCCTCGTCCTGGAGACGTTCTTCGGCTGCACGACACAGGAGGCCGCCGAGACCGTCAACGACATCCTCACCTCACGGCTCCACCAGTTCGAGCACACGGCGCTCACCGAGGTGCCCGCACTGGCTGTGGAAAAGGGGCTCACCCCTGCGGAGGTCGGCGCCGTCGCCGCGTACGCACAGGGTCTCCAGGACTGGCAGTCCGGCGGCCACGAATGGCACATGCGCTCCAGCCGCTATATGAACGAGGGCGCCGTCGAGGAAGCGCGGCCCCTCGGCATGAGCGGGTTCGGCACCTCCGCCGCCGACGTCGGGGCGCTGCTCTCCGCGGCCGGCGCCGAGCGGCTGCGCGCGTACACCCACGTCCCGTTCCAGAAGGTCGGCCCCTCCCAACTCCCCGACTTCCACATGCCGTTCGAGGTCACCCTCAGCCCGCACCTCGCGGGCTCCCGCGACCGCCTCGTCACCTGGATGCACGCCACGGGCATGCTCCAGGAGGGCGTCTGGGACGAGGACAAACTCACCGCCTACGACCTGCCGCTCTGCGCCGCCGGCATCCACCCCGACGCGACACCCGAGGCCCTCGACCTCAGCTCGCAGTGGCTGGCCTGGGGCACCTACGGCGACGACTACTACCCGCTGCTCTTCGGCAACCGCCGCGATCTCGCCGCCGCCAAGCTGACCACCGCGCGCCTCTCCGCCTGCATGCCCGTCGACGGCGAGGAGGTCCCCGTCCCGGTGAACGGCATGGAACGCGGACTGATCGACCTGTGGCGGCGCACCACCGCGGAGATGACCCCGGACGCCCGGAGCACCCTGCGCGCGGCCGTGGACGTGATGACGGAGAGCTGGCTGTGGGAGCTGTCCAACCAGATCCAGAACCGCATCCCGGACCCCGTCGACTACCTGGAGATGCGCCGGGCCACCTTCGGCTCCGAACTCACCATGGGCCTGTGCCGCCTCGGCCACGGCCCCGCCGTCCCGCCGGAGGTCTACCGCAGCGGCCCCGTCCGCTCGCTGGAGAACGCGGCCATGGACTACGCGATGCTGCTGAACGACGTCTTCTCGTACCAGAAGGAGATCGAGTACGAGGGAGAGGTCCACAACGGCATCCTCGTCGTGCAGAACTTCTTCGGCTGCGACTATCCCACGGCGCTCGGCATCATCCATGACCTGATGACCCAGCGCATGGAGCAGTTCCAGCATGTCGCCGCCCATGAACTGCCCATCCTGTACGAGGACTTCAAGCTCTCCGAGGAGGTGCGCGGGATCATGCAGGGCTATGTGGTGGAGCTGCAGAACTGGCTGGCCGGAATCCTGAAGTGGCACCAGGACTGCCGCCGTTACGGCGCGGCGGACCTGGCCCGCCGCGCCCACGGCTTCGTACCGGACCAGGCGTCCGCGCTGCCGTTCGCCTGGCGCGCGGAACCCGTCGCGCTCTGACCGGTCCCGACGGCTTCCGGACACCGCCGGACTTGCCGCCCCGCGCTCCCGCAGACCGGTTTCAGCTGCGGGACCGCGGCCCGGTCTTCTTCCCGCGCTCCCGCCGCTCGGGCACCCCGCATGCCATAGGCGGCATGGCCGCCTTCAGCCGGCGGATCCCGGCGTACCGCATCCGCGCACCCGCCCCTGCCGTCGCGGGCCACGGGCTCACCCTCCTGCCGCGCACCCCCGCGCGGGCGTGGCCGGAGGGGGCGGCGGCCACGGCGGACCGGCTTCTCGAACGGCGACGACAGTCTCACTCGTTAGGGAATCGTCGCGCGCCGGAGCGAGGGGTAGAGCAAGAGCCGAAGGCGGTCCGTAGAACATCTGCCGGAGGCGATTCATGGAACAGACCGCGTTGCGTCCCAAGCCGATGCCCGGTCGGAACCCGGGCGGCGCGCGTCCGTCCGGCGGCGACCGACCCTCCGACGGCGCCCGTCCGCCCGGCGGAACCCGGCGCCCGCACGCCGCGCGGCGCCGCGGCAGGCGGCTGATCACCCTGCTGTTCGGCCTGTTCGTCGGGACGGTCCTTGTCCTGTCCGGCGTGGGTCTCGGCACGGTCGGCGCGACCGTGATCGGCATGAGCAGACTGGCGGACCTTCAGCAGCAGGCCGGTGCGGCCGGGCACCCACGGCAGCCCTCCGCCGGCTCCGGAGCGCCGACGCCCGGCGGGTCCGGCGCGCCGCGGCCCGGCGGCTCCACGACGGAGTCCGGCAGCGGCAGTCCGATCCTGTCGGGGGAGTCCGAGCGGCAAGCCGCACGGGGGACTCTCGGGGTCGAGGCCGTCGACGCCCCGGACGGCGGGGGCGCGCTGATCGTCGGGGTGCACCTCCCCGGTCCCGGCTACACCGCGGGCCTGGTACGCGGTGACGTCCTGCTCGCCTTCGGCGGGACAGCGGTCACCTCGGCCGCCGACCTCGCGCGCGCGGTGGCGGCCGCGCGGCCGGGCAAGGAGGTCACTCTCCGCGTGCGCCACGCGAACGGCAGCCGCCGGCACCTGCCCGCGGTTCCGGGCATCGTGACCTGAGGCGACCTGACCGGACAGCCCCTCCGCAGGCCGCGGCGCCCTGCGGGCGCGGCTCCCGGTTCTGCCCGGCGCGGTGAAAAGGGGCTGGTCAAACGGGCCGCGGCCCGTCACGATGGCCGGATGCTGAGCACCCTCGTCGCCTTTCTCGGCGCCTGCACCCTGATCGCGGCCTCGCCCGGACCGAGCACCGTGCTGATCATCAAACGGTCACTGGGCAGCAGGCGGTCCGGCTTCCTGACCGTGCTCGGCAACGAGACGGGGGTCTTCCTGTGGGGCGCCGTCGCCGCGTTCGGTCTCACCGCGCTGCTCGCCGCCTCCGAGATGGCGTACGACGTCATGCGGATCGTCGGTGCCGCGGTGCTCGTCGGCTTCGGCGTCCAGACGCTGTGGCAGGCGCGCCGCTCCAAGGGCGCCGGTGACGGCGGCTGGGAGGGCGCGGAGAAGAGCGGCTGGGCGTCCTACCGGGGCGGGCTGCTGCTCAACCTCGCCAACCCGAAGGCGGCCGTCTTCGCGATGTCCTTCCTGCCGCAGTTCGTGCCCGAGGGCGCCCCGCATCTGCCCGCCATGCTCGGCCTCGCCGCGCTCTGGGCGGCCTACGAGGTGGGCTACTACGGCCTCTACGTGTGGTTCGTCGGCCGGATGAAGACCGTCCTGTCCCGGACGGGCGTGCGCCGACGCCTGGAACAGGTCTCCGGAGGCGTCCTGCTGCTCCTGGGCGCCCGCCTCGCCCTGGAGAGCTGACCCGGGCCGGCGCGACCGGCTCGCGCACACCCCACCGGAAGGGCAGGATGCTGCCGTAGCCCCCTGGGGAACTCCGGACACACGGAGGCATGGATGACCGCCGCCACACCCGCGCCCTTCACCGCCGACGACTACGAGGCCCGTATGCGGCGCGCCGCCGAGGCCGCGGCCGGTGCCGGGCTCGACGGCGTCCTGGTCGCGCCGGGGCCCGACCTGGTGTGGCTGACCGGCTACCGCCCGGTGGAGACCGAGCGGCTCACCCTGCTGGTGCTGCGGGCAGGCCATGACCCGGCCCTCGTCGTGCCCACCCTGGAGGCCCCCGACGCGGCCAGGTCGGCCGGCGCGCCCGCGCTGACCCTCCATGAATGGACCGACGGCACGGACCCCTACGACGTGGCCGCGGCTCTCCTGGAACGCACCGGCCGCTTCGGCGTCAGCGACAACGGCTGGGCCCTGCACCTGCTCGGCCTCCAGAAGCGGCTGCCCGACAGTCGCTACACCGCGCTCACCGACGCCCTGCCGATGCTCAGGGCCGTCAAGGACGCGGCGGAACTGGAGCGGCTCGCGGCCGCCGGAGCCGCCGCGGACGAGGCGTTCGAAGAGATCAGGAAGGTCCGCTTCGCGAGCCGCCGGGAGTCGGAGGTCTCCCGCGACCTCGCGGATCTGCTGCGCCGGTTCGGGCACTCCCAGGTCGACTTCACCATCGTCGCCTCCGGCCCCAACGGAGCCGACCCGCACCACGAGGCCGACGAGCGCGTCATCGAGGACGGCGACATGGTGGTCCTGGACTTCGGCGGCCTCAAGGAGGGCTACGGCTCCGACACCTCCCGCACGGTCCACGTCGGTGAGCCGGACGACGAGGAACGCAAGGTGCACGACATCGTGCGCGAGGCCCAGGAGGCCGGGTTCCGTGCCGTGCGGCCCGGAGTCGCCTGCCAGGACATCGACCGCGCGGCGCGCGCCGTCATCAAGGACGCCGGGTACGGCGAGTACTTCATCCACCGCACCGGGCACGGCATCGGCGTCACCACCCACGAACCGCCCTACATGGTCGAGGGCGAGGAACAGCCCCTGGTCCCCGGCATGTGCTTCTCCGTGGAGCCGGGCATCTATCTGCCCGGCTGCTTCGGGGTCCGTATCGAGGACATCGTCACGGTGACCGAGGACGGCGGACGCCGGCTCAACACCACATCCCGCGAGATGGTGATCGTCGACTGACGTGCGTCCACCGACCGCGCGGCAACCGCTTCGCCCCCGCACCCGGACGACAAGGGCGCGACCATGAGCCAGACACCGACACCGACCCCGACACCGGAAACCGTCCGTCGGCTGGTCCTCGCCCTGCTCGCCGACGACACCGCACCGGGCCCGGGACCGGACGTGCGGCCCGTCGGCGAGGAGGGCGGGCGCTTTACGTGGTGGGTGGGCCGACGCCATGTGCTGCGGCTCGCCCGGGACCACGAGGCCTCCCTGCGCCAACGACGTGAGCTGCGGCTGCGCGATCTGATCCGCCCGCACATCGGGGTCGCCGTCCCCATGAGTGTCGCGCGGGGCGAGTGGGCGAGCGGACTGAACTACACCCTGGACACCTTGGTGCCCGGCGCGTCCGGCGAGGAACAGGCCGTCTCGGCCCTCGGCGAGGCCGACCTGGCGGGGCTGCTGACCGGGCTGCGCGACGTCCCCGTACGCCAGGCCGAGACGCTCGGGGTGCCGCGCACCCCGCCGCGCTCCCTGGAGGCCCTGCGCGCCGCCGCCGTACGGGCCGCCGAGCGGCTCCCCGCCGAGGAGTTCGACCCCGCGCGGTTCGACCAGCTCGCCGCGCCCGCCGCCGTCCAGCTCGGCGCGCAGACCGGCGCCGCGGTCCTCGTGCACCACGGACTCCTGGGCGAACACCTCGTGGTCAGCCGCGACGGGCGGGTGCGGGGCGTTCTCGACTGGACCGGCGCGGTGATCGGCGATCCGGCCGAAGACATCGCCGGGCTCGCCGTCGCCGTCGGCGCCCCCGCGGCCGTACGTGCCGCGACCCTCGCCGGATACAGCGCCCGCCCCTGCCTGCGCGGTCTGTGGCTCGCCCGCTGCGACACCGTCATCCGGCTCGCCGACCGTCTCCGCAGCCGTGACGACAGTCAACTCCCGCTCATGGATGCCCAGTTGGGGCGGGCCTGGGAGTCGATCCTGCTGGAGCGGGTCACGGACCTGCGGGACGGAACGGAAGAGCTGCCCTAGGGGCGCGCCCCCGCGGGGAGGCCCGTGGGGGAAGCCCGCGGGGCAGGCTCGGAGGGGGAGGCCCGCGGGGAGGGCGCGTCCCGCGGGCCTCGCCCACGCAGCGGGTGCCTCAGGCCTGGGTCAGCACCACGCACGACTCGCCCGGCACGTACAGCACCCCGTCGGGGCCCGGTGCCTCGACCGGCTCCCAGGCCGCGAGGACGCGCGCCTGGCGGATGCCGAGGGGAATCGCCGCGGGGTCCTTGGCGAGGTTCACGGCGATCCGGACGTCCCCGCGCCGGAGGGCGAGCCAGCGGGCGCCGGGGTCGTGGGCGACCCTGACGGCCGCGAGATCGGGGTCCGAGAGGTCGGCCTGGCGCCGGCGCAGGGCGATCAGCTCGCGGTACCAGGTCAGCACGCGCGCGTGAGGGGCCGCTTCGGGCTCCGACCAGTCGAGACAGGAGCGGTCCCGGGTCGCCGGGTCCTGCGGGTCCGGCACGTCCTCCTCGGCCCAACCGTGCGCCGCGAACTCCCGCCGCCTGCCCCGCCGTACGGCCTCCGCGAGCTCGGGGTCGGTGTGGTCGGTGAAGAACTGCCAGGGCGTGCCGGCACCCCACTCCTCGCCCATGAAGAGCATCGGCGTGAACGGCGCGGTGAGCGTCAGCGCGGCGGCGCAGGCCAGCAGCCCGGGGGAGAGGGAGGCCGAGAGCCGGTCCCCCTGGGCGCGGTTGCCGATCTGGTCGTGGGTCTGCGCATAGCCGAGCAGCCGCTGCGCCGAGACGCGGGCGCGGTCGAGCGGGCGCCCGTGATGCCGCCCGCGGAAGCTGGAGTACGTGCCGTTGTGGAAGTAGCCCGATGTCAGCGTCTTGCTCAGGGCCGTGAGCGGGGCGTGCGCGAA
The DNA here is from genome assembly GCF_055567635.1 of Streptomyces sp. NPDC026500. Taxonomy (NCBI): domain Bacteria; kingdom Bacillati; phylum Actinomycetota; class Actinomycetes; order Kitasatosporales; family Streptomycetaceae; genus Streptomyces; species Streptomyces sp. NPDC026500. The sequence continues at coordinate 51,095 of NZ_JBVHQB010000006.1, read as the reverse complement.
GTCCGCGTAGTAGCCCTGCGCCTCGCCGGTCAGCGTGGTGTGCAGCGCGTGGTGGAAGTCGTCGTTCCACTGCGCGTGCAGCCCGAGACCGCCCTCCTCGCGGGAGGTGATCAGGCGCGGGTCGTTGAGATCCGACTCGGCGATCAGGAAGAGCGGCCGGCCCAGGTCGGCGGCGAGCGCGTCCACGGCCGTCGACAGCTCCTCCAGGAAGTGCAGCGCCCGGGTGTCCCGCAGCGCGTGCACGGCGTCCAGACGCAGTCCGTCGAGCCGGTAGTCGCGCAGCCACGCCAGGGCGCTGCCGACGAGGTACGCGCGCACCTCGTCCGAGCCGGGCGCGTCGAGGTTCACCGCCGAGCCCCAGGGCGTCTGATGGGTGTCCGTGAAGTAGGGCCCGAACGCGGGCAGATGGTTGCCGGACGGGCCGAGGTGGTTGTGCACGACGTCGAGGACGACTCCCAGGCCGAGTTCGTGCGCCCGGTCGACAAAGCGCTTCAGCGCCTCGGGGCCGCCGTACGGCTCGTGAACGGCCCACAGGGAGACACCCTCGTACCCCCAGCCGTGCCGGCCGGGGAACGGGCACAACGGCATCAACTCGACGTGTGTGATGCCCAGTTCCGCCAGATGTCCCAGCCGGTCCGCCGCCGCGTCCAGTGTGCCCTCGGGCGTGTACGTGCCCACGTGCAGCTCGTAGAGGACCGCGCCCGGCAGGGCGCGTCCGGGCCACTCGGCGCGCCACGCGTACCGCCCCTGGTCGACCACGGCGCTCAGCCCGTCGGGGCCGTCCGGCTGGCGGCGCGAACGGGGATCGGGCAGAACGGGACCGTCGTCCACCGCGAACCCGTAGCGCGTCCCTTCCGGCGCGTCCGCCTCGCCCGTCCACCAGCCGGCCCGCCCGGGATCGCGGTCCAACGCGCTCGTGACACCCGCGCGATGGAGTGTCATCCGGTCGGCCCGCGGTGCCCACACCTCGAATCGCACAGCCGGTTCCCCCTTGTCAGTTCGCCGTGACCCAACCCGTCCATGGTGCTTCACAGGAGATCAATTCGCTTCAGGATCCACCCTTTTGCCGCGTGTTCGTCGCCCTTTGGTCGCGCGAACGGCCGCACCCGGCCCCACCAGCCATTTCCTGGTCTTCTGGACACCCCGTCGTTACTGCCCGACAATCACGAACGTGACGTCGTCCTTCGAGTTCCACACGTACCCCGCGCGGCTGTCCGACGCGGAGCGCGACCGGGCGCTCAAGTCCCTCCGCGACGGCGTCGCCCTCGGCCGCCTTTCGCACGACACGTTCATCCGCCGCATGGAGCTGGCCCTGTCCGCCCGCCGGTCCGAGGAACTCGCCGTGCTCACCGCCGACCTGCCCACCGGCGACGAGCCCGCCGGGCGCCGCTGGTCGAAGCTGGTGTTCGGCACCGTGGAGGCCGTCTCCGGCTTCACCGTACGGCTGCGCAGGGCCTGGCAGGCCGAGCGGCTGCCCAAGCTGCAGTTGCCCCACGCCGGCAGCCCCTATCCGCTGCGCATCGGCCGCGATCCGGCCAGCGGACTGCGCCTCAACCACGAGACGGTGTCCCGGGTGCACGCCGAACTGCATCGGCAGGGCGGCGTCTGGGTGCTGCGCGACCTCGGCTCGACCAACGGAACGACCGTCAACGGGCGGCGCGTCATCGGCGCGTCCGTCGTGCGGGACGGCGACCAGATCGGCTTCGGCCGGATGATGTTCCGCCTCGCCTCCGACTGAGCCGCGGTGCCGCACGCCGTGCCCGGGGAGTCCCGGCGCGCCCGGTGACCGGTCCGTCGGCCGGGATTCGCCCGTGGATTCCCCAACATCCTTCGCGTCCCGCGGTGTTGACGTACCTCCCCAGTCGTGACTGACTGTGCGTACATCATGCACATCAGGTGAACCGATGGCGCCGTCCGAGTGGAGGTGTGCTCTGCCGCCCCTCCGCCGCTACCCGACCGTGGACGAACTCGCCGTCCGCGCCGCCGCGCTGGTGGCCCGGCGCCCCGACAGCGCCCGGCTGCGCCGCGTGGGCACCTCCCGGGCGGGCACGCCGATGCTGCTCCTGTCCGTCGGACACGGCAGCCGCCAGGTCCTCGTCGTGGCCGGACCGCACGCCAACGAACCCGTGGGCGGCGCCACAGTCCTGCGGCTGGCCGAACGGGCGCTCGCCGACCCCCGGCTGACCGAGGGCGCGGACGCCACCTGGAACCTGCTGCTCTGCCTCGACCCGGACGGCTCCCACCGCAACGAGGCCTGGCTCTCCGGCCCTTACACGCTCGGCCACTACTTCCGGCACTTCTTCCGGCCCGGCTTCCTGGAACAGCCCGAATGGCTGCCCGAGGGAGCGGACGGCGCCGTCCTGCCGGAGACCCGCGTCCTGCTCGGCCTCCAGGACGAGCTGAGGCCTTTTCTCCAGTGCTCCCTGCACGGCGTCGACGTGGGCGGCGCCTTCGTCGAGCTGACCCGCGACCTGCCCGGCCTCGCCCAGCGCGTCGCGCACAGCGCGGCCCGCCTCGGCATCCCGCGCGAACTCGGCCCGTACGACACCCTGTACTGGCCGACGCTCGGCCCCGCGGTTTACCGCGTCCCGCCGCCGCGCAGAGGAGATCTGGCCGCCGCCATCACGGAGGCCGCGGTCGATTCCACCTGGTTCCACCCGCAGCCGCACGGCACGGTCACCGCGATCGTCGAGGCGCCCATGTGGGGTGTCGGCGCCGTGGAGGACCCGGCGCGCCCCGCCGATCCCGACGCGCTGCTGCGCTCCGTCAGCCGTACGCTGCGGCACGACACGGGGGTCCTGGAGGACATCCTGGCCCGGGTCCGGCCCGGCCTCGGCAGCTCGCCGGACGTGACCTGTCTGCTCGCGCCCGTCGACGACTATTTACTGGTCGGCCCCGGACTCGCCGACTCCTGGGACCCCGACGTGCGGGACGCCGGGGCGCGCGCCCTGCCGTCGCTCGACACCGCGCGACTCACCGCCCTGCGCCTCGCCGGGCGCCGGGTCGCGCTGCGTACGGCCGGACTGCTGCACCAGCTCGTCTCCGGCTCCGGGCAGGACCCGTGCGACGCGCTGCCCGAGCTCGACCGGCTGATCGACGCGTGGTGCGCCGACTACCGCGACGGCTGCGGGGCCCGCTGGATACCGGTCGCACGCCAGGTCGAATACCAGGCGCGCGTGGTGCTCGCCGCGTTCGAACTCGCCGGGCGCGGCACGAGCATGCGCTCCCGTTCGAGTGACTCCGGCTGGACCGCGCAGACCGCCGTGCCGATGCACCGGGAATGACGAAAACCCTTCAGGCGATCCGCGTCGGCCTGCTCGTCCCGCTTGCGCTCCTCGCGGCGGGCACTGCCCCGGCGGCCCACGCGGCACCCCGACACACCCTGCCCGGCAACTGGCTCCGCCTCGCCGTCACCCGGGGCGACGCCCGCTCCAGCGACACCCGCGGCGTCCTGCTGCTCTGCGACCCGCCCCAGGGCCACGCCCACGCGGCGCGGGCCTGCCGGCAACTCCGCGCCGCCGGGGGCGACCCCGGCCGTATCCCGCGCCGGTCCGGCGCCATGTGCCCGATGCTCTACGCACCGGTCACCGCGTCGGCGTACGGCGTATGGGACGGCCGCCGGGTCGACTACACGCACGCGTTCTCGAACTCCTGCGCGATGGGGGTCGCGACGGGCGCGGTGTTCGACCTGTCGAGTTGACTCAGGCGGCGCGGTCGCGCGCGTGACGGGCGGCCGCCACCACCGTACGGGCCTGGTGCTCGACCTGGTTCTCCAGCGGCACCCAGCGCGCGCGGAAGCGTTCGGCGAAGGCGTCGCTCCAGCCGGCGACCAACTGTTCGAGGTGGGGTACCTCGCGGTCGTCGGCCTCGCGGAGCACACGCAGCAGCATCGAGGCGGCCCGCAGCGGGATCCGCCGGCCGAACGCGTCGACGCTGCCCACGTACGCCATCGTCGTGTCCACGGGGAGCGACTGCGACCAGTCCGCGGCAAGTCCCGGAACCAGCTCCAGCGCCCACTTCGCGGCCCGCAGAAGAGGCCCGTCGGGTCCCCGCAGCCGGGGCAGCGCCCGTCCGAGCACCGCCTCCACCTGGTACGCGTCCGCCAGCAGTCGGTGTGCCAGGCCTCGCATCGCCGCCGCGGGGTCGGGGTGCGGCGCCGGATCGTCCACCAGATCGCTGGCCCACATCGGCACCTCCACGACAGCGGTCAGACCGCCGTACCGGTGGGCGTGGTACCAGGTGCTGTGCCGGGCGTCGTCCGGCATGCTCGGGTACGCCGTGTCCGAGCCGGGCGCCGGCATCACATGGACCCCGGGCCCGGAGGCGGGCCAGCCCGCGGCGTCCGACGCGGCCGTCTCGACCGGGATGTGCAGCTCCGCCGCGGACTTGGCGAACGGCTCCGCGAGGCCCGGGATGTCCTTGGTCAACTGCACCCAGCTGCCGCCGAGATCGGTCCCGTGCAGCGTCACCTGGAGGTAGGGCCGCACTTCGTCGATGACCCCGGTCAGCGCGCGGGTCTCCGGCGGCAGCCGGTCGGGCGGCAGGACGGAGGGCGACCACTCCGGCTGCTCGGGTCCGGCCGGGCGGAAGAAGCCCAGGTGGTACTCGAGCAGGGTCCGCGGCGCGGGCGTCACATGGAGGCTGGCTCCGTCGGGGTCCGCGCAGAGCAGAAAGTGCCAGGAGGTGTCCCGTCGCAACTCCCGCTGGCGCAGCACACGTTCGGCCAAGGACAGCAGCGTCGAACCGCCCGTCGGTTCATTGGCGTGGGCCCCGGCCACGACGAGGACCGCGCGCCGGGCGTGGCCGACGGACAGCAGGTGGAGGGGTCTGCCCGCACGGGAGGCACCCACTTGTCTGAGAAGGCACAGGTCGGGTCGATGGGCCGCCAACGCCCAGGCGGACGAGACGATTTCGGTCACACTGGGGTAGCGCAACTCCGGCAGGTGACTCACCCCCGACTTGTCCGCCCTGCGTCGCTTTTGGCAGTACTCCACGGTCTCGGGGAACTGTCAAGGATGCGACGGGGCGGCTCCGAGGGGCGCCAGGTGGCATTTTCCCCTGGCAACAGGCGTTGGCGGGTACGCGAGCTTTCCCCTCCGGATCGGACAGCGTCCCGCAGGCCTGCGGAGAACCGGGGGCGGAGGCCCGGAACGGGCGCTCGGGAGGGGGTGACCGGCGCACGCGTGCGCCACGGGCGGCCATGCCGGGGCGAGGCACGCGATTCACCCGAACGGGTGCACGGGAACTGCGGTTCCGGGCAGGCGGTGGTCGACTCGGAACAACCGCGCGCGGGTCCGGCGCGCAGACCCGAGGTGGTGGCCCGCGGTGCTGTGTCCTCACGGCCTTCCCGGCGAAGGCGGCCCGACGGCGATACCGGCGGGCCCCCCGGCCGCCGGCCCGCCCCCGGCCGTCGCGGGCCCGCCGCCGTCCGCGCCCGCCGCAGGTGCGCCGCCCAGGCGCGTCGCGGCCCTGCGTCCGTCGCCGCCCGTCATGGGCAAGTCGTCCCTGACGGTAGAGGGCTCGCCGCCGTCCCTGACGGTAGAGGGCTCGCCGCCGTCCCTGACGGTGGAGGGCTCGCCGCCGTCCCTGCCGGTCATGGGTGCGCCGTCCCGGCCCGTCGCGGCCCTGCGTCCGTCGCCGCCCGTCGTGGGCGAGCCGTCCCCGACGGTAGAGGGCTCGCCGCCGTCCCTGCCGGTCATGGGTGCGCCGTCCCGGCCCGTCGCGGCCCCGCGTCCGTCGCCGTCCGGCATGGGCAAGCCGTCCCTGACGGTAGAGGGCTCGCGGTCGTCGTCGCCTGCCGCGGGCGAGCCGCCGCCGGTCGTCGCGGACCGGCGGCCGTTCCCGCCCGATACGGGCGCGCCGCCCCCGCTCCTCGGGTGCCCGGCGCCGCCCCTCGTACCGGGGTGTCCTTCGCCGGTGACGCCGGTGACCCTGTTCGCGCCGTCGTGTCCCTCCTCCGACGCGCCGTACGTGCCCGCGCGTGTGGCGTCCGCGCGCGTGAGCGCTCCGCCGAGTCTGCTCGATCCGGGTACCGAGCGCGATCCCCATCCGCTGTACCGCACCCTGCGCGGAAACTTCCCCCTGGTGTACGACAAGCCGTTCGGCGCCTGGCTGATCAGCAGGTACGGCGATGTGCGCGCCGCGCTCGCTGACCCGCGGCTCGTCGCGCCGTCGCCCGGACCCGCACCGGCCCGCCGGGAGGCCGGCACGCACGGCACGCACGGCACGCACGGCACGTACCGGGCCCTCGTCTCCTCGGCGCTCGGGGACCGCGTGTCGGCCGCTCTGGCAGCGGGCGTCGAGCGCACGGCGTACGTCCTCGCCCGTCGCCTGGTGTCCCGTCAGGAGGCCGATCTCGTCGCCGAGTTCTGCCAGTGGCTGCCCGCCGCCGCGGCCGTCGCCGCGCTCGGACTGCCGTACGAGGACACCGCGCGCGTGCACGCCTGGTGCCGTACGGGACTCGACCACCTCGGCGGCCGGCGTCCCGGACTCGACGCCTACCTGCGCCCCCACATCGTCCGCCGTCGTGCCCACCCGGGCGACGATCTGCTGTCCGCGCTGTGCACGGCACGGCCCGACGGACGTCCGCTGCCGGACGAGGCCGTGACGGACCTGGCCGGGACGGTGCTGGGCGCGGCCGGCGAGACGACCGCACGCGCGCTCGCGTCGTTCCTCGCCAACCTTCTCGACCATCCGGGCCAGTTGGACCTGATCCGGGCCCGTCCCGAGCTGACGGGCGGCGCCTGGGCCGAGTCGCTGCGCCGCGATCCGCCGCTGCAGATCGTGCCGCGCCGGGCGCTCGAACCGATCGGCCCGATACCCGAGGGCGCCACCGTGGCGTGCCTGCTCGGTGCCGCGGGCCGCGACCCGGGGCGCTTCGCGGACCCGGACCGCTACGACGCCTTCCGCGCCGACCCGGGCGAGCTCGCGTACGGCTCGGGACGGCACTTCTGCCTGGGCGCCCCGCTGGCCCGGCTGACGGCGGAAGGCGGTCTGCGCGCCCTGCTGACCGTCCTGCCGGACCTCCGCAGGGCCCCCGGGCCCCGGCCGCGCGCCGAGGGTCTGATCAGCCGGTCTCCCCGGACCCTGCCGGTGTGTCCGCGCTGACGCGCTCCAGCAGCACGACGGGCGACCTCCCGAAGAGGTCCGCCACGCGCGCGTGCCCCGTGAACTCCCGCTCCGGCGCGTCCGGGGTGATCACATCGGCCCACCGCCCGCCGGGGAGCGCGAGACGGGTGTCCCGCCAGCCGCCGACCTCGGCCAGCCCCAGCGAAAGCCGGGTGACGGCCGTGATCGCCTCCCCCGACCGCGCGAACGCCACACAGTGCTCGGCGCCCGGACCCTCGGCCGCCAGCGGCGCGTACGTCGCCGCGTCGCCGAAGACGCCGGGCCGCCGGGCGCGCAGCCGCAGCGCGGCGACCGTGAGCGCCACCTTCTCCGCGGACAGGTCGCGCGGCGCGAACGCCCCCCGGTTGTCCGGGTCCACGAGAGCCCGGTATTCGTCCTCGGTGCCCTGGTACACGTCGGGGACCCCGGGCATCGTCAGATGGACCAGGGCGGCCCCCAGGACGTTCGCCCGCACATGCGGCGCCAGGGAGGCCCGCAGAGCGGCCACGCGCCGTCCAGGAGGCCCGCACGGCCCGTCGGTGACGAACGCCGCCACCGCGTCCTCGTACGCGGGATCCCGCTCCGTCCAGGCGGTGCGCGTCCCGGCCTCCCTGATGTGCTTCAGCAGGGCGTCCCGGACCCGCTCAGCGTAGGCCTCGCCCCCGTCCTCCGGCTCGCCCCCGTCCTCGCCGGTGGCCGGGCCGAGGCCGAACACCGTCTGCCACGCGGCCCACGCCACCTGAGGGTCGGGCGTCCCCGCTCCCTCGTGGGTCACCTCCGCCAGGACGTCGGACCAGGCTTCCGGGCACTGGGTGAGCACCGAGACGGCGGCGCGCACGTCCGCGCTGCGTTTCGTGTCGTGGGTCGACAGGACGGTTCCGGTGGCGGGCCAGTCGCGCTGCACGCGCGCGCAGTACGCGTGGAAGTCCTCCGGGGACACGGCGGGGCTGCCCGGGTCGCCGCCCACCTCGTTCGCGGACAGCAACGGCACATAGCGGTAGAACGCCGTGTCCTCCACGGACTTGGCCCGCAGCGCCGACGACGTCTGCGCGAACCGGGCCCGGAACCCGGCCGCCCCGGGCCCGTCGCCGTCCCGCCCGAGCACCAGATCCCGTACGACATCCACGGCGTGCGCCTCCTCGGGCACCGTGAACGCCGTCCTCGCCTCGGCGGCGGCCCGCTCGGTGACCACCAGGGACGCGTCCGTGGACGGATAGGGCCGGTACACCTCCAGCCGGACCAGGAGCTCCCGCAGCGCGGCGCCCAGGGCCCAGGGGGCGTGGTCGCGCAGAGCCGGGTCGGGGGAAGCGGCGCACAGCGCGCTCACCTCGCGCGTGAGGCGCTCGACCTCCGCGGCCAGCTCGTGCGTGACCACCTTGTACGCCGCCCGGCGCACCGTGCTCTCCCAGTGGCCGCCCCGGTCGGCCTGCGGGCCCGCGAACCGCCGGTAGCGGCCCAGGAGCCGGCTCGCGCCCGCCGCGTCCGTGAAGAGGCCGTCGACGTGCCGCAGCGCGTCGTAGCCCGTGGTGCCCGCTACGGGCCACGCGCGCGGGAGCGGTTCACCGTCCGCGAGGATCTTCTCGACCACCGTCCAGCGGCCTCCGGTCGCCTCGTGCAGCAGGCGCAGATACGCGTCCGGGTCCGCCAGCCCGTCCGGGTGGTCGACGCGCAGTCCCTCGATCACACCGTCGTCGAGAAGCTCAAGGATCTTCGCGTGGGTCGCCGCGAACACCTCCGGGTCCTCGACACGCACCCCGATGAGCTCCGAAATGCTGAAGAAGCGCCGGTAGTTGAGCTCCGTGCGGGCCAGCCGCCACCACGCCGGGCGGTACCACTGGGCGTCGAGGAGGCGGGGCAGCGGCAGCTTCTCGGTGCCCTCGCGCAGCGGGAACACGTGGTCGTAGTAGCGCAGTATGTCGCCGTCCACCTTCAGGTGGCCGATCTCGGCGCCGAGGCGGTCCCCGAGCACCGGCAGCAGGAGCCGGCCGCCCTGGGCGTCCCAGTCGATGTCGAACCAGCGCGCGTACGGCGATGCGGGGCCCTCGCGCAGCACCTCCCACAGGGCGTGGTTGTGGCGCGGGGCCATCGCCATGTGGTTCGGCACGATGTCCACGACGATGCCGAGGCCGTGCGCCCGCGCGGTGCGCGCCAGGGAGCGCAGCCCTTCCTCACCGCCCAGTTCGGCCCGCACGCGCGCGTGGTCCACCACGTCGTAGCCGTGCGCCGAGCCGGGGACGGCCTCCAGGACGGGGGACAGGTGCAGGTGGGAGACGCCGAGCGAGGCCAGATACGGCACCGCCGCCTCGGCACTCCGGAAGGGGAACTCCGGCTGGAGCTGCAGCCGGTACGTGGCGGTCGGCACGACGGGAACCACCGGGCCGGGGACGACCGAGTGCGCGATCGCCGGTTCGGGACGCTCAGGTGTCATGGGAACCTACGTACCCGCCCGGCGGGAATTCCTGTCATCGGCTCCCGCAGATGGGCCCGTACGCGGTCCGTTCCGGCTGCACGGCCGACTTCGCCGCCCCCTCGGGCGTCCTGTCGGCGGCGCGCCGACGACGTACACCGAACCGGAAGAACCCCGCCGCCGCCACGCGCGCGTGCGCCCCACGGCCGGCCCCGGCGGCGGACCCGCCGCCGAAACCCGGGCCCCGCGCGCGGGGCCCCGAAGGAAGCCCACGCGCGCGTGACCCGGGAAAGGGACCGCCCTAGGCGGGCCGCTGCAGCACCGTCATGCTCCGGTCGACCAGGGTCAGCCGGTCCCCGGCCTCGACCTTCGCGCCCGTCCCCGGGGCGATTCCCTCCGGGAGGGACGTGTCGACGACGACCTGCCACTGACGGCCGTGGTCGACCGGTACGACGAAGTCCAGGGACTTCGGGGAAGCGTTGAACATCAGCAGGAAGGAGTCGTCGGCGATGCGCTCCCCGCGGGGGCCCGGCTCGGAGATCGCGTTGCCGTTGAGGAAGACGGACAGCGCCCGGGCCTGTGCGGAACCCCAGTCGCGCTGGGTCATCTCCTGACCCTCCGGGGTGAACCACGCGATGTCGGAGAGCTCGTCGTGGGTCCCCTGGACGGGCCGCCCGTGGAAGAAGCGCCGCCGCCGGAAGACCGGGTGGTCCCTGCGCAGCCACACCATCGCGCGCGTGAAGTCGAGGAGTTCGGAGCCGTCCTCCGGCCACGGCACCCAGGCCAGCTCGCTGTCCTGGCAGTACGCGTTGTTGTTGCCGCCCTGGGAGCGCGCGAACTCGTCGCCGTGGCTGAGCATGGGCACGCCCTGGGAGAGCATCAGCGTGGCGATGAAGTTGCGCTGCTGCCGGCCCCGCAGCGCCAGCACGCCCTCGTCGTCCGTCTCACCCTCGGCGCCGCAGTTCCAGGACCGGTTGTGGCTCTCGCCGTCGCGGTTGTCCTCGCCGTTGGCCTGGTTGTGCTTGTTGTTGTACGACACGAGGTCGTGCAGCGTGAAGCCGTCGTGGCAGGTCACGAAGTTGATGGAGGCGAGCGGACGGCGTCCGTCGTCCTGGTACAGGTCGGAGGAGCCGGTCAGCCGGGAGGCGAACTCGGCGAGCGTGCGCGGCTCACCGCGCCACATGTCCCGCACGGTGTCGCGGTACTTGCCGTTCCACTCGGTCCACAGGGGCGGGAAGTTGCCCACCTGATAGCCGCCCTCGCCGACGTCCCAGGGTTCGGCGATCAACTTGACCTGGGAGACCACCGGGTCCTGCTGGACCAGGTCGAAGAACGACGACAGCCGGTCCACTTCGTGGAACTGCCGCGCCAGCGTGGCCGCGAGGTCGAAGCGGAACCCGTCCACGTGCATCTCGGTGACCCAGTAGCGCAGCGAGTCCATGATCAGCTGGAGCACGTGCGGGGAGCGCATCAGGAGGGAATTGCCGGTCCCCGTGGTGTCCATGTAGTAGCGGGGGTCGTCCGCCAGACGGTAGTACGAGGCGTTGTCGAGGCCCCTGAAGGAGAGCGTCGGGCCCAGGTGGTTGCCCTCGGCCGTGTGGTTGTAGACCACGTCGAGGATGACCTCGATGCCGGCCTCGTGCAGCGCCCGTACGGCCGACTTGAACTCCAGGACCTGCTGACCCCGGTCGCCCCAGGAGGCGTACGCGTTGTGCGGGGCGAAGAAGCCGATCGTGTTGTAGCCCCAGTAGTTGTTGAGGCCCATGTCGACCAGCCGGTGGTCGTTCACGAACTGGTGTACGGGCATCAGTTCCAGTGCCGTGACGCCCAGTTCCGTCAGGTGTTCGATGATCGCCGGGTGGGCGAGCGCCGCGTACGTGCCGCGCAGCTCGTCTGGGAGTGCCGGATGCTGCATCGTGAGGCCCTTCACATGGGCCTCGTAGATCACCGTGTGGTGGTACTCCGTCCGGGGGCGCCGGTCGTCGCCCCAGTCGAAGTACGGGTTGACCACGACCGACGACATGGTGTGCGGCGCCGAGTCGAGGTCGTTGCGCTTGTCCGGTGACCCGAACGGATAGCCGTACACCTCCTCGCCCCAGGTGACGGAGCCGGCGATCGCACGCGCGTACGGGTCGAGGAGCAGCTTCGCGGAATTCGCGCGTTGCCCGCGCTCGGGCGCGTACCGCCCGTGCACCCGGAAGCCGTACCGCTGTCCCGGCATGATGCCGGGCAGGTAGGCGTGCCGGACGAACGCGTCGGTCTCGCGCAGTTCCACGGCTGTCTCCGAGCCGTCGTCGTGCAGCAGACACAGCTCAATACGGTCGGCGGCCTCCGAGAAGACCGCGAAATTGGTACCGGCGCCGTCGTACGTGGCACCGAGTGGATACGCCTCGCCAGGCCAGACCTGCATGGATATGACTCTTCCAGTAGTGCCGTGCCCCTGGGGGCGAGTCCGAGCCGAGTCTCCCCGAAAGTGATGGAACCTCCTACGACTCACATCCCTCTTACCCCGCGACCAGGCATATCTCGTATGCCGAACCGGTGGGGCTCAAGCGACTCCTGAGGGCATAGGGGGAGTAGGGGGAAATGTGCGCAAGATAGTGCACCGCCATCTGGGCAAGGTGGTGGCAGGTGCGGCCATCGCGGTGGCCGGGACGGCCGTGATGATCGGCATCACTCTTCCGGGGTCGGCGGGGGCCGACGAATCGGGCGGGGGACTCGGGGCCGGCGGAACCGCGCAGCAGGCGGCGCAGGACGGGCAGGGCGGCGCGGTACGGCCCGGCGTCGTCGAGCGGGCGCCGGCCGAGGGGGAGAATGGCAAGGGCCGTGACCCGCTGACCGACGACGAGATGAAGCGCGTCGAACAGATCGCGGTGAACCGGCAGCTCTTCAATTCCAGCGAGAACGTCGAGGGCGCGCGCGGACCGCAGCGCATCGGTGTCGACCTCACCGAACCCGAGACGGCCGAACTGGACGACCCGAACGCGCCGCGCCGGGCCGACGTCACGTTCTACGACTACAAGGACGACACGCTCGTCACCAAGACCGTCGACCTCGACACCGGGAAGGTCGAGCGGACGGGCGTCCAGCACGGGGTGCAGCCGCCGATCAGCCGCGCCGAGATGACCGAGGCCGCCAAGCTGCTGATCGCCGACCCGCTCGGCGCCGGCCTGAAGGCCGACTTCAAGGACGCCACCGGCAAGGAACTCACGGCGCCCGACCAGCTGGTGCTCAACAGCATGGTCTACCGCGCGACCCCCGGCGCCCAGCCCGGCGCCCTCGCCGCCTGCGGCGAGCACCGGTGCGTACGGCTCTTCCCGAAGGTCAAGAACGGGCCCTGGATCGACAGCCGTGACCTGGTGATCGACCTGAGCGCCCGCAAGGTCGGCAAGCTCGGCTGAGCGCCGCCCTTCTCTCCTTCTCACCTTTCCGCAAGGAGTCACTTCTTCATGCGCGTCAACAGAAACAGCCGTGCCCGCAGCCGGGCGGCGGTGGGCCTTTCGGCGCTCGCCCTGGCCGCCGGCGCGACGACGGCCGCGGGTCCGGCCGTCGCCCAGCCGAAGGCCGCTCCCGCCCCGCCCGCCGACTGCAGCGCGGCGTACCGGATCGAGCAGAAACTCGCCACCGGCACCACCTGGCGGATGTGCTGGCACTACGAGAGCGAGGCCGGGCTCGTCCTGGAGAACATCTCCTACCAGCCCCCCGGCGAGGCCCACCCGATCAAGGTCCTCAGCAGCGCCAAGCTCGCCCAGATCGACGTCCCCTACGACGACGGCTCGGTCGAGTACAGCGACCTGACGGGCGCGGGCTTCGGCCAGGGCCTGGTCGACATGGCCCCCGCCGAATGTCCCGGCGGCGCCATCAAGACGGTCAAGGTCCCCGACGCCTGGGACCCGCAGCACGCGAACGTCAAGGGCCTGTGCACCACGACCCGTTCACGCGGCCACGCCTACCGGATGGAGGCCGACACCGGGAACAAGGTCTTCCAGAAGCAGGGCAAGGACCTGCTCGTCTACACCGTCAACAAGGTCGGCTGGTACGAGTACATCACCGAGTGGCGCTTCCAGGACGACGGCACCGTCAACATGAACATCGGCGCCACCGGCAGCCTGTCGCCCGGTGACTACGACGCGGGCGACGGCCGCGGCTGGCCGCTGGGCAAGGGCGCCAAGGACTACGCCACCAGCCACAGCCACAACGTCTTCTGGCGGCTCAACTTCGGTCTGGACGGCTCGTCCAAGGCCAAGGTCGAGCAGTACGACTCCGTGGTCAGCCCGCCCGCGCACGGCCACGAGGCCCCGAGCAACAAGACCACGGTCACCAAGGTCACCAAGGAACTCGCCGGAGACGCCAAGAACATGCGCTGGTGGCGCATCGTCAGCAACTCCGGCAAGAACAAGGACAATCACGCACGCTCGTACGAGATCGTCCCGGGCGCGACCACCAAGTACCTCGGCCGTTCCTTCACCAAGCACGACGTCTACTTCACCGAGTACAACAAGTGCGAGCAGTTCGCCAGCGACAACCTGCGCAACTGCGGTGCCGGACACGGCACATCCGTCGACAAGTGGGTCGGCGGGCAGACGCTCACCCACCCTGTGGTCTGGGTCAACGTGGGTTTCCACCACATCGCCCGCGACGAGGACCAGCAGCCGATGCCGGTCCACTGGCAGGGTTTCTCCATCGCCCCGCGTGACGTCACCGCTATGAATCCGCTCACTCCGCCGGAGCTGGCGAACCAGAACGGCCATGTCGAACCAAGGTAGTTGAGAAACGACCTGTGCATCGGGCTGCACCGCTCGCCGCTCCCGGAGTACCCTTCCTTGATCGTTGATTGGGGCTTGGCCCCTGGGGAGTGCTCGGGGGAGCGGAAGGCGGTGCGTGGGTGGGCTCGGGAGGGCTGGAGCTGCCTCCTGGTGACGAGAGTCACGAGGGGAACTCCACAGATGTCCCACCCGGCGCGGTGTCCCTGGCACGGCCGATGGAAATGGGATCCATTGGACCGGAACTGGACTGGGGCGCCGACGCCTGGCGCGAGGTGCGTACGCGCGCCCAGCGAGCCGGGCGTGCCTACATCTGGCTGAACCTGGTCGAACAGCGGCTGCGCGCGGTCGTGGCCGCTGTTCTCCGTCCCATCTACGAACCCGTCCATGGCGACGACTGGGTGGTCGCCGCCGCGGGACCGGCCGGCCAGGAGTGGGTGCAGCGCGCCGTCGCCGTGCGCGAAGTCAGCCGCCGTAAGGGGTACTTGCTCGACCCGGCCGACGACAACGTGCTCAGCTTCCTCACGTTGCCCCAGCTGCGCGAGCTGATGGTGCAGCACTGGCCGTGCTTCGAGCCCTACTTCGACGAGCGCAGGGATGTCGAACTCGCGCTGGACGAGCTGGAAGTGACCCGGAACGTCGTGTCGCGCAACCGCGCTCTGTCCGAGGCCGTGCTGGGCCAGGCCGAGCGGGCCGCGGGGAAACTCCTCGAGATCCTCGGCGCCGGGAGCGATGTGCCCTCCGCGCGACGGCTGCCCGTGGACGCCGTCGAGAACCTCGTGGGCGACCGCTACGCGGACGTCGTCGGTGTGCACTCCGACCGGGTGCGGCTGCTGCGCCAGTTCCCGGCCGAGGACCTCTTCGGCGGGGCCCGCCGGCTCGACGCGATCGGCATCGGCCTCAACCTGCTGGTACAGAACTTCTCCGGGCGCCGGCTGGTCCGGCTCGCCGAGTCCGGCTGCCGGACGCGGCTGCTGTTCCTGAACCCCGCGTCCAGTGCGGTCAAGCGACGCGAGCGCGAACTCGGCATCAAGCGCGGTGAGTTGAGCCGAGCGGTCGAGATGAACATCCTGCACATGCGGCGGGTGAGGTCCCGGCTGCGCGACCCGGACGCCTTCGAGATCCAGGTCTACGACGAGACACCCCGCTTCACCGCCTACCTCGTGGACGGGGACGGCACCGACGGCGTCGCGGTCGTGCAGTCGTATCTGCGCCGTACCCGCGGCATGGAGGCCCCGGTTCTGGTGCTGCGCGGCGGAAGCCGCATGCTCAAACCGGACGAAAGCAACGATGAGGGGCTTTTCCCGACCTACCGTGAGGAGTTCGAGGTGGCTTGGGCCGATTCGCGGCCGGTGTCCTGAAAGGCCGTTCTCTGCGGCCGGGTGGAACGCGGTCCTCGGATTGTCAGTGGCTCATGGGATCGTGGAGACCACTGGGGGAAAGCACCACGAAGAAGGGGGGCCACCCATGGGCTGGCACCGGGAGCTGCTGATCGGCTTCGACCTGGAGACGACCGGGACCGATCCGCGCGAGTCGCGCATCGTCACGGGGGCCGTGATAGAGGTCAAGGGCGGAGAGCCGCTGGGGCGCCGCGAGTGGCTGGCCGATCCGGGCGTGGAGATCCCGGTCGACGCCGTGGCGGTCCACGGGATCACCAATGAGCGGGCGGCCGGCGAGGGCCGGCCCGCCGACGAGGTCGCCGACGCGATCGCGGGCGTCCTCGTCACCTACTGGCGGACCGGCGTCCCGGTCGTCGCGTACAACGCGGCGTTCGACCTGACACTGCTCTCCGCCGAGCTGCGGCGGTACGGACTGCCGTCGCTGCGCGAGCGGCTCGGCGGCATCGACCCGGCCCCGGTCATCGACCCGTACACGATCGACCGCTCCGTGGACCGCTACCGGCGGGGCAAGCGCAACCTCGAAGCGGTCTGCACCGAGTACGGCGTGGTCCTGGACTCCGCCCACGACGCTTCGGCCGACGCCCTCGCCGCGGCCCGGCTCGCCTGCGCGATAGCCGGCCGCCACCCCAAGGTCGCGGCCCTCGGCCCCGTCGAGCTGCACCGACGCCAGATCGAGTGGTACGCGCAATGGGCGGCGGACTTCCAGGCCTTCCTGCGCCGCAAGGGCGAGGCGGACGCGGTGGTGGACGGGACCTGGCCGCTGCGGGACCTGGCGGACGAGCGGGTCTGACGCGATCCCGGGGACCGTCCGCGCGCACTCGGCCACCGGCCTGGTGACCCTGGTGACGAGGTCCGGACATGGTGACGGGTCGTTCACGCACACCCCGCCACCGCCGACGTCGTCTACCGACAGTTGCGCCGCGACCTGATCGCCGTCGAGGGCGCCGAACTCCAGACCCTGTACGACGAACACCGCATGGTCATCGAGCCCGGCCATGATGACAAGGTCCGGCCACGGTGAGGTGCGGGCGCGATGACGGTTCGACCACGGTGACTAGGTCCGGACGCGTCGGCGGGGCTGACCACGGTGACGGGTCCGGACGTGCCGACGGGGTCGGGTCAGGGTACGGGGTCCGGTCACACTCGCCGGGGCGTCGGGCGTCGGGCGTCGGGCGTCGGGCGTCGGGCGTCGGGCGTCGGGCGTCGGGCGTCGGGTGACGCCAGGGCCGGGGCCGCGGCGGATGTCCGGCGTCAGGTCAGAACGGGTACCAGCGCACCGTTTCGTCGCCGTCCCGCAACGACGCCACCCGGCGCTCGAACTCGGCCAGCGCTTTGGCGTTCGTCGGCGCGTGCTGGGCGACCCAGGCGCAGCTGGCCGTCTCGCGGGCGCCCCGGAGGACCGAGCAGCCCTCCCACGCGCGGACGTCCCAGCCGTAGGCGCTGGTGAAGGAGTCGTACGCCTCGGCGGGAAGCCCGTAGCGGTCGCGGGAGAGAGCCATGACCACCAGGTCGTGCTCGCGCAGATCGGCGGAGAAGGTCTCCAGATCGACCAGGACCGGGCCGTCCGGGCCGACATGGACGTTGCGGGGCAGCGCGTCGCCGTGGATCGGGCCCGGCGGCAGATGCGGGGTGAGCGCGGCGGCGACCGTCGCGAAGCCGTCGCGCCGCTCCCGCAGATACGCCGCGTCCGCGGGGTCGATCGCGTCGCCCGCGAGACGCAGCCAGCGCTCCACTCCGTCGAGGAGTTCACGGGGCGGCAGGGCGAAGGAGGGGGAGGGCAGCCCGTGCACCACCCGCAGGAGTCCGGCCAGATCGCGCGGCTCGGCGGGGCGGACGGGATCGGGCAGCCGGTGCCACACCGTCACGGGGTGTCCGTCGACCAGCAGTGGTTCGGGCTCGGCGGCCCGTACCGCCGGGACGTCCGACGCGGCGAGCCATGCGGCGATGTCCAGTTCCCGGCGCGCGCGGTCGAGGAGTTCGGCGTCGCGCCCCACCTTGACGACCAGGTCGCCGGCGGCGAACACCGCGTTCTCGCCGAGGGCGAGGAGTGATGCGTCCCGTACTGGCCCCGGCAGTACCTTCGCCGCGGCCAGTACGTCCCGCGCCCGTGCCTCGTCCATCGCTCGCCTCCGTGTCCTCGCGCGCCGTCCGCGGCGCCGTGTACGACGGCTCGGGGAGTGCGCGCCGTCCGTCGGCCAGTGTCGCATTCCCACAGGTGGGACCAGGTGCGCGATGCCTTCGGCACCCTGTACCGCCGTCCCGGCCATGACCGGCCCGTACCGCCGTCACGGCAGGAACGAGGGCCGCCGGTCCGGGCGCGACCGGGCTCGGCCGATCCGGGCTCGCACGACCGGGCTCGTACGGCCGGGCTCGTACGGCCGCTGGTCACTCCAGCCTGGGATCAGGTCACTCCAGCCTGGATCAGGTCACTCCAGCCCGGGATGCGGTCCCGCCGGCACGCTCGGCCGGGAGACGAACGCGGTCTCGGGGCCGAAGCGGGTGACGAGGGCGTCCGCGAGCCGTTCAGCGCGTGGGAGCAGTCGCCGTTGAACGAGGAGCCGTGCATCACGGCGAGCGTTGCGGGCCGCAGGTCCGCGAGGGAGCGCAGCATGGCCGTCATCGCGGTCGGACACGAGATCTGGCGGAACAACTCCTCGGCTTCCAGGTGAGTGTCGATGACGTCTACCCGCTCAACGGGTGCGCCGCGACCGCGGGTGCTCATGGGCTGGACGAGACGTGCCGTCTCGTCAAGGGGAGCACGCGTGACCACCCGCGCGAAGGGCCTGCCGGCCCCCTCCGCGAGGAGGAGGCCGGCAGGCCCTGAAACTGCGCGGTCGTTTCGGCCGGCGGTTCCGGCCGGCCGTCGCGGTGGCCGCCCGTGGCCGGCTACACCCCGGCCCGCTCGCCCTGCGGCACCGGCGGCGCGACGGCCTCGGGCGCCTCGTCGTGGGTGAGGTCGGGCATCCGGTTCAGCCACTTCGGCAGGTACCAGTTGCGCTCGCCGAGCAGCGCCATCACCGCGGGAAGCAGGACACCCCGGATGATCGTCGCGTCGATGAGCACCGCGGCCGCCAGGCCCACACCCATCTGCTTCATGGACTGCATGGACAGCGTCCCGAAGATCGCGAAGACGGCGACCATGATGACGGCGGCACTGGTGACGACACCGGCCGTCGTGACCACTCCGTGCCGGATCGCGTCCTTGGTGCCGCGGCCCCGCAGCCGTGCCTCACGGATCCGGGAGACCACGAACACGTGGTAGTCCATCGAGAGCCCGAAGAGGATCACGAAGAGGAACAGGGGCAGCCAGGCGACGATCGCGCCGACGCCCGCCGCGCCCACCAGGGACGCGCCCCAGCCGTGCTGGAAGACCGCGACCAGGATGCCGTAGGCGGCCGCCACCGAGAGGAGGTTGAGCGCGATCGAGGTGATCGCGATCGTCAGCGAGCGGAACGAGAGCAGCATCAGAAGGAAGGCGAAGACGACCACGAAAGCGAAGACCGGGGTCACCGAGCCGATGAGCTGGTCGTTGAAGTCGTGCGATCCCGCGACCTGTCCGGTGATCGGGGCCTGCAGGCCGTCGACCTTGCCGAGCGTCTGCGGGCGTACCGTGTCGCGCAGCAGCTCCAGGCTCTTCTCCGCCTTGTCCTGGTCGGAGCCGCCGACCAGCGGGACGAAGACGAAGGCGACGTTGTGCTCCGCGTGCACCCTGATGTCGACCGGACCGCGCGAGGCGCCCGAACTGACCGCCGCCGCACGGAAGTCGGCGAGCGCGGCCTTCACATCGGCGGCGTTGATGTCCCGCGCCTTGACGACCACCTCGGCCGGCTCGGAGCCGCCGGGGAAGGCTTCGTTGACCCGGTTGTACGTGCCCACGATCGACAGCGAGTTGCCGAACTCCTTGTCCAGGGTGAGCTGTTGGGTCTTCATGCCGAGTGCCGGAGCGGCGATGGCGAGCAGCGCGCCGGTCGCGACGACCAGGGAGATCGCGGGCCTGGCGAGTACGACGCGCAGGACGGCGCCCCAGAACCGGCTGCCCTCGTCGGCCGCGCGGCGGTTGCCCCGCCCACCGTTGGCGCCGCGCCGCTTGGCCCGGTGCAGGAACGGGATGCGGCCCTTCTCCACGCGCTCGCCGAGCAGGGAGAGCAGCGCGGGCAGCACGGTGACCGAGCCGACCATGGCGACGGCGACGACCATCAGTGAGGCCAGGCCCATCGCCTCGAACTCGGCGAGCCCGGTGAAGAGCATGCCCGCCATCGCCACGCACACGGTGACACCGGAGACGATGATGGCGCGGCCGCTGGTCGCGGCGGCGATCCGCAGCGCGGTATCAGCGTCGCGGCCCGCCTCGCGTTCCTCGCGCTCACGCCGCAGATAGAACAGGCAGTAGTCGACGCCGACGGCCAGACCCACCAGCAGCATCACGGAGTTGGCCGTGTCGCTCATCGGCATCAGATGGCTGACGACGCCCATCAGACCCATCGTGGCCATGATGGCGGTGACCGCGAGCGCCACCGGAAGCAGCGCCGCCACGAGCGCGCCGAACGCGATCAGCAGGATGCCGAGCGCCACGGGCACGGCGGAGAGTTCGGCCTTCTGGAAGTCGTCGCCGAACGCGTCGTCGTACTGCTTCTTCATGCTGGCGCCGCCGATCTCCTCGATCCGCAGCCCGGCGTGGTCCTTCTGCACCCCCTGGACGGCTTTCAGCACGGGCGCGACGCGATCGCCCGCCGTCTCGGAGTCGCCGCGCATGTCGAACTGCACGAGCGCGCTGCGGCCGTCCTTCGAGATCGTCCTGGTGTCGTACGGCGATGTCACGTCCGCGACCTTGCCGGTGGCGCCGACCGCCTTGACGACCGCGGCAACCGCGCTCCTGAACTCGGCGTCCGTGGCCTTGGCGCCCGCGTCCTTCGCCTGGATCAGGACCGTCTCACTGGCCGGCTCCTTGATGCCGGCGTCCTCGATGATCTTGGCTGCGGTGTGCGTCTCGCCCTTGAGCTGGTCGCTCTCCTTGACGTCGACGCGGCCCGCCGCGGAGCCGAGGCCCATCGCCAGGACGACGAACAGCACCCAGATTCCGACGGCCGCCCATCGGTGCCGGGCGCTCCAGCCGCCTGCCCGGGCGGCGATGCCCCGCACCCGTGTGTCTCCGTTCCCCATGACGGGCCAGCCCCTTTGTGCACGGTGACAGCCCCCTGCCGCCACCTTTGTATCGAAGGTATGGCCCCGATAAGAGCGTCTCGTCGTGCTGTCCGGTGACCCCTCGGCGCTTCGGCTCCTCCCCGCGGACCCCGGGGTCTCCGCACTGGGGAGGACGGAAGCCCCTTACACGTAACGGCACTTCTCGGGGACGCCGCTCAGGGATCGGCGGGGCGTGACCTGTCCGTCCTCCGCCGGAGAAACCCCCGGGGAACGCGGCCGTCGTGCCCACCCGCGCGGGGCGGGGCGGCCGTTTTATGGTGTGCGGATGACGACGACGTACGCGGCGCTGTTGCGCGGCATCAATGTGGGCGGCGCGAAGAAGGTGCCGATGGCCGAGCTGCGCACCCTGATGGAAGGCCTCGGGTACGGCGACGTCCGCACATATCTCCAGAGCGGGAACGCGGTGTTCAGCAGCGGCGGCGGCGACGAGGAGTCCCTCGCAGAGGAGCTCTCCGGGGCCATCGAGAAGCATTTCGGCTTCGCCGTCGGCGTGCTCGTCCGTGATCACGACTATCTGAAGGCCGTCCAGGAGGCGTGCCCGTTCCCGGCCGCCGAACTGGAGGCCAAGCAGTTGCATGTCACGTACTTCTCGGACCCCGTCGACGCCGAGCGCTTCGCCTCCGTCGAGGCCGCGGCCTTCCTTCCCGAGGAGTTCCGTCTCGGCGACCGCGTCCTCTACCTGTAC
The DNA here is from genome assembly GCF_055567635.1 of Streptomyces sp. NPDC026500. Lineage (NCBI taxonomy): Bacteria > Bacillati > Actinomycetota > Actinomycetes > Kitasatosporales > Streptomycetaceae > Streptomyces > Streptomyces sp. NPDC026500. The sequence continues at coordinate 29,531 of NZ_JBVHQB010000006.1, read as the reverse complement.
GCGCCCGACGGTCTCGGCCGCTCCAAACTGGCGGAGGCCCTGGCGAAGCCCAGACTGCTCAAGGGAGTCCTCGCCACCACACGGAACTGGAACACCGTCGTCAAACTGGAGGAGCTGACCGGTGCTTGAGCGCAATGCCGCCGTCGAGGCCGCCATCGAGGGCGAACTGCGCCTGCTCGACCCGGCGGTCCGCCGCTCGGCCGACGTGGTCGGCGCGCTGCTGCACCCCGACTTCTACGAGTTCGGCGCGTCCGGCCGCATCTGGGACCGCGCCTCGACCCTCGCGATGCTGGCCGCGGAGTCGGAGGCCGGGGGCCGCAGCACGACCTCGCGCATGAAGGGCGTCCAGCTCGCCGCCGACCTGGTCCATCTGACGTTCGACACCGACAACAACGGCCGCCGGGCGCACCGGAGTTCACTGTGGCGCCGCACCGGCACCGAGTGGCTCCTGTACTTCCACCAGGGCACCCCCTTCACCTCCGACGAGGAGTGACCCGTCGTACGCCCGCATGAGCGGTGTACGAGGCGATCTCGTCCGGGGCGGTCGGACGCGGTCCTGGTACCGGCGTCGGGCCTCGTCGTCCGTTCGGGCCGCGGCGACGGTGTCGCCCGGCACGAGGTCGTCCTCGGTGAGGGCGGCGTCGTCGAGAGCCTCGAGCCCCAGCCGTCCCGGGCGTCCTCGCGCAGCCGCCGCTCCGGACGAGGCTGTCGCGTTTGTTCAAGAGGTACGGGCGCCGCGTCCCTAGCGTGGAACCCATGAACGATGCGTACAAGAACGTGTATCCGCACATAGTGGAATGCGCCGCCGAGGCCGCCCGCGTGGCCCGCGGTGTCACGGCGGAGCGGCTGTCCGAGCCCTCGCACTGCACGGACTGGGACGTCCGCACCCTGGTCAACCACTGGGTCCTCTACACCTCGCACGGCCTGGAGCACCGGGCCCTGCGCCGGCAGCTCCCCGAGGAGCTGACCGCGCGCGACTTCACGGCCGAACCTGGCTGGGCCGAGGCCTACGCCGCGCAGCTCGACCGCGCGGTCGCCGCCTGGGACGACCCGGCCGTGTGGGACGGGGAGGTCGACCTCGGGACGGCGAAGATGCCCGCGGCGGACATCGCCTCGATGATCGTCAAGGAAATGGCGGTGCACGGCTGGGATGTCGCAGCGGCCACCGGCCAGCGCTTCGAAGTCTCGGACGGCGCCGCCCGGTTCGTCCTCGACGTCGTCGACACCCATGCCGAGCTCTACCGTCGGTACGACGGCTTCGCCGACCCGGTGGACGTACCCGACGACGCGCCCGCGTTCGAGCGCGCCCTCGCCCACAGCGGCCGCGATCCGCGCTGGTCGACGGCGTAGAACCACCGCAGGCGAAGAGGCCGGTCCCGGGACGATTGGACCAAGAATTCCGTCGGCAATTGGGCCGGGATTCTGCGCCACCGCGTGACTAGCCTCAACGGTATGACGATCACCTCGCCCACCCGGGTCGACTTCTGGTTCGACCCCGCCTGCCCCTTCGCCTGGATCACCTCACGCTGGATCCTGGAGGTCGAACGGAGCCGTCCGCTCGACCTCCGGTTCCACACGATGAGCCTCTACCTGCACAACATCGGCAACGAACTACCGGACTGGTACCGGGAGTTGGTGGACAAGTCCATCGGTCCGGTACGGGTCGCGGTGGCCGCGGCCGAGCGGCACGGCGAGAAGGTGCTGCGCGATCTCTACACCGCCTTCGGCACCCGCATCCACCAGGGCGGAGAGCAGGACTTCGACGCCGTGGTCGCCGAGTCGCTCGCCGAGCTCGGACTCCCGGCCGGACTGGCGAGCGCGGCCCACGATTCCTCGTACGACGAGGCGGTGCGCCGCAGCCATGACGCCGGTACCGAGCCGGACTCCACTGCCTATGTGGGGACTCCCACCATCCATGTCGATGGAACGGTGTGGTTCGGCCCGGTCCTCCGGGCGATCCCGCGCGGCGAGAAGGCCGCCGAACTCTTCGACAGCTTCCGCGTCCTCGCCGCCCACCCCGACTTCTTCGAGCTCAAGCGGACCCGCACGGGCGGTCTCTCCTTCGACTGATCCGGCTCCCGGAATGCGGGGAGTCAGGCGCCGACGGCGGCCAAGGACGGCATCCGTGCCTCGTCGTAGCGGTCCAGCAGGACCCGCGCGACCTCCGGCGCGGGACCGAGGACATCGGCGAGGACGTCCGCCCCGGCGGCACCCCGGGCGATACGGTCCGGCAGGAAGCCGGGGGCCAGTACGTACGGGGCGACGGCAACGCGTTCGCAGCCGAGGGCGCGCAGTTCGCGGACCGCGTCCTCGGTGCGGGGAAGGGATGCGGAGGCGAACGCAGGCCGCACGGCGCACCAACCGGTGTGCCGCCACTCCCGCGCGATTTCTGCGATCACTGCGATCGCCTCCGGGTCGGTGGACCCCGCCGAGGCCAGGACGACCCCGGTCGAGGACTTGTCGGCGGGCGTCAGCCCGGCCTCGTACAGCCGGCGTTCGAGCGCGGCCGTCAGCAGCGGGGACGGGCCGAGCACCTCCGCCTGTCGGACGCGCAGCCGCGACGGTGCCTCCCGCAGTACCGCCGGGATGTCCGACTTGGCGTGGAAGGCGCGGGTCAGCAGCAGCGGCAGCGCCACCACGTCGCGAACGCCCTCGGCCGCCAGGGAGTTCAGCACCCCTTGCACGGACGGGATGTTGAAGTCGAGGAACCCGGTCTCCACGCGCAGGCCGGGGCGCTGGGCGCGCACCCGTCGTACCAGGGCATGCACCGTCGCGGCGTGCCGCGGGTCGCGGCTGCCGTGGGCGATGACGACGAGGACGGGACGCTCCGGCCTGTTCATGACGGGGTCAGCCCTTCACCAGGAGTCCGCGGCTGCGCAGCACCCACCGCTCCACCGGACTGAAGACGATCAGGTCGATGGCGATACCGACGAACAGGATGAGGAAGATGGCGAGGAAGACCATCGGCATGGAGCTGGCGTTGCGGCCGTTCTCCAGCAGCTGGCCGAGGCCCACGCCGAGGTCGGGGGAGGAGGCGATGATCTCCGCGGCCATCAGGGAGCGCCAGGAGAACGCCCAGCCCTGCTTCAGACCGGCCAGGTAGCCGGGCAGCGCGGCCGGCATCACGATGTGCCAGGTCCCGCGCAGGCCCGTCGCGCCCATCGTGCGGCCCGCCCGCAGGAACAGCGGCGGCACCTGGTCCACGCCCGACACCAGCCCGTTGGCGATCGAGGGGACCGCGCCGAGCAGGATCACCGCGTACATCATCGAGTTGTTCAGACCCAGCCAGATCACGGCCGGCGGCACCCATGCCACCGACGGCAGGGACTGCAGGCCCGACAGGATCGGGCCGATCGCGGCGCGCACGAACTTCACCCGGGCCACCACCAGGCCCAGCGGGGTCCCGATCACCAGGGCGAACAGGAAGCCGAGCAGACCGCGCGAGACGCTGGTCCAGATGTAGTCGAGCAGCGTGCCCTGGAGCCAGGCGTTCTTCACCTCGCCCCAGACGGCGGACGGCGAGGGCAGCTTGGTCGGGTCATCGACGATCTTGAACGTGATCAGTGCCTGCCAGGCCGCCAGGACCACAACGGCCGCGACGAGCGGCGGCAGCACCTTCTGCCGGAACGTCGTACCGAAGGAGCTGCGGCCGGCGACGGAGGACTCCAGCGCGTCGAGGCCCGCCTCCAGTCCGCCCAGCCCGTCGTTCTCCTTGACGGCCGCGTCGGACTTCGTCTCAGTGCTGGCCATGGCGGCGGATCTCCCCACGCAGTTCTTCGGTGATCTCGATGGACAGTTCCGCGACGGGGGCGTCCTCGATGCGGCGCGGCTGCGGAATGTCCACGGTCCACTGTCGGGCGATGCGCCCCGGACGGGAGGACAGCAGGACCACACGCTGCGCGAGCCGCACCGCCTCACGGACGTTGTGCGTGACGAAGAGGACGGACAGGCCCGTCTCGCGCCAGATCCGGGTCAGCTCGTCGTGCAGCACGTCCCGGGTGATCGCGTCCAGCGCCGCGAACGGCTCGTCCATCAGCAGGATCTGGCTGTCCTGCGCGAGCGCCCGGGCCATCGCCACGCGCTGGCGCATACCGCCGGACAGTTCGTGCACCCGCTTGCCGTACGCGCCCTTCAGACGGACGAGTTCGAGCAGCTCGTCGGCCTTGCCGCGTCGCTCCGCCTTCGGAACTCCCCTGAGTTTCAGAGCGAGTTCGATGTTCTTGCCCGCGGTCAGCCACGGGAAGAGGGCGTGCTCCTGGAACATCAGAGCCGGGCGCCCGTTGGTCGTGATGGTGCCGACGGAGGGCTGGTCGAGCCCCGCCACCAGGTTCAGCAGTGTGGACTTGCCGCACCCCGAGGCCCCCAGGAGGGTGACGAACTCGCCCGGCGCGACATCGAGGGTGATGTCGTCGAGGACGAGCTGGGGTCCCGCGGGTCCGGCGAAGGACTTCGAGACGTGCTCGATGCGGGCGGCGTACTCCGTCGTGTCGGCGCCGTCGGCGGCCTTGGCGAGCGTCGTGGCCATGGTCGTCACCTCCTGGGAACTCATCGGGATCCGGGCTTACTTGACGCCGAGACCGGCGTCGTCGACCTGGCTCTCGCCCGCGGCCTTGAGGACCTTGTTCAGGAGCGTGAGGTCGTAGATGCCGGTCAGGTTCGGCTTGTCCAGGAGACCGGCCTTCACCGCGTGGTCCGCCTCGGTGTGCAGCGTGGAGGCCAGCGGGTCATCGGTGATCTGGATGGACTTCCAGGCCGGGTCGAGTACAGCGGCCGGCAGGGCCTTGCCCGAGTCGGCCTCCAGCTGCTTGTTCGCCGCGGCCTTCGCGTCGTCCGGGTTGGCGTTGATCCACTTGTTGGTCTCGACGGAGCCCTTCAGGACCGCCTCGACGACCTTCGGGTGCTCCTTGAGGAACTTCTGCGACACGATGATGTTCGTGATCACGAACTTCTTGTCGGGCCACAGGTCCGACTCGTCGAGCAGCACCTTGGCGCCCTCGGCGACCAGCTTGGACGCGGTCGGCTCCGGCACCCAGGCGCCGTCGATGGAGCCGGACTTGTAGGCGTCCGGAGTGATCTTGTTGTCGGTACGGACGACCGAGACATCACCCTTGCCGCTCTGCGGGTCGACCTTGTAGCCCTGCTCCGCGGCCCAGTTGAGGAACGCGACGTCCTGCGTGTTGCCGAGCTGCGGCGTCGCGATCTTCTTGCCCTTGACGTCCTTCAGGGACTTGATCTTCTTGGGGTCGACCACGAGCTTGACGCCGCCCGAGGCCGAACCGCCGATGATCCGCAGGTTCTTGCCCTCGGACTTCGTGAAGCCGTTGATCGACGGCGAGGGGCCGATCCAGCCGATGTCGATGGAGCCCGAGTTGAGCGCCTCGATCTCGGAGGGGCCCGCGTTGAAGATCTGGTACTTCGCGGCCGTGGCGCCGAGCTCCTTCTGGAAGAAGCCCTTCTGGTTGCCGACCAGCGCGGTGGCGTGCGTCAGGTTGCCGAAGTAGCCGATCTTCACGGAGTCGAGACCGTCGATCTTCTTCGACCCGGCGGCGACCTTCGCCTTGGTGTCGTCCTTCGCTTCGGAGCCGTAGCTGCAGGCGGCGAGAGCCAGCAGGGGGAGAGCGGTGGCGAGGACTATGCCGCGGGTCAGCAGCTTGGAGCGCGTGGAGCGGATGGCAGGCACGGGAGGGCTTCCTCTCGGTGGCCCGGCGGTCACGCCTTTCTCAGGTCGTGGCCGGGAGGTCGGCAGGTCTTCGTCTGTGCAGGCGGTGGGGGGTGAGGGCGCGCAGGCAGTGCGCGTACGTCATCGCGCACATCGCGCCACTCCGCCCTGCCCGCTGCCGAGGGCGCCGCTGCCGACGCGGCCGCCCTCCTTCGCGAACGTGGAGTAGAAGTCGACGGGATTCATGTCAGAAGTCCCAACCGTCGTCGTCGGACCCGTCCTTGACCGGCTGCGGCGCGGCGAAGGACTCGCCGACCATGCCCGCGGTCAGCGTGGTGCCGTCGGCCGGGTCGATCAGGATGAACGCGCCGGTGCGCCGGGAGTCGGCGTACGCGTCGAGCGGGAGCGGCTCGGCGGTGCGGATCTTGACGCGGCCGATGTCGTTGGCGACGAGCCTGCCCGGGTGCGGGTGCAGCGAGAGGTCGTCCAGGGTCAGCCGGGACGGGATGTCCTTGACGATCGCCTTGACCGTGCGGGTGCCGTGCTTGAGCAGCACCCGGTGGCCGACGGTGAGCGGCTCGTCGGCCACGTGGCAGACGGTCGCCTCGACGTCCTGCGTGGTCGGGGGCGCGTCCTTGCTCGGCACGAGCAGATCACCGCGCGAGATGTCGATGTCGTCCTCCAGCAGGAGGGTCACCGACTGCGGGGTCCACGCGATGTCGACCGGCTTGCCCAGCAGGTCGATCCCGGCGACCTTCGAGGTGCGCCCGGAGGGCAGCACGGTGACGCTCTCGCCGACGCGGAAGGTACCGGCCGCGATCTGACCGGCGTACCCCCGGTAGTCCGGGTGCTCGGCGGTCTGCGGGCGGATCACGTACTGCACGGGCAGCCGCGCGTGGCAGTGCGCCAGGTCGTGGCTGACCGGCACGGTCTCCAGGTGCTCCAGGACCGTCGGGCCGCCGTACCAGTCCATGTTCGCGGAGGCGTCCACCACGTTGTCACCGGCGAGCGCCGAGATCGGGATCGCGGTGATCTCGGGGACGCCCAGCTCCGAGGCGTACGCCGTGAACTCCTCGGCGATCGCCGCGAAGACGGACTCCTTGTACTCGACGAGGTCCATCTTGTTGACGGCGAGGACCACGTGCGGGACCCGCAGCAGCGCGGCGACGGCGGCGTGCCGGCGGGTCTGCTCGATGACACCGTTGCGGGCGTCGACGAGCACGACGGCGAGGTCGGCGGTGGAGGCGCCGGTGACCATGTTCCGGGTGTACTGCACATGCCCGGGGGTGTCGGCGAGGATGAAGCGGCGGCGCGCGGTCGCGAAGTAGCGGTAGGCGACGTCGATGGTGATGCCCTGCTCGCGCTCGGCGCGCAGGCCGTCGGTGAGCAGCGCGAGGTCCGGGGTGTCCTGGCCGCGGCTGGCCGAGGCGCGCTCGACGGCCTCCAGCTGGTCCGTGAGGATCGACTTGGAGTCGTGCAGCAGTCGTCCGACGAGCGTGGACTTGCCGTCGTCGACGGAGCCCGCGGTCGCGAAACGCAGCAGGGTGGTCGCCGACAGCTGTTCGACCGACAGGGGCTCGGTGGGTTCGGTGGTGCTGGTCATGTCTAGAAGTACCCCTCGCGCTTGCGGTCTTCCATCGCGGCCTCGGACATCTTGTCGTCGGCGCGGGTGGCGCCGCGCTCGGTGAGCCGGGAGGCGGCGATCTCGGTGATGACGGCGTCCAGCGTGGTCGCGTCGGAATCGACGGCACCGGTGCAGGACATGTCACCTACGGTCCGATAGCGGACGAGCCGCTTCTCGACCGTCTCGCCGTCCTTCGGGCCGCCCCACTCACCGGCGGTCAGCCACATGTTCGACCGCTGGAAGACCTCACGCTCGTGCGCGAAGTAGATGTCGGGGAGTTCGATGCCCTCGCGGGCGATGTACTGCCACACATCCAGCTCGGTCCAGTTGGACAGCGGGAACACGCGGACGTGCTCGCCGGGCGCGTGCCGCCCGTTGTAGAGCTGCCACAGCTCGGGCCGCTGGCGGCGCGGGTCCCACTGCGAGAACTCGTCCCGCAGGGAGAACACCCGCTCCTTGGCGCGGGCCTTCTCCTCGTCGCGGCGGCCGCCGCCGAACACGGCGTCGAAGCGCTCGGACTGGATCTTCTCGGTCAGCGGCAGGGTCTGGAGCGGGTTGCGCGTCCCGTCCGGGCGTTCGCGCAGCACACCGCGGTCGATGTAGTCCTGCACGGAGGCCACGTGGAGCCGCAGGCCGTGCTGCTCCACCGTCCGGTCGCGGTACTCGAGGACCTCGGGGAAGTTGTGCCCGGTGTCGACGTGCAGCAGCGTGAAGGGGACCGCGGCGGGAGCGAAGGCCTTCAGCGCGAGGTGCAGCATGACGATGGAGTCCTTGCCGCCGGAGAAAAGGATCACCGGCCGCTCGAACTCACCCGCCACCTCACGGAAGATGTGGACGGCCTCGGACTCCAGCGCGTCCAGGTGGGACAGCGCGTACGGGGTGCTCTCCGTCTCCTCGGAGACAGTGGCGACGGTCGTCATGCGAGACCCCTCTCGGTGAGCAGCGCATGCAGCGCCGCAGCGGACTCCTGCACGGTCTGGGTGTGCGACTCGATGCGCAGATCGGGCGACTCGGGTGCCTCGTACGGGTCGTCGACGCCGGTCAGCCCCGAGATCTCGCCCGCTGCCTGCTTGGCGTACAGCCCCTTCACATCGCGTACGGAGCAGACCTCGACCGGGGTCGCGACGTGGACCTCCAGGTAGGGGGTGCCCCCGGCCCGGTGGCGCCCTCGTACGGCCTCGCGGCTGTCCGCGTAGGGCGCGATCACCGGGACGAGCGCCTTGACGCCGTTGCGGGCGAGCAGTTCGGCGAGGAAGCCGACGCGCTGCACGTTGGTGTGCCGGTCCGCGCGGCTGAAGCCGAGGCCCGCCGAGAGGAACTCGCGGATCTCGTCGCCGTCGAGAACCTCGACACGGTGGCCCTCCTCGCGCAGCCGGCCGGCCAGTTCGTACGCGATGGTGGTCTTGCCGGCACTCGGCAGACCCGTGAGCCAGACGGTGGCTCCGGTCGTCACTTGCTGCTCCTGGGAATTCGTGGGGTCCGCGGCGGGCGCGGTCGTCGTGGTCGTCATCCGTGCAGCCCGCACTCGGTCTTCGAGCGGCCCGCCCAGCGGCCGGCGCGCGCGTCCTCGCCCTCCAGCACCCGGCGGGTGCAGGGCGCGCAGCCGACGGACGCGTAACCGTCCATCAGCAGCGGGTTGGTGAGAACCCCGTGCTCGGCGATGTACGCGTCCACGTCGTCCTGCGTCCAGCGGGCGATCGGCGAGATCTTGACCTTCCGCCGCTTCTCGTCCCAGCCGACGACCGGGGTGTTCGCCCGGGTCGGGGACTCGTCGCGGCGCAGCCCGGTCGCCCAGGCGTCGTACGCGGTCAGGCCCTCTTCGAGCGGCTTGACCTTGCGCAGGGCGCAGCACAGGTCCGGGTCGCGGTCGTGCAGCTTCGGGCCGTGCTCGGCGTCCTGCTCGGCCACGGTCCGACGCGGGGTGAGGGTGATGACGTTGACGTCCATCACGGCCTCGACCGCGTCACGCGTGCCGATGGTCTCCGGGAAGTGGTAGCCGGTGTCGAGGAATACCACGTCCACGCCGGGCCTGGCGCGGGAGGCGAGGTGGGCGACGACCGCGTCCTCCATGGAGGAGGTCACGCAGAACTTCTCGCCGAACGTGTCCACCGCCCAGCGGAGGATCTCCAGCGCGGAGGCGTCCTCCAGGTCGCGCCCCGCCTGCTCGGCCAGACTCTTCAAGTCCTCGCCCGTACGCTCTTCCTGAATGGCCGTCATATCTCCGCCCCTCCACGGTCTTCCTGCCGAAGGCCCCGGGACAGCAGCCCGAGGAACTTCAGCTGGAAGGCTCGGTTGCACGCCGCGCATTCCCACGCGCCGTGACCTTCTTCGCTGGGTCGCAGGTCTTCGTCTCCGCAGTACGGGCAGTAGAACGGCGCGGCACGCTCGCTCACGACAGCGCCTCCTCGGAGGCACGCGCGGCCCAGGTGGCGAACCGCTCGCCGTCCTCGCGCTCCGCCTGGAAACGCTTGAGGACACGCTCGATGTAGTCGGGCAGCTCGTCCGAAGTGACCTTCAGACCACGGACCTTGCGGCCGAATCCGGCCTCCAGACCGAGCGCGCCGCCCAGGTGCACCTGGTATCCCTCGACCTGCTCGCCGTTCTCGTCGAGGACCAACTGGCCCTTGAGACCGATGTCCGCGACCTGGATACGGGCGCAGGCGTTCGGGCAGCCGTTGATGTTGATGGTGAGGGGCTCTTCGAACTCGGGGATGCGGCGCTCGAGTTCGTCGATCAGGGAAGCGCCGCGCGCCTTGGTCTCGACGATCGCGAGCTTGCAGTACTCGATACCGGTGCAGGCCATCGTGCCGCGGCGGAAGGTGGAGGGCTTGACGGTCAGGTCGAGCGCCTCAAGTCCCTCGACGAGCGAGTCGATCCGCGTCTCGTCCACGTCGAGCACGATCATCTTCTGCTCGACGGTGGTGCGCAGCCGCCCCGAGCCGTGTGCCTCGGCCAGCTCGGCGATCTTCGTCAGGGTGGCGCCGTCGATGCGGCCGACGCGCGGGGCGAAGCCGACGTAGTACCGGCCGTCCTGCTGCCGGTGCACCCCGACGTGGTCGCGCCAGCGGGCGACCGGCTGGTCGGGGGCGGGGCCGTCGACCAGCTTGCGCTGGAGGTACTCGTCCTCCAGGACCTGGCGGAACTTCTCCACACCCCAGTCGGCGACCAGGAACTTCAGCCGGGCGCGGGTGCGCAGCCGCCGGTAGCCGTAGTCGCGGAAGATCGAGAGGACGCCGATGTGGACGTCCGCGACCTCGTCGAGCGGGACCCAGGCGCCGAGGCGCTGGCCGATCTTCGGGTTGGTGGAGAGGCCGCCGCCGACCCAGAGGTCGAAGCCGGGGCCGTGCTCCGGGTGGTTCACGCCGACGAAGGCGACGTCGTTGATCTCGTGCGCCACGTCGAGCAGCGGCGAGCCGGAGATCGCGGTCTTGAACTTGCGGGGCAGGTTCGAGAAGTCCTTGTTGCCGATGACCCGGCGGTGGATCTCCTCGATGGCCGGGGTGCCGTCGATGATCTCGTCCTCGGCGATGCCGGCGACCGGCGAGCCGAGGATGACGCGGGGTGTGTCACCGCAGGCCTCGGTCGTGGACAGGCCGACGGCCTCCAGGCGTTCCCAGATCTCCGGGACGTCCTCGATGCGGATCCAGTGGTACTGGACGTTCTGACGGTCCGTGAGGTCGGCGGTGCCGCGCGCGAACTCCTGCGAGATCTCGCCGATGACGCGCAGCTGCTCGGTGGTCAGCCGGCCGCCGTCGATCCGGACGCGCAGCATGAAGAACTTGTCGTCCAGCTCCTCCGGCTCCAGGATCGCGGTCTTGCCGCCGTCGATCCCGGGCTTGCGCTGGGTGTAGAGACCCCACCAACGCATCCGGCCGCGCAGGTCGTTGGGGTCGATCGAGTCGAAGCCCCGCTTGGAGTACACCGTCTCAATGCGTGTCCGCACGTTGAGACCGTCGTCGTCCTTCTTGAACTGCTCGTTGCCGTTGAGCGGGGTGAAGTGACCTACGGCCCACTGACCCTCGCCGCGGTGACGGCTCACCTTGCGGCGGGGCGCGGCGGCGGGATTCTGCGGGGTGGCGGCCATGGTTGTTACGTCCTTCGAGACTGCGGGACAGGTTTGACTGCGGCTCTGACCTGCGCATACGGGTGCATACGGAAGAATGGGCGCAGCACTGCGCAAGGGTCGCAAAAAGGGAGAGGGTCGGGCGCTGCTGGACTGGTCAGCTCGCCGGACAGATGGCGCTGGACATGCGGCCGAGGTCGACGTGCCGCCGACTCACCAAGGCAATTCCAGTTCCAGACATGACGGAAGCGTGTCACGGGGATCTCCGGGCAGTCCACCGTCATCCATCATGTGGACACCCTTGTCCCGTATCGCGAGACAAGGGTGTTGTCGATCACACGATCGGGCCTCCCGCGGTGCCGCGAGGAGGGCCCGCAGGCCGCGGTCACCGCGGCCCGGAGCCGGTCAGACGGCGTGCGCCCCCGGCCACGGACCCGGGGTGGCGACCTCCGCCTCCTCCTCGACCCGGGTGTCGAAGAGTTTGAAGCCGCGGCGCAGATAGTTGTCCATCGCGTGCTCGCCGTCCTTGCTGCACGTGTGCACCCAGACGCGCTTCGTCTCGGCCCGTCCCGGCCAGCGTTCGGCCAGGTCCCAGGCGCGCGCGACACCGTACGAGAGGAGGTGTCCACCGATCCGACGGCCGCGGAACGCGGGGATGAGCCCGAAGTAGACGATCTCCACGGCCCCGTCGTCCTGCGCGCCGAGCTCGACATAGCCCGCGGGCGTCCCTCGGTCGTAGGCGACCCAGGTCTCCGTGCCCGGCTGGGCCAGAACCTCCTGCCACTGGGCGTACGTCCAGCTGAGCCGGTCCGTCCAGCGGATGTCCCCGCCGACCGAGGCGTACAGGAAGCGGCTGAACTCGGGCGAGGGGATCTCGGCGCGGACGATCCGCAGATCCCCGTCCGGCGCGCTCGCGGGGAGCAGGTCGGTCGGGGCCGTCTGCTCCAGGGACCAGGTGGTCACACTGACGTTGCTCATGACCGCCAGGGAATCACGGGGGCGGGCGCCCTTCCAAAAGTGTCCGCAGGCCGGGCCGCTGTCCGAGTGAGTCCGCGGGCCGCCCGCTATCCGAGCGAGCCGTCGACCGACGACAGCGGCACCGCGTAGAGCACTCGCCGGTCCGCCGCGCCGGTGAGTGTCCACAGCTCGCCGGTCCGCTGCCAGTAGGACAGCGACCCGGAGCCGAGGCTCCAGCAGGCGTGCGACTGGTCCGCGGTGCACGTGGCCGCCTGGGCGCCGTGCCCGCTCTGCCGCCACAGGGAGCCGTGCTGGGTACGGCTGTCGGCGGGCCGCCCGATGTACCACTGGGCGTCGCGGGAGCCGTCCGACCGGTGCGAGAGGGCGCCGGAGATTCCGGAACCCCTGGTCGTGAAGGCCTCGACCGCGTTCACATGTCCCTGGGCGTCGGCGAGCAGGCCCGTGCGGTACGCGGCGGTACTGAACGCGTACCGCCAGATGCGGGTCCGCTCCGTACGGTCGCCGGCGGCCTCCGTCGCGACCAGGCTGTCCGGGGTGGTCGTACGGTCCAGGGACAGCGAGCCGAAACAGGGGACCGCCCGGTCACGGCCGCGCGTACACGCGCCGCCCTCCGGGTCGTACGAGCCGATGGCGGGGAGCACGTACTGGTAGCCCGCGGCCGAGTAGCCGTGGCCCACCCGGCCCACGGCGCCGCTGTCCACGTCGGCCCGCAGCAGCCGGTGCAGGTCGAAGACGAGCAGGCCCGCGCCGTGCGCCGCGGTGACGATCAGCTTGTCCCGGTACCAGACCATGCCACCGAGGCCCGAGTGGACCGCCGTGAAGTCCTTGCCGCCGGCGCGCGGGGCGACCAGCAGGACCCAGCGGTAGCTGAGGGCGTCCGGGTCCGTCGCGTCGACGAAGGCGATCTTGGCGAGGCCCTCGTCCCGGGTCGGCGCGGCCGCCTGCCCGTCGTGGTGCGTCCAGCCGGCCAGGATCACCTGATGCGTGCCCCACAGGCCGTCGTCGGCGGCGTCACCGGACGTGGTCACGGAACGCGGCTGCCACTGCCCGGTCCGCGCGTCGGCGTCGCCCCAGCAGTACGCGCGCGTGGCCGTCGGCTCGACGGGCAGCGCGGCCCGCTCGTCCGCCGTGCAGTCGGCGGTGTTCCGCATCGAGCGGTCGGCGTCGCGCAGGACTCCCTCGACGCCCACATTGCCGCCCATGTTCCCGCTGAGCGTGTCGAGCGCGTCCCGGGAGACGAAGTTCTCGTGGAGGCGCAGCTGCTGCGCGGCGGAGGTGGAGCGGAGCGCGGTGAGCCCGCCCGGACTGTTGGCGCCGGTGGCCTGCGAGGTGCTGATCAGGGTGGCGGCCGCGGTGAGCGCGAGCGCGGTTCCGGCCAGGGTGGCGCGCAGCGCCTGTCCCCTTCTCCGACGACGATGCCTGCCGCGCTGCTTCATGCGTCCTCCCGAGTAGGCCAACTGCCTCCCCCGCCGAGGGCGTTGACGGAGAGACGGGTGGGGTGGCCTGTGAAGTGGATGCTACGGCAGAGACCTCCGGGCCAGGACAAAGACCGCGGAAGACGCTCACGAAATACGCTCGCTCCGTCGTTCCCCCGGCTCAGGACGGCGTCGGTTCGGCCGCTGCCCGTGCTCCGAGCACCGCGGGCGCCGTCGAGTGCGGCAGCAGGTCCCGGGGGTCGCCGGGCAGCAGCACCTCGACCTCCACCTCCTCGCGGAAGCGGTACGGCCGGTGGTCGAGGAGCCCGGTGAGCCGACGGCGTACGCGGGACAGTTCGGCGCGGACCGTGACCGTGCGGGTCGGATCGCCGAAGAGGTCGACCGCGAGCTGGGCGGCGCTGCGCCCCTGCCGGTGCACGGCGAGGACGTAGAGCAGCTCCGCGTGGCGCGGGCTCAGATCCTGGGCCCAACTGCCCGCCGTGCCAGAGACGGTGACGTGCGGCCGCCGGGGTTCGCCGAGGTCGAGGACCACCCGGCCGGCGCTCCCCGCATCGTCGGCACCGGTGACGCGCAGCAGCCAGCCGCCGGGCATCGGCTCGGCCACGCACATGCCGAGCGAGGGCAGCCAGCTCCGGCCCGCGCCGAAGGAGTCGGGCAGCGGGACCCGGTCCACGGGCGGCATTCCGGTGACGGCGGCGAGCCAGCCGTGGGTGTCCACCACGAGCGCCGGGCCGCCCAGCCGGCAGAGCAGGGGAGCGGCCACCGCGCGCAGCCGCTCGATGGCTGTCAGATGCGTGGCGCGCAGTTCGCTTTCGGCCAGTCTGGCCACCGCGTCGACCAGGGCGAGCGTCGCGGGATGAAAGGTGCTGTCCGGGCCGCTCACGTCGATGATCCCGAGCAGCCGCCCGTCGCGCGGGTCGTGGACGGGCGCGGCGGCGCACGTCCAGTCGTGCAGGGTGCGCACGAAGTGCTCCGCGGAGTGCACCTGGACGGGGGTGCCCGCCGACAGGGCGGTTCCGATGGCGTTGGTGCCGGTGGTGTCCTCGCTCCAGGCCGCGCCTTCCTCCAGGCAGATGGTGTCGGCCCGGCGCAGCACCCCCGGGTTGCCCTCACGCCACAGCACCCGGCCCTCGCGGTCGGTGACCACCATGATCTGCAGGGAGGCGTCGGCGACCGCCCCGAGTCCGCCGTGAAGGGTCGGCATCACCTCGGCGAGCGCGGTCGATGACCGTCGGTGTTCGAGTTCGTCCGCCTGTAACAGGATGCTGTCCGTTCCCTGTTCGGGATTGACGCCAAAACGCTTCGCTCGCTGCCAGGACTGTCCGATCACCGGACGCGGGGCGATCGGGCCACGTTCGCCCTTGACCGACGCGGCCCAGGTCTCCTTGAGGTGCCCGGCCGTCTCCGACGCGTCCGACGGGGCGAAACGGGCGGGGTTGAACGATGTGATCTTCACAGGGCACTCCCGAAACCAGGACCGCGTGCGGGCCGCGACACCGCCGTCATCCCACATCGTGCCTGCTCTCGGCCGGGTCCGCCGGGCCTTCGCCCAACGTGCACAAAGGAATGCAACGGTCTGCAACTCTCGCCAACGGTCACAAGGTTCCCTGAAACTGACAGCGATGCCGCCTGTGCGGTGTCCGAGCTCCTGAACGGGGCCAGCGACGGGGGTGGTGCCGTGTCGGCGCAGCACCACCCCCGCGTCAGCGCCTCCTTCAGGACACCGGCCGGGCCCGCTCCACCACCGTGGCCAGATCCAGACTGTGTGGCAGCGTGCCGAACGCCGTACCCCAGTCACCGCCCAGGCGGGAGGCGCAGAACGCGTCGGCGACCTCCGGGGGCGCGTACCGGACGAGCAGCGAACCTTGGAGCACCAGCGCGATCCGTTCGACCAGGCGGCGGGCACGGGCCTCGATGCCGTCCAGGTCGGCGAGTTCGGTCAGCAGGTTCTTGATGGCCCCGTCCAGCCGATGGTCGGCGCCGCGGGCCCGGCCCACCTCCCGCAGGTACGCGTCCAGGGCCCCCGGCTCCCGCTGCAGCGCGCGCAGGACGTCCAGCGCCTGCACATTGCCGGCGCCCTCCCAGATGGAGTTGAGCGGCGACTCCCGCAGCAGCCGCGGCATGCCCGACTCCTCGACGTAGCCGTTGCCGCCCAGGCACTCCAGCGCCTCCACCGCGACCGGCGTACACCGCTTGGTCACCCAGTACTTGGCGGCCGGCACCGCGAGCCGCAGGAACGCCCGCTCCTGCTCGCTCCCGTCGTCGTACGCCGCGGCCAGCCGCATCGCCAGGGTGGTCGCAGCCTCCGACTCCAGCGCCAGATCGGCGAGGACGTTGCGCATCAGCGGCTTGTCGAGAAGCCGGCCGCCGAAGGCCTCGCGGTAGGTGGAATGGTGGATCGCCTGCGCGACGGCCTGCCGCATCAGCGAGGCCGAACCGAGCACACAGTCCAGCCGGGTCGCCGCCACCATCTCGATGATGGTGCGCACCCCGCGCCCCTCGTCGCCCACCCGGCGTGCCCAGGTCCCGTCGAACTCGACCTCGCTCGACGCGTTGGACCGGTTGCCGAGCTTGTCCTTGAGCCGCTGGATACGGAAGACGTTACGGGTGCCGTCCGCCAGGACGCGCGGCACCAGGAAGCAGGTCAGTCCGCCCGGGGCCTGCGCCAGCACGAGGAAACCGTCCGACATCGGCGCCGAGCAGAACCACTTGTGCCCGGTCAGCACGTACGTCCCGTCCTCGGCGAGGGGCCGTGCCTCGGTCGTGTTGGCGCGTACGTCGCTGCCGCCCTGCTTTTCCGTCATGCCCATGCCGAAGAGCACGCCGGCCTTCTGGGCCGCGGGCCGCAGTTCCTGGTCGTAGACCGTGGACGTCAGGCGCGGCTCCCACTCGGCGGCGAGCGCCGGGTCGGTGCGCAGCGCGGGCACCGCCGCGTGGGTCATCGACAGCGGGCAGCCGTTGCCCGCCTCGGCCTGCGTCCAGATCACGAAGCCCGCCGCGCGCCGGAGGTGTCCGCCGGGACGGCTCCAGGCCGAGGTCAGCCCGGCCGACACCCCCTTGCCGAGGAGGCGGTGCCAGGACGGGTGGAAGTCGACCTCGTCGATCCGGTTGCCGTAGCGGTCGTGGGTGCGCAGCTTCGGCGGGTTCTCGTTGGCCAGCGCACCCCACTCCTGGACCTGGGCGGAACCGGTGGTCCGGCCGAGTGCCGACAGTTCCTCGCGCGCCTCCTCGAGAAGCTCTGGATCGAGATGCCGGTCGACCGCCTCGGTGAGGGCCCGGTCGGCGGCGAATACGTCATATCCGACCAGGGGCGGAGCCTGGTTGGTCACGGTGTGGGTGCTGGCTGCCATACCGCTACCGTAAGGACGTGCACCAGGCAAAAGAAACACCTGAACGGCCTCGCTCGGGCCGCTTTCATCGCGCGCGCGCGCTCTACCGGAACGTTTCCAAGCGCAGGACCGCCTGGCTGCTGATCAAGGACACCGTCAACTCGTGCATGGAGTACCGGATCCTGGGGCTGGCGGCCGAGGCCGCCTTCTTCACGCTCCTGTCCGTGCCGCCGCTGCTGCTGAGCATGATCGGGCTGCTCGGGTACGTGGACGCCTGGACCGGCGCCGACACCATCGCCAGCGTGGAGTCCAACATCCTGGACGCCTCCCGCACGGTGCTGACGCAGAAGGGCGTGCACCAGATCGCCGAGCCGATCCTGCACGACGTGATGAAGGGCGGCCGGCCCGACATCATCTCCCTCGGCTTCCTGTTCGCCCTGTGGTCGGGCTCGCGCGCGGTCAACGTCTTCGTCGACACCATCACCGTGATGTACGGCCTCGACGGCACCCGGGGCATCGTGAAGACCCGGGTGATGTCGTTCCTGCTGTTCATCGTGGCGCTGCTGATCGGCTCCGTCCTGCTCCCGCTGATGGTGGCCGGCCCGGACGCCGTGGTGAACTTCGTGCCGTGGTCGACGACCGTCGTGCAGGTCCTGTACTGGCCGGTCGTCATCGTCCTGTCGGTCGCCTTCCTGACGACCCTCTACCACGTGTCCGTCCCCGTGCGTTCCCCCTGGGTCGAGGACGTGCCGGGCGCCCTGGTCGCCCTCGCCATGTGGGTGCTCGGCAGCTTCCTGCTCCGCATCTATCTGACCAACACCGTCGAGGGCCCCACGATCTACGGCTCGCTCGCCGCACCCGTCGCCGTCCTGCTGTGGATCGGTGTCGCCGCCTTCGCCGTCCTGGTCGGCGCGGCCGTCAACGCGGCCATCGACCGGGTCTGGCCGGCCGCGGCCACCGCCGCGGCCCGTGCCGCCAACGAGCGGCTGCGCGAGGCCCAGGCCGCCGAGTACGTGGCCCGCGTCGCCGCGCACCGCTCCTACGACGCCGATCCCGACGACCCCGACATGCCCTCCGAGTTCCCGGAACGCTGGTCGCGCTTCCTGCCCCCGGAGGACGTGACGTCCCGCCTGCGCACGCACGTCAAGAACCCCCACCACACCCCCCACAGCCACAAGAACGGCGAGGAGCACCCTCCGCAGGGGTGAGCCCGAGCCCGCTCGGCACGCCTTCCGCACCCCGCCCCGAACAGGTCGACGCCGTTGCCGTCCAGGTCGTGCACGACGGTGTACCGCATACCCCCAGAGGGCGTCCCAGGGCTTGAGTTCGCTGTGGTGGCCGGCGTCGACGAGCTCCCCGTACACGGAGTTGACCTCGGCCGGGCTGTCGCAGAGGAAGGCGAGCGACACCCTGCCGCCGCCGCTCGAGGTCGCCATCCGGCGTGGAACGAGCAGATGGTCTCCTCCGCATCCAGCGCCAGGCGTAGCCCGCCGGGCAGCTCGGCCTCGGCGTGCGGCTCGCTCTCGGCGTCCTCGACGAAGGCGAGGGAGGCGACTATGTCGGAGACTGCCAGCCCGATCACCAGAGTCCTCCGAGGACGCCCCGGGCTTCAGACCGGGGAGGAATCGGCCCCCTGCGGAGCAGGGCGGGGAAAGACGAATCGCCGTCAGGGTGATTCGTCGTCTGCCGCGGCGGCGTCGCGCTCGCCCTCCAGCCGGTAGACGATCTCGGAGTTGAGGGACCTGCGGGCGGAGCCGGCCTGCGCGACGAGCCACACATGGAGGTCGGCGGGCAGGCGGAGAGTGATGCGCTTCTCTTCATCCATGACTCCAATGTAGTGGTTTCCTCCCTCCGTAGTGGTGGTATTGTGACACCATGACGACACGACGGGAAGTGAACGGGGATGCTGGGCATGCCCGGTACACCTACCGGCTCCGCGTGTCGTCGTCCGCCCGTACCGTCCTCGTGGCGGAGTGGGCGCGGTGCCGGTGGATCTGGAACGAATGCTGCGCCCGCTCGAAGAAGGCGTACGCCGACGACGAGAAGTGCGGCCCGGCACGCCTGGACAGGATGCTGACCGAGGCCCGTACGGCGAACGCGTGGCTGCGTGAGGGCAGCAGCGTTCCTCAGCAGCAGATCATCCGTGACTTCGCCAAGTCCCGAGCCAAGGCCCTTAAGGACGTCAAGGCCCGTCTGCCGCAGCGGCAGCGGGCGGGGATGCCCCGGTACAAGAAGAAGCATGCGGCGGACCCGTCACTGAACTACACGCAGCGCGGATTCCGCATCAAGGACGGCCGCCTGTATCTCGCGGGCGGCATCGCGCTGACCGTGGTGTGGTCGCGGGACATGCCCGAACCGCCGTCCTCCGTCCGCGTTTACCGTGACAGCCTCGGGCACTGGTACGCCTCGTTCGTCGTGGCGACCACCATCGAGACCTTGCCGCCCACCGGGCGGGACATCGGCATCGACTGGGGCGTCAGGGAAACCGCGACCACCACCTCGGACGCCCACGACCTCCCGCACGCCCAGCACGGAAAGAACGCCGCCCAGTGCCTGGCCCACTGCCAGCGGATGACGGCCCGAAGGAAACCCCAGCGCGGACTGCCCGGCTCCAAGGGCTACCGTGAAGCGAAGCGACAGACCGCGAAGCTCCACAAGAAGGTCGCCCGCCAACGCGAGGACACCGCCCGCAAGTGGGCGAAGAAGGTCGTACGCGACCACGACCGCCTGGCCGTCGAGGACTTCCGTCCGAAGTTCCTCGCCAAGTCGACCATGGCCCGCAAGGCCGCCGACGCCGCGATCGGCGCGACCAAACAGGCGCTGATCCACATGGCCCGCAAGCACGGCCGTGAACTGCACCTCGTCAACCCCGCGCACACCACGATGGACTGCGCACAGTGCGGAGCGAGAACCAAGCACGCACTCCCTCTCTCTGAACGAAACTACGCATGCACCGTGTGCGCAACCGTGTCCCCCAGGGACAAGAACTCCGCACGCGTGATGCTCGTCCGGGCTGGTCTCAACCCGGCTGGTGCCGATCGTGCAAGAGCTGTTGGACCGCCGGTCCACAGCCAACGTGAGCCAGGAATCCCCCTCCTAGGAGGGGGAGGAGTCAAATCGAATCGTGGAGTCATAGGTACGGGCACCGTAGGCGGGCCGGGGGCGCCCGTCCCGAGCGAACGACGGCATCGCAGCGCCCCCGCCTGGCCTGCCTCCCCCGGCCTGCACGTCGGACGCCCGCCGTATCGCCCCGGGCAAGGGTCCCCCTAGGCTCCGGGCATGGCCTTTCGCGTTCTTGTGTACACCCGTACGACCGGCTACCGGCACGACTCCATTCCGGCCGCCGTCGCCGCCGTACGCGCCCTCGGTGACGCGCATGGCTTCGCGGCCGACGCCACCGAGGACCCAGCGGTCTTCGAGGCGCCCCTCGACCCGTACGCGGCCGTCGTCTTCCTGTCGACGAGCGGCGAGGTGCTGACGCCGCCGGGCCGCGACCGGCTCGCGGCCTACGTCGAGGGCGGCGGCGGCTTCGTCGGGGTGCACGCCGCCGCCTGTACCGAGTACGAGTGGCCCCACTACGGCGAACTGCTCGGCGCCCGCTTCGACCGGCACCCGGACCTCCAGCCGGGCAGGGTCCTCGTCGAGGACCACGGGCATCCCGCGACCCAGTTCCTGCCGCCCGTCTGGGAGTTCACGGACGAGTGGTACGACTTCCGCTCCAGCCCCCGAGGTTCGGTGCGCGTGCTCGCCACCGCCGACGAATCCTCCTACGAGGGCGGGGGAATGGGCGACGACCACCCCCTGGTGTGGTGCCGGGAACAGGGCGCGGGCCGGGTCTTCTACACCGCGCTCGGACATGCCGCGCGGGCGTACGAGGACCCGGACTTCCGCGGACAGCTGCTCGGCGGCATCCTCTGGGCGGCGCGGAGGCCGTCGGACGCCGGTTCGGACTAGAAGTACGGCCGGTTCGGACTCGGCGCGCTGACTCGCGTCGCACAGACGTACGGTCGGTTCGAGCCCGCGCGCTGACTCGCCCGCACAGGGGTACAGGCCGGTTCGGGCCCTGCGCGCGCCGGCCCGGGCCGACCCGTGCCTGCCGTGCCGCACGGCGATATCGGCCGAACGGGGGACATCCGCAGGAATACCGGGAAGTGATGTGGTGCTCTGATCTTTACGACGCGCGACGGTGAGGAGCTGGTCCCGGATGGCGGTGGACACGGTGGATCCGGTGGCGGGGACGAGGGACCCGGTGGTCGCGACCCCGTACGGAGCGGTGCGCGGTCGGTACGAGAACGGGCTCGCGGTCTTCCGGGGCATCCCGTACGCCGCCCCGCCCTTCGGCGCCCGCCGCTTCCGCCCGCCCGTGCCGCCCGAGCCCTGGGACGGGGTCCGGGACGCCGGCGCGTTCGGGTCGACGCCGCCGAAGCCGCCGTACTCCGAAGCCTTCGCCCGGCTCCTCGCCGACCCCGTCGTGCCCGGCGACGACTGCCTCAACCTGAACGTGTGGACTCCGGAGCCGGACCCCGGCGCCCGGCTCCCCGTCATGGTGTGGATCCACGGCGGCGCCCTGACGCGCGGTTCCTCGGCCGTGCCCGTGTACGACGGGCGCGCCTTCGCACGCGACGGCGTGGTCTTCGTGTCCGTCAACTACCGCTTGGGCGTGGAGGGTTACGGCCTCTTCCCGGACGCGCCCGCCAACCCCGGGCTGCGCGACCAGCTCGCCGCGCTGGAATGGGTACGGGAGTCCGTCGCCCGGTTCGGCGGCGACCCCGACCGGGTCACCGTCTTCGGCGAGTCCGCCGGAGCCATCAGCATCGGCGCGCTGCTCGCGAGCCCGCGCGCCCAGGGCCTGTTCCACCGGGCGGTCCTGCAGAGCGGGCCGCCCGAGGCCAGCGACCGCGACAGGGTGCGCCGGATGGTGCGCCGGATGGCCACGCGGCTGAAGATCCCCGCGACGGCTGAGGCATTCGCCGCCGTCGACCGGGACCTGCTCCTGCGCACCCAGGCCGACGTGGGCAGACTCAGCAGCCCGGTGCTCGGCGGCCCCGCCTTCGGTATCGTCGTCGACGACGACCTCGTGCCGCACGACCCGCTGGAGGCCCTCGTCGAGGGCGCCGCGCCGGACGTCGGCCTCCTCCTCGGCTGGACCCGTGACGAGTACCGGCTGTGGCTCGTACCGGGCGGGCTCCTGGAACGCGTCGACCGGCTCGGTTCGGTCGCCCTGGCCGGTGCCATGGCCCGCTGCCACTGCGGCCACGAGGTGCCCCGCGGCTACCGCGCGATCCACCCGGAAGGGGGCACCGCCGATCTCGTCGGCCAGATGATCACCGACCATCTCCTGCGGGTTCCGCTGCACCGCCTCGCCGAGGCGCGCAGCGGCCGGCTCACCGCGTCCCCCGACGCGGACGGCCCCGGCGGGGGACGGGCCGCCGCACATGTCTACGAGTTCGCCTGGCCGTCCAACGTGCCCGGCCTAGGTGCCTGTCACGCCCTGGAGCTGGGCTTCGTCTTCGACACCGCCGGCACCCCAGAGTCGGCGAGGCTCGCGGGCGAGGGCGCCCCGCAGGAGCTGGCGGACGCCATGCACGGCGCGTGGGTGCGGTTCGCGGTCGACGGCGACCCGGGGTGGGCCGCCTGGGACGACTCGCATCCGGTACGGATCTTCGGCGCCGGTGACCCGCACACCGTGCACGGCCCGCGCGACCGCGAACTCGCCCTGTGGGAAACCGAATCGGCCAGAGCGGCGGCCAGGCCTGCCGACAAGCACTTGGTCAAGCCCGCAGGTAAACCCGCCGGCAAGCCTGTGGACAATCCGGCCGGCTCCGTGGAGGGCCCGTCCACGTCACTCCCGCCCGTCGAGCCCGTCGAACCCTCCGCGCGCATCACGACGCCGCTGTCCGCCGTACGACGCTTCCGCCGCTCGGGCGGCGCGGAGCGGCCGTGAGACGGGCCGTGAGACCGGCCGTGACTCGAGCCGTGGTCTCTCCGGTGCGAACCGGGGTGTCACTCAGGCACGCGGGGGTGGCGCGCCGGCTTACGCGGCGGGCCGCAGCGCCGCCGTGATCCCCATGATCGCCTCCGGGCCCACCCGGCAGCACCCGCCGATCAGCCGGGCCCCCGCCCGTTCCCACTCGCCCACCTGCGCGGCCGTGAACGTGGAGCTGCCGGTCCAGGCGCGGGCCCGGGAGTCCCAGGCCTCGCCGCTGTTCGGATAGACCACGACCGGCTTTCCGGTCACGCGCGCGGCCGTGGCCACCGCCGCGTCGACGTCCTCGGGGGCGCAGCAGTTGACCCCGACCGCGACGATCTCGTCCGCCTCGGCGGCCAGGGCGAAGGCCTCCTCCAGTGGCTGCCCGGCCCGCGTACGGTCACCGGCCACGCTGTACGACAGCCACGCCGGTACGCCGAGCCCGCGCACCCCGCGTAGCAGCGCCCGCGCCTCGTAAGTGTCCGGGACCGTCTCCAGGGCCAGCGCATCGGGCGCGGCGGCGGCCAGCACCTCCAGGCGCGGCCGGTGGAACCGTTCCAGTTCCGCGACGCTCAGCCCGTACCGCCCCCGGTACTCCGAACCGTCCGCGAGCATCGCCCCGTACGGGCCCACCGACGCGGCGACCCACAAGGGCCGCGCGACGCCCTTCGCGTGCGCGCGCCGAGCGGCCTCGCGCGCCAACTCGACGCTCAGGCCGAGCAGTTCGGCCACCCGCTCGTGCGGGATGCCGCGCCGCGCGAATCCCTCGAACGTCGCCTGGTAGCTGGAGGTGATCGCCACGTCCGCGCCCGCCTCGTAGTACGCGAGATGCGCCTCGACGATCGCCTCGGGCCGGTCCGCGAGCAGCCGCGCGGACCACAGCGCGTCACTCAGGTCGTGTCCGGCCGCTTCGAGCTGGTTGGACATGCCTCCGTCCAGCACGACCGTGCCGGAGGACAGCGCGGCGGCGAGGGTGCGGGCGTTGTCGCTGGCCATGTCCTGACGCTAGCCGATAGGGGCGCCACGCCCGGCACCGTCCACTTGCTGAGCGGGCGTCCCGTCCAATGAGATAGCTGGCCTGCCCGGCGCCGCTTTGCGGCGCCGGGGCCGCGATAATCGTCGGTCCGCGAGGCTTGATCAGGCCGCCTCCGGCCCGGCCACCCACTGGCAGGATCAGGTGACGTGACTCCTCCCCCTCGTAGACGAGGGAGCTTCTCACTCGACTCCAAGGAGTTTCATGACGGCCAAGCCCTGACCGCTGCCAGAGGCAGATGCAAAGCCTACTACGCCGCTTCGCGGCTCCGGCACTCAGAATGTGCTTCTCGCCCGGCCTGAAGGCCGGGATTCCCACGCAAGGAGAAGAGATGGAATTCTCCGAGGTCGTCCGTCGCCGTCGCATGATCCGGCACTATTCCGACAAGCCGCTGACCCTCGAGGCGGTGGAGAGAATCCTCGCCTCCGCGCTGCGGGCCCCGTCGGCCGGCTTCTCCCAGGGGTGGGCGTTCCTCGCGCTCACCGACCCCGCCGACCGAGCCCGGTTCTGGCCGTTCGTCCCCACCCGCACCGAGCAGACGCCGACCATGCAGGACGCCCCGCTGGTCGTCGTGCCGCTCGCCCACAAGGCGGCCTACCTGGAGCGTTACGCCGAACCCGACAAGGGCTGGGAGGACCGCGCCGAGGCCCGCTGGCCCGCCCCGTACTGGTACATCGACACGGGGATGGCCGCCCTCATGATGCTGCTCAGCGCGGTGGACGAAGGACTCGACGCCTGCTTCTTCGGGATCATGCCCGAGCATCTGAAGCCCTTCCGCACCGAGTTCGGGGTCCCCGATGAGTACGCGCCGATCGGTGGCATCACGGTCGGCTACCGGGCGGACGACGTTCCCCCGCAGGGCTCCCGTGTCGCGGAACGCCGGCGCCCAGTGGCCGAGGTGGTCCACCGCGGCCACTGGGGCCTGCACAGTTGAAACACCCGCGATGTCACGCAGCACGCCCCCGGGCTGGAGACCGGCCCGTGCCGCGTCACCTGTTCAGTTGCTCAGGCGTGCCGGTGTTGGAGGTGGGCCAGGGAACGAGAAGACCGACCGTGCCCCTGGCCCGCGCCGGCCTGCGGATCACCGCGGTCGGACTCGGTCCCCCGCCGGCGTCTCACACCGCGAACGCCGTGTCCCGCGCGGCCTTCTCCCAGGCCGCGATCTCCGCGCGCTGGGCGTCCAGGTGACCGCGGACGGCGTCCACCCCGTCGCCACCGAGCGGCAGTCGCAGCGGAGTGCGGGTGTCGGCGAGGGCGGCCAGAACCACGGCGACGGCCTTCGCGGGGTCGCCGGGCTGGTCCCCGTCCCCGGCGGCCACGGCCTGCCGGGTCGGGCCGACCGTGTCCGCGTAGTCGGTGATCTCCTCGCTCGTGCCGGCCGCGCCCATCAGGTTCGTACGGAACGCGCCCGGTTCGACGATCAGCACCTTGACGCCGAGCGGCCCGACCTCGGCCGCCAGCGCGTCGGAGAAGCCCTCCAGCGCGAACTTCGTGGCGCAGTACGCGGAGAATCCCGGGTACGTCATCTGCCCGCCCATGCTGCTCATCTGGACGATCGCCCCCGAGCGCCGCTCCCGCATGTGCGGCAGCACGGCCCGTACCAGTGCGGCGGGCCCGAAGAAGTGCAGCTCGAAAAGGGACCGCAGTTCCGCGTCCGTGGTCTCCTCGGCGGCTCCGACATGGGTACGGCCCGCGTTGTTGACCAGCACATCGATCCGCCCGTGTCGCTCGACGACATCGGCCACGACGGAGTCGATGCCCGCCGGGTCCGTCACGTCGAGGGCGAGCGCCTCCACCTGGTCGGGGTGAGCCGCCACCAGATCGGCCAGCGCCTCGGGCCTGCGGGCCGTGGCCACCACGACGTCGCCCTGCCCGACCGCTGCCTCGGTGAACGCCCGGCCGAAACCGCTGCCCGCACCCGTGACCAGCCACACCTTGCTCATGTCCGACTCCCTGAATCGTTGGTTCGTACGGTGTCCCGCTTCCGATGAGTCGAGCCTCGCCCCGCGCCCGCTCGCCCGTCCAAGACCCTTCGTGATAACCCATGGTTATGGTCATGGACGTTCACGGGCGGGACCTGCGCTACTTCGTCGCCGTCGCCGAGGAACTGCACTTCACACACGCCGCCGAGCGCCTCTTCATCTCGCAGCCCGCCCTCAGCAAGCAGATCCGCATGCTGGAAAGGCAGTTGGGCGCTGATCTGTTCGAACGGGACCACCAGGGCGTGCGGTTGACCTCCGTGGGTGCCGCTCTGCTGCCCCATGCGCGCCGGGTGCTCGACGAGTGGGCCGCGGCGGCGGAGGCCGTGGAGCGGGCCAAGGCCGATCAGCTGGCCACCCTGGTCGTCGGTATGAGCACGAGCCCGGGGCGGGGCGGCCTGCTGCCGGCCATCCGGTCCCGGTTCGGTGAGGCGTGTCCGGCCGCCAGGATCGAACTGCGGCAGGTGAGCTGGGCGGACTCCAGCGCCGGACTCGCGGACGGTTCGGTGGATGTCGCGTTCGTGTGGCTGCCGATGCCGGACGCGGAGCGCTACGCGTGGGTGGTGGTGGCCGAGGAGTCGCGCCATGTCGCACTGCCGGACACACATCCCCTCGCCGACCGTGCGGAGATCGACTTCGCGGACCTTCTCGACGAACCGTTCATCGCCATCCCCGAGTCCGCCGGTGTGCTGCGCGGGTACTGGCTCGCCCTGGATGACCGCGCCGGGCGCCCGCCGAGGATCGGCGCCGAGGCCGCGAGCGCCGACGAGACGTACGAGGCCCTGGTGGACGGCCGGGGTGTCTGCCTCCTCGCCGCGGGGAACGCGCCGCTGCTCACTCGGGGCGGTGTCGTGACCCGTCCGGTGCTCGGCATCGCGCCGAGCAGACTGGCGCTCGCCTGGCGCGCGGACGACCGGCGCCCACTGGTCCGGGCCTACGCCGAGGCTGGCCGTCTCGCCTCGGGGCACCACCCCGGCCGGCCCACAAGCCCCACCCCGAAGGACCGGTCCCGTCCGCCCCGTTGACCTCGTCGTAGTACGCGCTTACTTTTTCGGCGGCAACGTTCGTAATCGCAGATGATGTTCGGCATACCGGACGGACGGTCACCGCATGAGCCGCATGAGTCGCACGAGCTGTACGAGCAGAGTGAGCCGCACGAGCAGTCACCGCATGAGTCGCACGAGCGGTCGTCATCGCACGAACCGCACCGGCCACATCCTCTTCCTCATCCTCCGCGCCATCCATGAGGAGCGCCACGCCCTGAGACGCGTGTACGCCCTCCTCGTCGCCCTCTGCCTTGCGGTCGCCGGCGGACTCCTCGCCGCCGGGCCCGCCCAGGCGGCGCCCCAGACCATCACCAACGGCACCCAGTTCACCGACACTTCGGGCGCCGTGGTGCACGCGCACGGCGGC
The DNA here is from genome assembly GCF_055567635.1 of Streptomyces sp. NPDC026500. Classification (NCBI taxonomy): domain Bacteria; kingdom Bacillati; phylum Actinomycetota; class Actinomycetes; order Kitasatosporales; family Streptomycetaceae; genus Streptomyces; species Streptomyces sp. NPDC026500. The sequence continues at coordinate 2,049 of NZ_JBVHQB010000006.1, read as the reverse complement.
GGGGTCGTCAAAGTGGGCAGCTACTACTACTGGTTCGGCGAGAACCGCAACGCCGACAACACCTTCAAGTACGTCGACGCCTACCGCTCCACCGACCTGAAGAACTGGGAGTTCCGCAACCACGTCCTGACCCAGGCGAGCGCCGCCGAGCTGGGCACCGCCTACATCGAGCGGCCCAAGGTCATGTACAACGCGTCCACGGGCAAGTTCGTCATGTGGATGCACAAGGAGAACGGCGTCGACTACAGCGAGGCCCGTGCCGCCGTCGCCGTCTCGGACACCGTGGACGGCGCCTACACCTACCAGGGCAGCTTCCAGCCGCTCGGCCAGTACATGTCCCGCGACATCACGACCTTCGTCGACACCGACGGCACCGGCTACATGGTCTCCGCCGCCCGCGAGAACTACGACCTCCAGATCTACCGGCTCACCGCCGACTACACCGGCATCGCGGCCCTGGTCGGCGACCCCTGGCACGGCGGACACCGCGAGGCGCCCGCGCTCTTCAAGCGGGGTGGCGTCTACTTCATGCTGACCTCGGCCGCCACCGGCTGGAGCCCCAACCAGCAGCAGTACGCCACCGCCACCTCGCTCGCCGGCCCCTGGACCGCGATGACGAACGTCGGCGACTCCACGGCGTACGGGTCGCAGACCGCGTACGTCCTCCCCGTGCAGGGGACTTCGGGCACCTCGTACCTCTACATGGGTGACCGCTGGGGCAACTCCTTCGGCGGCACCGTCGACGACTCCCGGTACGTCTGGCTGCCGGTCGCCTTCCCGACGACGACCACGGTGTCCCTGTCCTGGTCCCCGGAGATCACCGTCGACACGGCCGCCGGGTCCATCGGCGGAACGAGCGCCACCTACGAATCCCTGACGGCCCGTCACTCCGTCAAGTGCGCGGACGTGCCCAACCAGTCACTGTGGCAGGGGGTCGCGCTCGCCCAGTACACCTGCAACGGCGGGGCGAACCAGAAGTTCTGGTTCAAGTCCCTCGGCGGTGGCTACTACGAGCTGATGGGCCGGGGCAGTTCCCTGTGCCTGACCGAGAACGCCACCGGCGTCACCCAGGAGAACTGCGCCGGCGCCACCACCCAGCAGTGGTCGGTGACGGCTTCCGGCAGCTATGTGCTCCTCAAGGCCAGGGCGTCCGGCGAGTGCCTGGACGTGTCGGGCGCGTCCACCGCCAACTCCGCGCCCCTCATCACGTACACCTGCAACGCGGGCACCAACCAGCAGTGGACGCGCGGCACCTGAGTTCCGGAATCACCGACACCGACTTCAGGCCAACAGGTCCAGCGCGTCGACCGACGTGCCGGCGCTGAGATACGACGTCGTCCCCGAACCGCTCACCACATCGATCTTCAGCACGTTGTACTGGCTGGTGTCGGTGAGCCAGGCACTGGCCGGGACGCTGTACGTGAACGTGTTGTTGTTGCCATGGTACGAATCGACCGTCAGGGAACGGGTGCTCGGCTGGGACAACATGGCGACCGGTTCTGACATCGGGATCAGGGTTCCAGCGCGGTGACATAAACCAACGGTAGGCTCTCGCTTGTGAGTCACGACGCCCTGGTCAAGCGGCAGTTCGGGCACCGTGCCCGGCTCGCGCTGTCGCCTGCCGGGATGTTGAAGACAGACGACCAGGCGCACGCGGCCCGCACGATGTGGAACCTGCTGCACGCGTGGTGGCAGATGATGCCGAAGGAGAAGCGGACACTCGCGAACGCGGACGCCGCGATCCGACAGGGCCGCGAGGACATCGGCTTTCTCGCCGTCCTCCCCGCCCAGGCCGCGCAAGCGGTACTCAAGACGTACTTCCGGGCGTGGAAGAACTGCTGGGAGGGCCGCGCCGACGCCCCGAACTTCAAGGGCCGGTTCCGCACGGTGATGTCCGTGGACATCCCGCAGGGCCGGGACCTGAACATCACCCGCGTGCACCGCCGCTGGGGCGTGGTCAACATTCCCAAGGTGGGCCGGGTCCGCTTCCGGTGGACCAAAGACCTGCCCGTAGGCAAGCGTGCAGGCGCGGAGAACCGGATCACCGGG